>DASVMX010000040.1:0-10398 GCA_036384215.1 Ktedonobacteraceae bacterium | reverse complement strand
GATAAAGCAGAAAAAAATGAGGAAAACGAACCAGTGCTCATCCTACCCGAATCACTGGAAAAACTCTCTGAGAAGCTCGCCGAAAGTATCGTCAAAAAGGCGACAACCGCCCTGGAAAAGGATGCTGCCAGCGCCGCTGCTGGCGAAGCAGCTCCGGCCCAAGAATAGCTCTATTCAACAAGTTCTTTACCAGGTAGCCATCAAAAAAGCAGAAATCGCGCCAAGCCGCGATTTCTGCTTTTTTGGTACCATGCTGTCTCCACTCCTGAATTTCTCACGTGGCATAAAAAAGGCACATTGTTCCCGGTATCTTCTCCGGCTCTCTGGAAAAGATGATAGCTAGCAAAGGATGGAATTATGTCTACAACTGATCAGCGCCAGCACAATTGGAGGAATGAGTTTGGGCATGTGACCCATTATGCCAAAGATACGCTTGGTGGCTTCAGAACCTTTATTCTGCGTGGCAATGTGGTCGACCTGGCCATTGGCATTGTGATTGGCGCTGCTTTTACTTCGGTTGTCAATTCGCTCGTTGGCAACATCATCACTCCGCTTATCCCAGTTCCAGGAACTTCTCTGGCGGGCTTAAAATGGCAGGTTCCCTATGCCGGGAAACCTGATGTGGTGATTAATCTTGGCGCATTCATTAACGCTGTACTTAGCTTTGTGATTGTGGCGGCTGTGCTCTATTTCTTTATAGTACGCCCGGTCGCGGCCCTGATGACCCGCTATAATCCTCCTGTCGTCACAGCCCCCGAGACGCGCGACTGTCCTTACTGCCTGCAATCCATTCCTTTGCAGGCAACGCGCTGCGCTTTCTGCACCTCGCCTCTTCCCCCGGCGACTGATGCTGAAGCGGCACCAGTCCAACGGTCCGGGCGTGAAGCTTAGCCATTCTAGAGGGAACTCCCCATCCACCTCTCAGATGGATGGGAAGTTCGGGCTTAAGCCTGGTGTAGCAAACTGTGGAAACGCTCCACGCACCGATCACAGATCAATGCGTCCGAGGTGGTCGCGGCCCCCGGCCCTCTCTCCGCTGGAAAGATGCGTTTGATCTGTGAACCTGAACGCCCGCAGAATGAACAGATCTGACCTGACTCAGCGGGAACAAGGGCCGCTCGCGCCTGCACCAGGCTAACGCTCAACGACCTCAGCAGGCCTGCTCCAATCCCCTCGCCTTCATTCATGATGCCAAGCAGCAGGTGCTCCGGGCGAATCTCTGGCACTCCCAGGCGCTTTATCTCCTCACCTGCCAGCACAACTACCTGCCGCGCGCGTGGCGTGAGGAGTTTGAGCGCGTCCGCGTCCGCCGCGGGCGCTCCCTGATAAGCTGACTGTCCTTGCTGCGCTTGCGTCATCCGTTCAAAAATGAAGACAATACCGCTGTGTATCCGTTCGGCTACGATGCCCAGAGGAGCAAAAAAGCTGGTCAGACTGCCTTCTGTAAGCAAACCCCAGAGCAGATGTTCGGTGCCGATAAAGTTATGGTTCAGTGTAATCGCCTCGTCTCGCGCCAGGTCCAGCGCTCGTCGACTCTCTGTGCTCAGTTGACGCACACAGGCGTCGAACGGCGACTCCTGTTCTTCCTGCATAGCAAACTCTTTCCTTTCCTGACTCTCCAGTTGGGCCGCGCGCCTCAAAGCACGCAATTGCAGCACGCGAATATGGCCCGCGTTTGTCCCTAACGCCTCGGCGATCTCGGCGGCACTGTAACCCCGCAGATAGCGCAGCATCAAGACATTGCGCTCGCGTTCAGGCAGCAGACTCAGCAGGCGCTGTACGCGCAGCGCGGCCTGCTGTCCTGCTTGCTCGTCGCTCCCCACCTGGAAGGCAAAGCGCGTCTCCAGCTCGCTCAACGGCTGCGCTTCATATTGACCCAGCGCCTGCCAGTGATCGGCGATTGTCGTGCGCGCCGTCGCGTAGAGCCAGCCGCGCGCCCCCTCGGTGCCCTGGCCCGTGCGCAGCCAGCGCAGCGCCTTGAGAAAGACCGTACTGGTCAGATCCTCGGCCAGTGTGTGCTCGCCCACTTTGCTATAAATGTAGCGTTGCAATTCACCAGCATATGCGCGATAAATCTCCGCCAGCCACTCCAGGCTCTGCTGTTCACCCTCATACTCTGAAGGCCACATAGACCGTGCCGCAACTCCTTTCCAGAGTTCTTTTTTTCGCTATGGATTACAGGTAGGCGTTACAAGCCATCGCCTATATTGTAAAATCCCCGGCAACTGGTGCTCTGCACATCGCCTTTGATACATGTATCCCTTTTGAGAGGTAGAGGGGTATATAGAGAGTACGGCCAAAAGCGAGACCTTCAACAGACCAGTGAAGCGATTTCGCGGATGTACCAGTCATTGTAGGTAGTGTGCTATGGAAAGGAGTGCGCATATATGGCTGATTATGAAGATCAGGAATCCCTGGGAACTCAGGGCAAAAAAGATACCGTCAAGGGCAAGCTCAAAGAGACGGCGGGCCGCGTCGAGCGCAAAACCGGTGAGGTGCTGGGTAAGCGCAAGATGCAGGCCAAAGGCGCCGCGCGCGAAGTGGGCGGCAAAGCCCAGGCCGCGGGAGGCAGTGTCGAGCGGAAAGTTGACCGCTCGCTGAAAGGCAATGAGCACCCCTCACGCACCGACGAGAACATCTAAACGCGCCTAGTGCCCCTGACCATTTTCGCAAGCACGCCGGAAAAATATTCCGGCGTGCTTGTTTCATGCTCTTCTCTTGACGCTTCTTCTCACGCGGTGCTATTCTGCAAGGGCGAGACGCAATGGGGCGTTTCGCGTGAGGTGAGGGCGGCACGACTTTTCTGGTTGGAGGGAAAGGGGCAGTTGGAGCGAACCGCCACTAGCTGTTGTCGAAGAGGAAAGAGATTCTCATGAGTATTTTAGAATCCCGCGTGGATCGCCAGAGCACTGAGTTTGAGGCCAATCGCGCGTATTTTCAGGATCTGCTGAGCGAACTGCGCGCTCACACCGAGCAGGTGCAGCAGGGCGGAGGACTCGAAGCAATCACGAAGCATCGCAAGCGCAATAAGCTGCTTGCGCGCGAGCGGGTGCAGTTGTTGTGCGATCCCGATACGGCTTTTCTGGAACTCAGTCCCCTGGCCGCGTGGGATATGTATAATAATGACGCGCCCTCCGCCGGTATCGTAACTGGTATTGGCGTGGTTGAAGGCCAGGAGTGCGTGATTGTGGCCAATGACGCGACAGTCAAGGGCGGCACGTACTATCCGATGACCGTGAAGAAACATCTACGCGCGCAGGAAATCGCGGAGCAGAACCACCTGCCATGTATCTACCTGGTCGATTCCGGCGGGGCTTTCCTGCCGCTCCAAGCCGATGTTTTCCCCGATCGCGACCACTTCGGGCGCATTTTCTATAACCAGGCGCGTATGTCCAGCCAGCGTATTCCGCAGATCGCGGCGGTGATGGGCTCCTGCACCGCCGGTGGCGCGTATGTACCGGCAATGAGCGACGAGACGGTGATTGTGCGCGGCAACGGTACGATTTTCCTGGGCGGGCCACCGCTGGTCAAAGCTGCCACCGGCGAGGAGGTGACTGCCGAGGAACTGGGCGGGGCGGATGTTCATAGCCGCATATCGGGCGTGACCGACCATTACGCGCTGAACGATGAACACGCGCTGGCTATCTGCCGCGAAATCGTGGCCAATCTCAACCGGCGCAAGTATTTTCCCTGGGAGATCAGCGAACCGGAGCCGCCGCTCTACGATCCCGCCGAGCTTTATGGCCTGGTACCGCGCGATGGCCGCAAGAGCTACGATGTACGCGAGGTTATCGCTCGCCTGGTGGATGGCAGCCGCTTCCACGAGTTCAAGGCGCTCTACGGCACAACCCTGGTCTGCGGCTTCGCGCGCCTGATGGGCTATCCCGTTGGTATTATCGCCAATAATGGCATCCTTTTCTCCGAAAGCGCGCTGAAGGCCACGCATTTTATCGAACTCTGCGCCCAGCGCCAGACGCCGCTTGTCTTCCTGCAAAACATCTCCGGCTTTATGGTCGGCAAACAATACGAGAACGGCGGCATCGCCAAGGATGGGGCCAAGATGGTCATGGCAGTGGCCAACGCGCCTGTACCGCGCTTTACAGTGATTATCGGCGGCTCGTTTGGCGCGGGCAACTACGGCATGTGCGGACGCGCTTACTCGCCCCGCCAGCTCTGGATGTGGCCCAACGCGCGCATCTCGGTCATGGGCGGCGAGCAGGCGGCAAGCGTGCTGGCGACGGTGCGCCAGGAAGGATTGGCCGTAAAGGGCCGGCGTATGACTCCCGAGGAAGAAGCCGAGTTTAAACGCCCAACGCTGGAAAAATACGAGAAAGAAGGCAATCCTTACTACAGCACGGCCCGCCTGTGGGACGATGGCATTATCGATCCTCGCGATACGCGTACAGTCCTCGGCCTGGGTATCGCGGCCTCGCTAAACGCACCCATGCCCGAGACGCCGTTTGGCGTGTTTCGCATGTAATATGCTATGGTGGAATTCATTCCCGGAAGCTTTGCTCCCGGTCTTGAGCAATTTCTTTCATAAAAGACCAGCGCACTCATTTCACGCATCACACTACAAAGGAGCAGGTGATGACTATTATCACTATCTACCCAACGGTAACTGTTGAGCGCAGTTACGGGCATCGCATTGCCACGGTTACGATGAATCGCCCGGAAGTTCATAACGCGCTGAACACGCAGTTACTGAGCGATCTGAAAATTGCCTTTGATGAGTTGAGTCAGGATGACTCGCTATCAGGGGTCGTTTTGACAGGCGCGGGCAAGTCGTTTAGCGCGGGGGCGGACCTGGAGATGATGCAGGCGGCTGCCCGCGCGACGCAGGAGCAAAACCAGGAGGAAGCCCTGCAACTGGCTTCGACTTTTGAACTTATCAATACCTTCCCGATCCCGCTGGTGGCGCGAGTCAACGGCGCAGCTATGGGCGGGGGACTGGGCCTGCTGGCGGTATGCGATATTGTGATCGCGGCGGAGAGCGCACGCCTGGCCTTTAGCGAAGTCAAGCTGGGCATCGCGCCTGCGGTGATTTCGCCCTATGTGGTGCGCAAAATTGGCCCATCCTGGGCGCGCCGGCTCTTTGTGACCGGCGAACGCTTCACGCCTGCTCTGGCTCGCGGGATCGGCCTGGTCCATACGGTGGTCGCGCCTGCCGAACTGGACGCGGAAGTGGACAACATGGTGAAAGAACTGCTCGGCGGCGGTCCTTATGCCTTGCGTGCCTGCAAAGCTCTGGCGCGCGACATCGGCGACCTGGATGATGATGCCGCGCGCGCGATTACCGCCGAAACCATCGCGCACCTGCGCGTCAGCGAGGAAGGTCAGGAGGGTCTCAAAGCCTACCTGGAAAAACGGAAACCGCGTTGGAGCATTTAGAAAACTATGTTTAAGAAAATTCTGATTGCCAACCGCGGCGAGATCGCGGTGCGCATTATGGCGACGTGCCGCGAAATGGGTATCGCGACGGTCGCGGTCTATTCCGAGGCCGACCGCGCGGCGCGTCACGTGCGCGAGGCGGACGAGGCGTATGCAATCGGCCCTGCCCCCGCCACGCAGAGCTATTTGCGCGCCGAAAAGATCATCGAAGTCGCCCGCCAGAGCGGCGCCGAGGCCATTCATCCTGGCTATGGCTTCCTCTCGGAAAATACCTCTTTTGTCGAGGCCTGCGAAGCGGGTGGCCTGGTCTTTATCGGCCCACCAGCTGCGGCGATGCGCCTGATGGGCTCGAAGATCGCAGCTAAACAGCTCGCGAACTCGGTTAACGCTCCTACCATCCCCGGCTATAATGGCGAAAGCCAGGACGACGCAGCCCTGTTACAAGAAGCCCTGAAAATGGGTTTTCCGCTGTTGATCAAGGCCTCGGCTGGCGGCGGCGGCAAGGGGATGCGCGAGGTCCACATGCGGGGCGAGTTTCTGGAACAACTCGCGGGCGCGCGCCGCGAAGCACAGGCCGCTTTTGGAAACGCCACGGTCTTCCTGGAACGCCTGATCCTGCGTCCACGCCATATCGAAATCCAGGTGCTAGGCGATCAGCAGGGGACGCTGATCCACCTGGGCGAGCGCGAGTGCTCGATCCAGCGCCGCCATCAGAAGATCGTCGAGGAGAGCCCCTCGGTCGCGCTGACTCCCGAACTGCGCGCTGAAATGGGCGCCGCAGCGGTTCGTATCGCGCAGGCCGCGGGTTATGTCAACGCGGGAACACTTGAGTTTATGCTTGACGAGGACCGGCGCTTCTACTTCCTTGAAATGAATACGCGCCTGCAAGTTGAGCACCCGGTCACAGAACTGGTGAATGGCCTTGACCTGGTGCGCCACCAGCTCCTGATCGCTGCCGGGGAGCCGCTGGCCCTCAAGCAAGAGGAAATCAGCCCACGCGGCCACGCGATTGAGGCGCGCCTCTACGCGGAAAATCCCGAACAGGGCTTTCTCCCTTCAACCGGCACTGTTGCGCAATTTCACGAGCCCGGCGGACCCGGCGTGCGCGTGGATAGCGGGATCTCCAGCGGCGATGAGATTTCGCAATTCTACGATCCAATGATTGCCAAGTTGATCGTTTTTGGAGAAACGCGCGCCGCGGCCATCGCTCGCCTGCGTGCCGCGCTCTCAGACACGGTGGTCTTTGGCGTCACCACCAACCTGGCTCTGCTCCAGGCCATTGCCGAACATCCCGCCTACCGCGAAGGACAGACCGCCACCAGTTTCCTGGAAGAACACGCGCTGCTGGAGCCGGGCGAGCTTGCCCGCGACGGAGACGCTCTGACAAACGCGCTCTACGCGGCGGCTTTGCTGGAACTGAGCACTCCACCGGAGCCACGCGCGCGCGATCCCTGGCGCGCGCTGGGGCCGTGGCGCATGGTTGGCGAAACGCGCGGAGCGATTTATACTTATCAAGAACAACGCTATCGCGTGACTATCGCGCCAGGTGCTGGCCAGAAAAACTCCTGGCAGGTACGTATCAATGAGCAGCCCGCTGAACATCTGAGTTATACCCGCGGACCAGAGCAGCTTATTCTGCTCAAGCGCGGTCAGGAGCAGAGGCGTCTGTACATTCTGCGCCAGGCAGAGGCCATACTGGTCAGCATAAACGGGCAGGTTATCCGCCTGGCTCGCCAGTTACCTCCCAGTGTCGAGAACAGCGCGCGCGGCGGCGCGGGCGAGCACGCGCAGCAGGCGCTGACCGCGCCCATGGCTGGCACAATTGTGAAAGTGCAGGTCCAGGATGGTCAGGCAGTTGAGCCGCGCCAGGTGCTACTCATTCTCACAGCCATGAAAATGGAACATACCATCGCAGCTCCCCGCGCTGGCACGGTACGTCACGTCCACTACAAAGAAGGGGATGTAGTCAAAGGGGGAGCTGTGCTGGTCGAGATGGAATAATAAAGAAAAGAGGAATTGAAAAGCTATGCAAGTCGGTTTTATCGGTATCGGAGTGATGGGGCGTCCGATGGTGCTCAATCTGCTGAAAGCGGACCATCACGTCACCATCTTCACGCGCCATCCAGAAAAAGGGGAAGTTCAGGAAACCCTGCAGGCCGGCGCGAAGCAGGCACCCTCGCCACGCGCTGTAGCCATGGCCTCGGACATCGTCATCACTATGCTGCCCAATTCACCCGAAGTTGAAGAGGTCATAACAGGCGAACAGGGCGTCCTCGCAGGGGCGCGCAAGGGGCTGACCATCGTTGATATGAGCACCATTGCCCCGGCTACCAGCCGCAAACTGGGTGAACTGGCCGCAACCAGAAATGTGCACTTCCTGGACGCCCCGGTCAGCGGCGGCTCACAGGGCGCCGTCAATGGCACCCTGACTGTCATGGTTGGCGGCGAGAAAGATGTCTTTGAGCGAGCGCGCCCCGTGCTCGAAGCCATGGGCAAAGCAGAAAATATCTTCTATGTCGGGCCACAGGGCGCGGGCGAAATTGTCAAGCTTGTCAATAACAGCCTGGTTGGCGCAATCGCGGCCTCGATTGCCGAAACCTTTGTCATGGGCGTCAAGGCCGGGGTAGATGTCGAGACCATGGCAAAAATCATTGGCGTCAGCGCGGGCGCGAGCTGGCAGCTCTCCACGCAGTTTCCCCTGCGTGCCTTCAACGGCAGCTTCCAGCCCGGCTTTATGACCGATCTGCTGCACAAAGATCTGGGGCTGGCCCTGGACCTGGCGGCGGAAAACCACACCGCGATTCCCATGACCGCGCTCTCACGCCAGCTCTACGAAATGGCACGCGCAGCAGGTTATGGTCGCGAGGACTATACCTCGCTCCTGAAAGTGCTTGAGCAGATGGCCGGCGTCGAAGTACGAAATTAACCAGGGCAAGAGCAGGAGAAGCACAAGCGCTCGTGCTTCTCCTGCTCTTGCCCTAGTTAAACACCATCATGGAATGCGCCAGCGTCATGCCCATGACCAGCGCGGCAGCCAGGGCAAAATAGGCCAGCCCGATGACAATGCGCTCGCCCACCGGTACAGCATAATACGCTTGCCCCTGCGCCGATTTGCCCATACGGCGCCGCGTCCAGAAATCGGTCGCCGCGATTAAAATGAAAATCATCAACCAGATGGAGGAACTGCCCGTCATCCACTCCCAGATTTGAATGGCAACCAGCACCAGAAAGCCGAGCAGCCAGATGCGCCGGTCGATGGCGGCTAACACGCGCCCTCCGTCAAATGGCACGATGGGAATCAGGTTAAACAGGTTCATAAAACACCCGAAGTAGGCCAGCGGCGCCCAGATACCCGGCAGACCCGTGGCGTCAAACTGCGCGTGGGCGATCAGCAGACAGGCCAGCGAGGCCAGCGCGCCCGCGACCGGGCCAGCAATCCCCACCTCGGCTTCGTCGCGCGCGTTATTGGGCATGCGTCGCATAAAGACCGCCGCGCCGAGCAGGGGAATAAAGATCATGCCCCCAACTGGTATACCCTTGAGCTTCATGACCAGCGCGTGACCCATTTCGTGAATAAACAGCAGCAGCACCAGGCCCACGCCAAAGCCCCAACCAAAAAGCTGCGCGTAAATAACCACCGAGGCCAGCGCCGAAAGGCTGGCCAGGCCAAATTTTCCCAGAAATGCCACCCATTTGATATCAAACAGAATCACCAGCAAGGTTTTAAACTTGACCAGCAAACCGATCAGCGTCGCCCCCAGGCCTCCCAGGCCTGCCAGGCGCTTTCTCTTTTTATTACGCTCGGCGCCTGGACCATCCACTGTCCCCCTCTCTCCCGCTGCTCGCTGCTCCTCACCAACGTCCGTCGTGTAGTGCTCCAGCGCGTATGGACTGTGATACTCGTCTGACAAGCCCTCTCCCTGCCGGGCAGGCGCGGTCTCCTCAATCGCTGGAGGCTCCACAAAGACCTGGTGAGGCGCGGCAGGGTCTTCCGGGCGTGGATCGTAAAAATGCGGATCTGCGTACGATGGCTGGGAATACTCTACGAGGCTGTATTCGGCAAAATCATCTTGTCTCCGGGACATACGATGCCTCAATTCTGGCTATAAGCTGCATTGTTTTCTTTGATTATAGCATATCTACCAGATCTCTCTGCCACTTCGGCCTTATTCGCGTACAACCACTTTCATCTGCGCGGTCAGCACGTGTTCGCCGCGCTGGTTGGTATAGCGCGTCTCCAGAGTCACCATATCCAGGCCGCGCCGCGCTTTTCCGTCCACCACTGTCGTGACAGCGGTTAAGACATCCCCCGGCACAATCGAACCCAGATAGGCAAAATCCTGCTCCGCGTGCAGCAGACGCGTGGTATTCAAACCAATCTCGCGCAGGCGCTCCATCCAGCCCGGATTGCCCCAGAACTCGAATTGCGTGGGCGTAGTCGGCAACATCTGTACATCCTCATAACCAGCCTCGCGGGCTGCCTGCCGCGAATGATAGATGGGATCGTCCTGGCCAACAGCCAGGGCAAATTCGTGCAACTTGGCTCGCTCAACCTCGATAGAAAAAGCAGGAAAACTCTGGCCAATGAAACGTGTCTCAAACATGGTAATAAAAACTCCTTTTGCAAAATGCACGCTCCATTATAGCGCATCCACTCAACCTCCGGGCAAAAAGTAGGCCGCTCAGGACAATCCTGAGCGGCCTGCTGCCCCGGCATTGGCAGAAGAGGGGATAAATACTCGGTTGTCCGGCGTCTCGCTGACGCCTTACACTAATCCCCGACGATTCCTCTCCTCTGCCCTGACCAACTGTACAGGCGCCGCGCGCGTATACAGGCTCAGAGCCGGATCACGAGATACTGGTTGACCAGTGGAGAGTTAGTCGTCGTTGTGGTCAAAGAAAGCACTGTGGATACCAACGTGGGCACGAGCAATCGCACTACCGCAGCGGTTGCCGAAGCCACGGTCGCCACCGAAGCCACCGAAGCTACCGAAGCCACCTAAGAAG
>DASVMX010000039.1:0-2754 GCA_036384215.1 Ktedonobacteraceae bacterium | reverse complement strand
ACCCACCCCCTGCCCGAAAAACACCTTTTAAATCTTTGGGTGGGGTCTGGCTTTGATGAGGTGCGAGAAGTAAATAGCCCTGCACCGGAGCTTGCCTTCGTTGTGTTCTACAAAAAGCGATGTTATAGTATATTCTGGTGCCTCAGCGCGTAATTGATTTATGGTTGAGGTCAATGAGAAGATGCGCCCATGCTTTTGCAGTTTGGGATAAGATAATAGTGTAGAGAAGAAATTGTTATTTGTTTGGCAAGATGTTTGTAGGAGAAAAGAGAGATGAAACTGGCAGGTAAGATCCTGACCGCCGGGCTGGCGATTGGGGGGACATTGGGGGCGATGGTGCTGGTGAATAAGCTGACGATCTCGCAGGCGGGAGAACTGAATACGGTTCTGACGGGTGAGGAGAAACGCTATCCCTGGAAATATGGCGATGTTTTTTACCAGGTGAAGGGGGCGCGCGAGGCGAAGCCGCTGGTGTTGATCCATAGCTTCGCGCCGGGCGCTTCTTCGTTTGAATGGCGCAAAAATGTGGATGTGCTGGCCGAAAATTTCCGCGTCTACGCGCTCGATTTGCTGGGCTTCGGGCTTTCGGACCGCCCGCCGATCAGCTATAGCGCGGAGACGTATATTGACTTGATTGGAGATTTTCTGAAAGAAGTGATTGGCCAGCCCGCGCTAGTAGCGGCGCACGGCCTGTCAGGCGCGTACGCAGTGATGTGCGCCTATCGTCGCCCGCAGTTGTTTGAGAAGCTGATCCTGGTCTCGCCAGCGGCTGATCTGCTACAGGAGCCGTTGCCCGACCTGACGCACAGCGCGCTGCGCGTGCTGCTGCGCCTGCCAATCGTGGGCGAGTTTGCCTATAACGTTTTCACCTCGCGCCCTGCTATTCAGGGTTACTATGACCGCCGGGGTTATCACAATCCCGGTCTGATCACCGACCAACTGGTCGAGTATGTTTTTAGCAGCGCGCACCAGGAGAACAGCTACTATCCCAGCGCCTCGCTGCTGGGCAAAGACCTCGCGGTAGACATCCACGAGCCTCTGGCCCGCCTGCGCGTTCCCGTCGTCGCTATCTGGGGCCGTGAAGAAGAAGTGCCGCCCAACGAGTCCAGCGCGGCCTACAAGCAGGTCAATCCCAAAATTGAGACGCGTATCCTCGACCGCAGCAGCCAGCAGCTCCAGGACGAGCAAGCCACAAAGTTCAACGCCCTGGTCCGCGAACTCGCCAGCGCCCCGATCACCCAATAGCCAGGGAGGCAAGCTCCCAATTTACAAAGAGAAATGTGCAGGACCGGCACAGCCGGTCCTGCACATTTCTCTTTGTAAATTGGGAGCTTGCCTCCCTGTTTGCTTAATTCATTTCTCGTAGAAGTCTGTCGACCAGTTCAAACGAGTAGTTCTGGCCGCGGTCGTGGGGATAGACCTGGAACATGTTGGCTACCCAGAGGCCGGGGAGCGGAGTGCGCAGGGGCGGGATGTGTTCGCGGTAATCGGTAGTGACGATTGGTTGGGCGAAGGGCGCCTGGAAGAGCCAGCTCTCCTGCACCCAGGAGGGATCGAAGGCCGGGTTGAGGCGTTTGATGTGAGGCAGAAATTCGGCCAGGAGTTCGTTTTTGCTCATGCTGAAAAGGGGGTCGTTCATGGCGCGATAGTTGCCCAGGTAGATCAGGTGGCGCCCGCCGTACTCGGAGGTGGGGCGATAGTTGGTGTGTTCGACCAGGCTGGTGAAGGGATAACCGGGATCGACGGCGTTAATCCAGTAGCTATCGCTTGTTACCTGGCGGTCCAACGAGAGAATGACGCACTGCGCGCCATAGGCCTGGCCCCAGTCGTAGCGCTTTCTGTAGTCGTCCGGCAGCGCGGGCACCAGGCGGCAGGTCAGGCGTGTGGGCAGGGTTGAGACCACGCGGTCAAAGCTCCACGTGCCCTGCGAGGTGTCTATCTGCCAGCGTCCATCGTCCTGCTGCTTTACCTGTTCCACGCGCGTGCCCAGCAGGAGTTTGCCGCCGCGCTGCTGAATGCGCTCTGCCAGCGCTTCATAGATCAACTGGAAGCCGCCGCGCAGATAGCCGAGCTGCGTGGTGCGGTCGTGGAAACGCGCCCAGAACCAGGGCAGCGCGATCTGATCTGCCAGCGTACCAAACTTGCACTCGAAGAGCGGCTGAAAGAGCAGATCAAAAGGACGTTTGCCCATCGCGCGGCGCAGCCAGGGCGTAGCCGTCTTGCCCTCGTAGAGTTTGGAATCCGTAACCTTGAGTAGCGCGCCAATTGCACCAACGCGCAGTCGCTCGTGGAAGCGCAGCGGCTGAAATTTCAGCAGGGTCAGCGGCGAATCGAACTGGTGAAATTGTCCATTGATCAGAAAAACCGTGCGGGGATGCGACCACTCCAGGCGGTCACCCAGGCCCAGCTCGTCAATGAGCTTGATAATGGTCGTATCGGTGCGAAAAATGTGGTGATAAAACTTCTCCAGCCAGGCATCGCCCACGCGGAAGCCGGATGCAAGCCCTCCCACCATCGTCTCTTGCTCAAACAGTATCACCGTGTGGCCTGCCTGCGTCAGACGATAGGCGGTACCCAAACCTAACGCGCCGCCGCCAAGGACTGCATACTCCATCTATTGCCCCTATTCTGTAAATTGACAGCTTGAGATTGTCCCTATTGTAGCACAGTTGCCCCGGCAAAAGCAGAGAGATAGGAAGACAGATAGGAGACAGGTGGTAGTCAAACAACAGTGACGAGGAAAGAGAGAGCGAT
>DASVMX010000038.1:0-5685 GCA_036384215.1 Ktedonobacteraceae bacterium | reverse complement strand
CGAAGCGCTTGCTATACCCATAAGCCCACTCAAAATTATCCATCAATGACCAGACGAAGTAGCCTTTGACCGGCGCGCCCTGTTCGATGGCCTGGCTGGTGGCACGCAGGTAGTCGCGCAGGTAGCCGACGCGCAGGGGATCGCGCACTTCGTCGCCGCCGTCCCAGGTGTCGGCGAAGGCCGCGCCGTTCTCGGTGACGTAGAGGGCCGCGGGCGCGTATTCCTCGTTGAGCCAGACGAGCAGGTCGCGCAGGCCGTTGGGGTAGACCTCCCAGGGCATTTCGGTATAAAGCGCGTCTGGCACCTGGATAGGCTCGCTGCGGTTGCCGTCCGCGCTGGCCTGGAAGACTGTGCGCGTGTAGTTATTGACACCAAGAAAGTCGATGGGCGTGGAGATGATCTCCATGTCGCCGTCTTTGATCGGCGGCGGGTTGGTGTTGAGATCGGCGAAGAGTCCCGCGGGATAGACGCCGCGGAAGAGCGGGTCGGTGAACCAGCGGTCCTCGCGCTTCGCCTGCGCGACCCTGGCCAGGGTCGCGGGCTGCTCGTCAGCTCCGTAGCCTGGGGTAAAGTTGAGGGTGATGCCGACTCGGGCCTCGGGCAGTTTGTGCGCGCGGATGCGCGGCACCGCCAGGCCATGCGAGAGCAGTACATGATGCCCGACCGTGCCTACGACTGGCCATTCCCGGTGGCCGGGGGCGTGGTCGCCGCTGCCATAGCCCAGGTAGGCCACGCACCAGGGTTCGTTGTGCGTCTGCCACATGGAGACGCGGTCGCCCAGGCGTTTGGCCACGATTTCAGCGTAATCGGCGTAAGCATAGGCGGTGTCGCGGTTGACCCAGCCGCCCTGCTGGTAGAGCGCCAGCGGCAGGTCCCAATGGTAGAGCGTGGTCACTGGCTTGATGCCGTGGGCCAGCAGTGTGTCGACCAGGCGGTCATAGTAGTCCAGGCCGGCCTCGTTGACCGCGCCGGTGCCTCCGGGCAATACGCGCGACCAGGAGACTGAGAAGCGATACGCTTCCAGGCCCAGTTCTTGCACCAGCGCGATGTCCTGGGGATAACGATGGTACTGGTCGATTGCGACATCGCCGGTGTCGCCGTTATGAACCTTGCCTGGCGTGGCCGAGAACCAGTCCCAGATCGAGGGGCCGCGCCCCTCTTCCCGCGCGGCCCCTTCTACCTGATACGAGGCCGTCCCGGCGCCCCAGATGAAATTGGCAGGGAAAGCGGCAGCCAGATCAGCAGCCTCCGCTAATTGTGGATCTGTATGGTCAAGAATGCTCATTTCGCCTCCTGAAAAAATGTTGCCCGGCCTGACTGGCCCGTTGGTGGATACAGATGGCAATGAGTCCAATGACCCCCGCCAAAATCGGTGCGCGCCGGAAAGTTCTGGCGGCAGACTTCCATGGCGTGTGGACAACGCAGATGGAAACGGCAGCCAGCCGGCGGCTTAATCAAACTGGGCGGCTCGCCGCGCTCTGGCGTTCCCCCGGACCCATTCAGCCCCTCCGCGGCCTGCGCCATGCGGTCTGGATCAGGCGCAGCTGAACGCAGCAGGCGGGTATAGGGATGTTTGGGCTGGCGAATGACCTCGTCAGAAGGGCCACCCTCGACCATCTGACCGGCGTACATGACCTGCGTTTGCTCCGCGAAATAGCGAGCACTGGCGATATCATGCGTAATAAAGAGGAAAGCCAGCCCTTCCTCTTCTTTTAATTTGAGCAGTAGATTGAGAATGTCCAGGCGGATCGACACGTCCAGCATCGATACCGGCTCATCCGCCAGCACCACGGACGGGCCAACCGCCAGCGAGCGCGCAATCGAAACCCTCTGGCGTTGGCCTCCGCTCAACTGGTGTGGGTACTTGTCCAGAAACTGGCTGGCCGGGGTCAGACTGACCTTCTCCAGCAACGCCAGCGACTGTTTTTCTACCTCCACCGTGCCGCCTGCGTGCCCGTGCCTGCGCAGGGGCCGACTCAGATGATACCTCACACTATGCGCCGGATTCAAGGATGAGAAAGGATCTTGAAAGACATACTGCACCTGGCGAATATAGTGCTTGAACTCCTGGCCGCGTTGGAGATGGACCTCCTCGTTGCGAAAGACAATCTTGCCTTTCGTGGGCGTGTGCATGCCAGCCAGCATGCGCGCGACCGTCGTCTTGCCGCTGCCACTTTCACCCACCAGCGCCACGGCCTGGCCCGCATAGAGTACCAGCGACGCGTCTTCCACCGCCTGGACCACGCGCCGACCTCCCATTAACTGTTTCAAGGGAAAATCTTTGCGCAAGTGGTCAGCCACCAGCACCGGCTGCCCCACTCGCGTCACGTCAGACCCGTGACCCGGTGCAAAACTCGTTCCGTTCATTCTCTCCCTCCCTGACCGCGATAAGAGCCCTGCGGCTCCTGTGGCCTGAATAGGCTATCATTCCCGTAAAGATGACAGGCCACCAGCCGTTCGTTGGCATCTTCCAGTCCGGGGGGATTACTCAGTTCCGGGCGCACCCTGAAACACTTCTCCCACGCCTTGCTACAGCGCGGGTTAAAAACGCATCCCACCGGCACCTGGCGCAAATCTGGCGGCGTGCCCGGAATCCCCGTCATGCGCACCAGCGGCCCATCCAGCGTGGGAAACGAATGAAGGAGACCATCGGTGTAAGGATGAAGCGGGTGCCTGTACAGCGCCCGGCGCGAAGCCTTCTCAACCATGCGCCCGGCGTAGAGAATCACCACCTCGTCCGCTACCTCCAGCAGCAAGGACAGGTCGTGGGTAATAAAGATCACCGCGAAACCCAGCTGCTGACGCAGACGCATAATCTCCGTCAGGATATCTCTCTGCACGACGACATCCAGTGCGGTTGTCGGTTCATCCATAATAATGATTTCGGGCGACAACGCCAGGGCAATCGCGATCACTGCGCGCTGGCGCATGCCCCCGCTCAGTTCGTGGGGATAGCTCTTCATGCGCTCCGGTGCAATCCCCACCAGCCTGAGCAGTTCCACCGCGCGGGCCTGGCGCTGCTCTTTACTCATCTCGGGACGGTGCACGCGCAGGGTATCCATAATTTGCGCCTCAAAGGTCGTCACCGGGTTTAGCGCGTTCATCGCGCTCTGGAAGACCATCGCCAGCTCACTCCAGCGGAAGATGCGCAGATCCCGGCTGCTCATCTGGAGAATATCGATGCTGCCATCGGGATTGAGTTCGTACTCGCCTCTCCTGCCCCGCGCGAGAGAGGCCGGGTTGGCCTCTCCTTCCCGTGCGCGCGGGTAGTACAGGACGCGACCACCAGTCACCCGAGCCGGGGGACGCTGCAGGCGCGCAATCGCGTAGGCCAGAGTTGATTTTCCACTGCCGCTCTCACCCGCCAGGCCCAGAATTTCACCGCGCCTGAGCGTAAAGCTCACGTCGTTGACCGCGAAGACCGCGCCATTCGCGCTTTCGTACACCACGCTCAAATTCTGCACGTCCAGCAGAACAGACGCGTCCCGGCGTCCAGCCGGCCTCTGATACGCTGCAAATTGGACCATTATGCCGCCACCCTTTTCTCTTTCAATTTCTTCGGCTTGCGCTCGTTGCGCAGGTTGGGATTCGCGATCTCATCGATGCCAAAGTTCACAAAAGTCAGGGCCGCGCACAAAACCGCCACGCACAGGCCAGCCGGCACAAACTGCCACCACTGGCCAGTAATCAGGGCCGCGTTATTCTGCGCCCAGAAGAGAATCGTGCCCCAGCTCGCCTGACCGGCATCGCCCAATCCAAGAAACTCCAGCGCCACTTCCGCGCCAATCGCGTACACAAATGTTCCCACGAAAGTCGAGGCTACCAGTGCTACCTCATTGGGCACAATCTCAAAGAAAACAATGCGCCAGGCCGACTCGCCCGTCGCCCGCGACGCCGCCACAAACTCACGCTCGCGCAACGAGAGCGTCTGCGCCCTCAACACACGCGCCCCGTAGCTCCAGGAAGTCACCAGCAGCACCAGCGCGATCACGTATTCATTTTTATTCGCCGACGAGCCATTGGCCAGCGCCGCGATCACAATCGCCAGCGGCAGACCGGGCAGCACCAGAAAGACATTCGTAATCAGCGTCAGCACCTCGTCAATCAGCCCGCCGAAATAGCCCGCAGCCACCCCGAAGAGAATCTGGAGCGCCGTCGAGCCAATCGCCGCCAGAAAACCAATCAGCAGCGAGACGCGCGCCCCGTAGACCAGTTGTGCAAACAGATCCTGCCCCAGGCCGGTTGTCCCCAGAATATGCGCCGCCGAAGGAGCCAGCGAGGACGCAACCACCTTCTGTTCGGGACCATACTGCGTCAGCAGTGGCGCCGCCAGCGCCACCAGGATGAAAAACGCCACAATAGAGAGACCGACGGTAATTTTTGGGCTTGCTCTCAACATGTCCACAAAGCGCCTGCCACCATTCAGCGCGCTTTCCGTCAACGTAGGAGTTGGAGCCGGGGCACTCGGCAGATTGGTAGCATTTGGATTAACTGTACTTCTTGTTTGCATCGGTTATTTTCCCCCCAGGCGCACGCGAGGATCGAGGAAGACATACACTAGCTCGGACAGGAAATTCGCGATCAACACCGCCAGCGCAATCACCAGGAAACAGCCCTCGATCAGTGGATAATCGTTTTGCTGCACCCCTTGCAGAAGCGCGAAGCCGATTCCCGGATAGTTAAAAGCAATCTCCGTCAGCAATGAGCCGCTCACCACCAGGCCCAGCGAAATCGAGAAGCTGGTCACACTGGGCAGAATCGCGTTACGAGCCGCGTAATTGAACATCGTGCGCCGTTCCGGCAACCCCTTGGCTTTCGCCATCAAGACATAATCTTCCGCCAGCGTCGTCACCATCGTATTGCGCATCGTCAGCACCCAGCCGGCCAGCGAGCCAATCACCAGCGTCAAAACTGGCAGGAACGAATACTGAACCACACTGCTAATAAAACTGAAGCTCAATTCAGGGCCATTGGGAAAATTAAACACATCATACGCGCCCCCCACGCTATTGGGGAACCAGTTCAAAGAGACCGAAAACAGATAGATCAGCCCCAGAGCCATCCAGAAATACGGCACCGCCGACAGAAAGGTCAGGATGGGCGGGATCGACGTATCCAGGAACGAGCCTCGTCTCCAGGCAATCACGATGCCAATCAGCGTGCCCAGGATAAAGCTAATCGTCAGCGCCACGCCCACCAGGCCAATCGTCCAGGGCAGGTTCTGGGACAGGATTGTTGTCACCTGCGCTGGATATTGTGAGACCGAGACGCCCAGGTGGCCTGTCAGGACCGCCGAGAGGTAATTCCAGTACTGCTGCCAGATCGGCACTTTCGGGTCGACATTAAACTCTGCCAACAGCGACTGGTACAATGCCGGGGTCGGATTTTTCGCCTGGATCTTCCCCAGGTAGGCCAGCGCGGGGTCGCCTGGCATCAGGCGGGGAAGAATAAAATTCACCGTGATTGCAGCCCACAATGCTACCAGGTAGAAGCCCGCACGCCTCAAGAGATAGCGCATGACTCAATATCTCCTTTGAATAAGGTATGGAAGAGGCACTCCGCCAGGTGCAAACGAACCGCACGAACCTTTCAGGATGCCTGTTTGTTTCCTCTCGCCACCGTAGGCGGGAGAGGAAGAAAAAGGTTTTTTTGGGCCCCCATAGGCGTCAACTGAAGCCCTCCCAG
>DASVMX010000037.1:0-2351 GCA_036384215.1 Ktedonobacteraceae bacterium | reverse complement strand
TCAATCAACTGCCCGTTGTGCAAGACGAACGCCTGGTCGGCGTACTCTCACGCGAAGACCTCCTGCGCTTCGTCGAAATCCGCCGCAGCCTGGGCCTGGAGAAAGCGGCCTGACTCAGCCGCGGCCTGGAAAAAGGATCATAATGGAGCTGGCCTCCGTTGTGATCCTTTTCATGGTCCCTACGATTCCCTCTCCTGAAACCGGAACCCGCGCGCACCTGTCTGCGTATATATTCAGACGCACAGGATTCGTGTGTTGCCTTCGTTCGGGAACAACGCGCCGGCAGAAGCACAATGCCGGTCCAATAGCAGATTCAGGAGCAGAGAGTATGGCCGATGCCCCCGCCAGCGATTTTCGCCTCAACCCGTTTCCCTGGTTTCAGTATATGCGCGAGAACTCGCCTGTTGTGTTTGATGATCGTTTCGGTTCGTGGAGCGTGTTTAAGTATACCGATGTTCAGCAGGTGCTTTCCAATTACGCGGTCTATTCGTCGCAGAACTCCGAGTCGGACCAGGGGCTGGATGCCAGCATTCTGAATATGGACCCGCCGCGCCATCGCCAGTTGCGCACCCTGGCCGCTCTGGCGTTTACCCCGCGCGCCGTGGCTCAACTGGAAGGACGAATCGCGGAGATTGTCAACGAACTGCTCGACAAAGTCGAGGGCCAGCGCAATATGGACCTGATTGACGACCTGGCCTATCCGCTGCCCACAACCATCATCGCCGAAATGCTGGGCGTGCCGCTGGCGGACCGCGAGCAATTCCGCCGCTGGTCCAACCAGATCGTCGGCTCGGAGCCAATCGAGCGCACGGACAGCCTGGGTCCACAGCGCGCCATGGCGCAGTATTTCCGCAAACTGCTGGCCCAGAGGCGCGCCCGGCCTACAGAAGACCTGATCAGCGCCCTGCTGGCCGCCCAGGTAGATGGCGCCTCGCTCACGGAAAACGAACTGCTCGGCTTCTGCATCCTCCTGCTCGTAGCTGGCAACGAAACCACCACCACCCTGCTCGGCAACGCCATTCAGACCTTTGACGAGCATCCCGAAGTCATGGAAGAGCTACGCGCCAATCCCGCGCTCATGCCAGCCGCCATTGAAGAGGTTCTGCGCTATCGCCCCCCCGTGCGCCTGATGTTCCGCACCACTATCCAGGAAGCCGAGCTGCGCGGGCAGACCATTCCTGCCAGCGAAAGCGTGCTGGCCTGGCTGGCCTCCGCCAACCGCGACGAAGAGCAGTTTCCCCAGCCCGACAACTTCGACATCCACCGCACCCCTAACAGACATGTGGCCTTCGGCTATGGCGTTCACTTCTGCCTCGGCGCACCCCTGGCCCGCCTCGAAGCCCGCGTCGCCCTCAACATCCTGCTCGCCCGCTGGAGCGATATCCACCGCCAGCGCGAGGTCCCGCTCGAACCCCTGGGCAGCTATATCCTGCTTGGTCTGCGACACCTGCCCGTCACCTTTCGCGTGAGAAAAGGGAGCTGACAGCCAACACACACAAAAGCATTTTTATTTGATTTTCCCTCGCAGATAGCGCAGTGCGTCCGCTGGCCAGCGCGGCTCAAGGCGGGCGAAGAGTTGTTCGCGGGCCTCTTCGCGGGAGAGTGTGAGGGCGCTGAGGTCGGCATCGTCTGTGGCGTGGGCGGAGATCCAGTGGTCCGCCAGCATGTAGCAGGTGCTGTTCCAGCCGCTTTTGTTACCCTGGGCGTTCAAACGCTCGGAGATGCCGGAGATCAGGATTTCGGCCCCGCTCTGGAGATCGACCAGGGCGTGGTCAAAATCTGTCTTGTTAGCTTTGTCCCGCAGGCCTGCGACCTCGCGCAACTGCCGGGCGTCGATTCCAGGGATATCGCCTACCGCCTGGAAGACGCGCACGGTCGCCTGGTTAAGCAGGCCAGCCTCGTAGCGCTCCTCGACGCTTCTGGCCGGTCTGAGCGCGCTTCTCACCAGGGGAAACAGCTCCCTGGCTACAAACAGCGGCTTGCCCGCGAGAAAGCGTCCATACGCCGCCACGCCCTCGCCCGGCAAGCGATCACGCCAGAGCCAGGGATCGCTCTCCAGCCCCGTGTGCCAGGCCTCTGAACGCGTGATTGCCTCCAACGAAAAATGGCCCGGAATAAAACTCGAAAGCGGCATAATCCCCCACTGCACAATCACCTCACAGGCCTCTTCATACGTTTCTATAAGCTGCGTCAAAACGAAATACTCCTCTTGCTTTTATATAAAATGATCTGGCTTATTGTAGAACGTATTTTCTCGACTGTCAAGAACGTCGGAGAGGTGGGTTCCGCCAAAAATCGGAAGCCAGCTCGCGTCTACCCATCCCTTCCCATCAGCTCTATCGGCGGGCACC
>DASVMX010000036.1:0-12687 GCA_036384215.1 Ktedonobacteraceae bacterium | reverse complement strand
GCCTCGGAGACCAGAAGGACCGGGGCCAGGAACATTGACGCTGTCAATGTTCCTGGCCCCTGTCCTTCTGGTCTCCGAGGCAGCGGAAGCTTCTCTCACAAAAGCAGTTCGGCTTTCATCAACTGATCTTCGGGCGAATACCAGAGGTGGAAGCCAAGCGCCTTGCAGACCCTCTGCATGCCCAGGTTCTCCGTCAAGATGTCTCCAGTCAGGCGCTGGAGGTGCTCATCGCGACCTACCTGGATGAGCCTGCGCAGCAGTTCGGTCCCCAGACCCTGATGCTGGAAGCGATCAGTGACGAGCACAGCGAATTCAGCCTCGTTGGCAGTCTGGGATTTGATGATGCGGCCCACACCAAGAAACTCCGACTTCCCGCTTTGCGGATCTGTGCGTTCGACAACAAGAGCAATCTCCCGGTCATAGTCCAGGAAACAGACGCCGATCAGCCGCTCATGGGCGATACGCTGGCTCAGCTTGATCATGTGGAGCCAGCGAGCATAGACACTCTCAGCTGAGAGGGTCTGGTGAAACGCGACCATCAGTGGCTCATCTTCGGGACGAATGGGGCGCAGGGTGACCGGCGTGCCATCGCGTAGGGCCCAGGGCTGGACATACTGGAGTGGATAGGGGCGAATCGCCAGGCTGGGCAGATCCTCATCGCGCGCACCTGGATGGTATAGGACCACACGCGCATCCAGGGCCAGCAGGCGTCCAGAAGAAGCCAGCAGTGGGTTGATATCAATCTCTTTGATGCGGCGCTGCTCCGCGACCAGGTAGCTAAAACGTACTAACACTTGCTCCAACGAGTCCAGGTCGATGGGTGAACGCCCACGCGCACCTGCGAACGCCTGGAAAACGCGGGTCTGTTCCATCAGCCGCCGGGCCAGCGTAGTGGTCAGCGGAGGAAGGGCCAGAGCGCGGTCCTGGTAGACTTCCACCATCTGGCCGCCCGACCCAAAGAGGAGCACTGGACCAAATTGCGGATCGAGGCTGCTTCCTAGAATGAGCTCATAGCCGTCCAGGGCCATCATCGGCTGAACGGTCACGCCCAGAAAATGCTCGGCTCCGACTTTCTTGCGCACCGCCAGAGCGATAGCACGATAGGCGCGACGCACCGCGTCCGCGTCAGGCAGATTGAGCTGAACGCCACCTACGTCGCTTTTATGTGTGATGGTTTCCGAGAAGAGTTTGAGCACTACCGGATAGCCAATGACCTCCGCGTGTGCCACGGCCTCATCTTCGCCGGTGGCGTGCCGGGTCTCCACCACCGGGATGCCATAGGTGGCCAGCAGTTGCTTGGACTCCACTTCGGTGAGAAGCGTCCGATCGGCCCGGTATGCCGTTTCAATCAAGCGCGCGGCCAGTTCACGATCTGGACCGTGCTGGTTGATCTCCAGGGAGGGCAGCGGTGTTTCGTAGAGGCTGCGCACATTGGAGATGGAATGCCACATGTAGTCAAAGACGCGAGCCGCGGTATCGGGGTAAGCAAAGGTCGGGATACCAGCCCGTAGCAGGATCTCCTTGCCGCTTTCCACCTCCGCCCCTCCCATCCAGCTGGCCAGGATGGGCTTGCCTTTGAGCGTGGCGTAGCGTTTGATCTGTTCCGCGGTTAGGGTGGGATTGGTCATTGCCTGGGGGGTAAGAATGACCAGCAAGCCGTCGCTCTCGGGATCTTGCGCGGCAATCTCAAGTGTCCTGGCGTAGCGTTCGGGGTTAGCATCTCCCAGGATATCGATGGGATTGGCGTGGCTCCAGGGGGTGGGCAGAATCTGGTCGAGTGTCGCGCGGGTCTGGGGAGACAGTTCAGCGAGCGATCCCCCAGCACTCAAAAGGGCATCTGTAGCCAGGACTCCTGGTCCACCTGCATTGGTAACGATGGTCAGGCGCGGCCCGCACGGGCGCGGCTGTTTTGCCAGGACTTCCGCCATCGAGAACAGTTCATCAATGCGATCGACCAGCAGGATGCCACTGCGCCGGCAGGCAGCTTCAAACACGTCCTGACTGCCGGCCAGTGCCCCAGTATGCGACAGAGCCGCCTGCGCTGCCGCCTGTGTGCGACCCGCTTTGAGCAGAATGATCGGTTTAGTGCGCGCAACCGCTCTTGCAGCTGAGAGAAACGCGCGCGCATCTCCCACGGTTTCCAGGTACATCACAATACTGCTGGTTTGTGGATCGCTGCCCAAATAATCGATGAGATCCCCCCAGTTGACATCGACCATTGAGCCAATCGAGACAAACGCGCTAAAGCCCACGTTCTCTCGCAAGCTCCAATCCAACACCGCCGTACACAGCGCGCCGCTCTGGCTGAGAAAGCCGATGGAGCCAGGCCGGGCCAGTGCTCCGGCAAAGGTCGCGTTCAGGCCAATTGGTGGACACATCACCCCCAGGCAGTTTGGGCCAATAACGCGCAGATTACCCCAGCGGGCCTGTGCCAGGATCTCGCGTTCCAGCCCGGCGCCATCTTCCCCGCTTTCCTTGAAGCCCGCCGAAAGAATGATCGCCCCTTTCACGCCCGCTTCCACGCACTCCGCAACTACTCCCGGAACCGTTGTCGCAGGCGTGGCAATCACTGCCAGTTCAACTGGTTGAGGTAGCGAGGCAAGGTTAGGATAGGCCTTGACACCCAGCACATTGGCGCGTTTGGGATTCACTGGAAAAACCAGGCTTCCAGAAGAGCTGTTAAGCAGATTTTCAAACACTGTGCGCCCAACACTCCCGGCTTTTTCAGTCGCCCCAATGACGGCGATGCTTTCTGATTCAAAAAAGACATGCAAGGGATGGTGATGTTTATAGCGAAAAACCGTTGTGGGGGTTCCTCTCCTTGCGAAAGAGGAACTCCCTGCTTGCTCTACATCCATATTATGCTCGATCCTTTCTCTCATAGTTCAGAAATCGCAGAGAAGGTTCAGTTTCTTTCCCTGTTCTGAGAAGGAGCATAGGAGAACCAGATCACAAACATATCACACAAGCAAAGCACATTCTCACAATCCGTTCACAAGCTGATCTCAAGAAAGAACACTACTCTTATTCATGAGGCAAAGAAAATGAATGTGTATGTATCATCATATAAATGTTGTTGGCCCGGTTTCATGGATCGAAGATGATACATGAAAACGGGCCAACAACAACCAGGCGTGGTATCACAATCCTGTCACGGCACTGACTTTGTGACAAAAGTCGCAGGGAGCGAGGTCGAGAGAAGCTATGCTTTGGACAGAAAGCCTGATGGAAGCATCATCAAAGAAAGCGCAGGAAAGCACAGATGAGTACCGATCTCGAACCACAACCGCATGCAAGTCAAACGAAAGCAGAAGATCCCGCTCCGGCGTCTTCCTCACCGTTAAGAGTACAGATCCACAGAGAACCTCCCACACGACCACCGTTTCCAGGCTGGGCAGTGATGGCGATGGCGGTCATTGCGATGGTTTCTCTCCTGGTTCTGGGAGCCTCATTCTCTCACCTGGCTGGGCTTCAAACAACCAGTCCGTCCCAGACAGCCGCAGCGAGTGGAAGCACAACCAATACCACATCCAACGCGAATACTGACTCAACGCCAGTGGCTGTCCCAGCGCACCAGACGTATAACCCGCTAGCGCCAGTTGCGCTTCAGGGAAGCACGGTCAATGTGACGCTGACCGTCAAGGAAGTGCTGATTTCCATTGCTCCCACTGTCGCGTATCACGCGTGGACTTTCAATGGCACCGTTCCTGGCCCCGTGATCCGCGTGCGCCAGGGGCAGGCGGTTCATTTCACGCTGGTCAATGATGGGATGATGCCGCACTCCATCGACTTCCACGCGGCCCAGACGCCCTGGAATGTGAATTACCAGGAGGTTGGAGTCGGCAAAAGCTTTTCCTTCGATTGGAAAGCTAATTATCCTGGCGTCTTCATGTACCACTGTGGCGCGCCCGTGGTGATCTATCATATGGCCAATGGGATGTATGGGACCATCATTGTTGATCCAACCCAAGGGTGGACACCTGCACAGGAATATGTCCTGGTGCAGAGTGAATTCTATACGGCCCAGCAGCCTGATGGAACCTATGGAGTCGATGCGAGCAAACCCGCTGCGGGGACGCCTGACTATGTGGTTTTCAATGGCTATGTGAATCAATACAAAACGTCGCCGATCAACGCGAAAGCAGGAAAACGTATCCGCATCTTCATGGTCAATGCGGGTCCAACTCTGTTCTCCGCTTTCCATGTCATCGGGGCCATTTTCAGTGATACCTATGTCGATGGCAACCCCGCCAATCACATGGTGGGGAATCAGACCGTGACTATTCCTCCTGGCGGCGGCATCGTTGTGGAATTGACCATTCCTCAGGCGGGACAATATCCGTTCGTGACGCACTCGTTTGCAGATGTTGGGAAAGGCGCGCTGGGTGTTCTGAATGTCACTGCGTAAGCAGGTGGTAATTGCCGGCGCACGCTGGCTGTGCCTCTCAGGTGGGAGGGTTCGTATTCGATCTCCTCGGAGATGTGCTCCGAGGAGAAGCCTGTGACACGCTGAAAAAGAATGAATGTTTCCTTATGAAAAAGCTTTTTGCCGTTTTTCTCTGCTTGAGTCTGCTGACTCTGCTTGTTGCCGCATGCGGTGCTTCCAGTCACGGGAGTGCCGGAGGAGGAAACAGAACCATGGGGGTCCATCCAGGTGACCTGAATTTCGTCCAGCTATCCATGACGACACCCAAAGGGAGTACTATTACCCTGGTAGATGATACGGCAACTCCGCATATCATTGCCAACGGCAGCTGGGTCAATGGAAGTGCTCAGGCGATGCAGGAACAGAGCATGCCGACCGTTCACAATCTCCAGATGAGTAGCAACGGTAGCAGCCAATCCATCGGACCATTCACTCCTCCTGGGACGTTCCACCTGTATTGTGTCGTCCATCCAGGAATGAATCTGACCGTGATTGTACAATGAGAGTGTGCCCGAGCGCAACGTTTTTACGCGCACTCGGCACCAGAGAGAACAGCTTCGTTGCGCAAGAATATCCACCAGCCTTTGCGCAACAAAGCTGCGCCTGCTTTTGTGATGTGCTTGTGAGACGAAGGAGAGGGTTTGTGATGGTTTTGTGAGAACCGGATGGCATTGTTCCTCTACAAGAGGAATCGACTCACGAACCGGGCTTGCTTGGTCGTGGCGGCTGCGACCCTCCGTCCCTGGGTCTCAGGAGAACGATCTCTTGACCAGTCGACTCTTGTATGAAAAGAAATGGACATGCATGTCTCTCTTATGAAAGAAGAGGATGGGAACAGATGAAACGTCCTTCGGGCAAAGCTCTGGCACCAGAAGCCGGAACAGATCTCTCGCAACCCACGCACAGACCAGCGCGACGATTGCAGGTCCGTTCACTGGGAGCGGGGATCGCGGCTGCCCTGGTCCTGATCCTGCTCATTGCGCTGGGATCGCGTGGCTTTCACTGGTTTGATGCCGCGCTGATCGGCTACGCGGTGGCAACCGTTTTTGCCACCGCAGCAGTGACCTACAAATATACCTTCTGGCTCGCGCGCCCACCCACAGGCCGCTACTGGCACAGGAGTTGGCAACTGTTCTTTTCCGCTGCCAATTTCCGCCGCTACACGGCGTTGATCCCGGCGGCCATCGGCGACCTGTTCGCGCAAACCTTTATCCGCAGGCGCGGTCTGTATCGCTGGTTCACGCACCAGTGTCTGTTCTGGGGCGTGCTCCTCTCGTGCCTGATTACGTTCCCGCTGACGTTCGGCTGGCTGCGTTTTACCCAGACCGCAGGTGGTTTGTATCGGATCTGGTTTTTCGGGTTTGGCCTGTTGGCGTTTCCGGCTGATTCCTTTTTTGGCTTTGTCGTGATCCACGCGCTCGATTTCACCGCCGCTATCCTCCTGGTTGGCCTGGTGATGGCTTTTCACCGGCGCTTCCATGACCTGGCATTGGTCGCAGTGCAGCGCTTTCGTTTTGATATCCTGCCGCTGGCCTTGCTGCTGGCGATCGTCGTGACTGGCCTGGCCCTCACAGCGGATAGCGCCTGGCTCGGCGGCGCGTATTACTGGTATATTTCGCTCACCCACGAGACGGTGGTGGTGCTCTGGCTGATCTCGCTGCCCTTTGGCAAGTTTTTTCATCTGATTGAGCGCCCTGCGACGGTTGGCATTGAGTTGTACTGGCGCACGGGCGAAGATACGGTTCAGCAGCACTGCGCCAGGTGTGGGGAAGAGTTTGCTCCCGCACGTTTTATTCAAGATTTGAAACGCACACTGTATGAAGTCGGCGAGGACTATACCATCCGCGACACACCTGCTCAGCCGTTCGCAGTACCAGGCCATGAGCCGCCAGTCAAAAGTACCCCTGAGGTGGAACAGGCGATCCGGGCGCTCTGGTGGCAGGACCTGTGCCCCTCGTGCAAGCGCGTCATGCGCGCACAGGCGAACCTGGCCGCGCTTGGTCGCGAGGGAAATCAGTTTCTGTGAGTTTCATGAGAAGGAAGAAGCAAGATGAGTGTCGATAAAAGTATCTTTCGTCGGGGGCCTCGCCAGGCAGAAACCTTTGATTATCACAAAGGGATGCAGCCGCCAGGCTCCTGGCAATCAGATGAGCACATTGATCGTTACGTTCCGACCCATTGCTGTTACTGCGGCGTCCAGTGCGGCATGTATCTCAAAGTTGCACGCGGGAAAGTCGTTGGGGTTGAGCCGCGCGCGGACTTCCCGCTCAATCACGGCATGTTGTGTCCGAAAGGCACAACCGCGTACCAGACGGTGAACCATCCCGATCGCCTGACCTACCCGTTGATGCGCCGGAATGGGAAGCAGAGCCCGCTGGAACGCGCGAGTTGGGAGGAAGTGCTAGACACCATCGCCACGCGTTTCCGCGCGCTCCAGGCCGAGTATGGGAAGGACAGCGTCGCGATCTACAGCGGCTCTTCAATGACTAACGAGAAGTGTTACCTGATGGGCAAGTTTGCCCGCGTGGCCCTGGGGACGCGCCACACCGACTATAACGGGCGGCTGTGCATGTCCTCGGCTACCGGCGCGAACGAGCGCTCGCTGGGTATCGACCGCGCGGCCAATCCGATCAGCGATATGCTGCACGCAGACTGTATCTTTGTGATCGGGGCCAACGTTGGCGAGTGTTTTCCCATCATCACCAGCTATCTGTGGCAGGCGCGCGATCGGGGGTGCAAGCTCATCGTCGCCGATCCGCGTCAGACGCCCATTGCGCGCACCGCCGATGTGTTTCTGCCCTTGCGTTCTGGCACTGACTCTGCGTTGTTGAATGGGATGCTGCATGTGATCGTCAAGGAAGGATTAGTGGATGAGGACTTTATCCGCGAGCGCACCATTGGGTGGGAAGAGACCAGAGCGCTGGTGGAGCAGTACCCACCGGAGCGCGTGGCAAAGGTGTGTGGCGTGACGCCAGAGGCGATTATCGAGGCCGCACGCCTGTACGGGCGGGCCGGTGCCGCGTTGCTCTATACCGCGCGCGGGCTGGAGCATCAGAGTAAGGGCGTCGACAACGGGGTCACCGCTGCGAACCTGGCGCTGGCTACGGGCAACTTCGGGCGGCCCGGCGCGGGCTATGGCACGTTGACCGGCCAGGGCAATGGGCAGGGTGGGCGCGAGATGGGACAGAAGGCGTCACAGCTTCCCGGCTGTCGCGAGATCGAAGATCCCGCAGATCGCGCGTATATCAGCTCGGTGTGGGGCATTGATGAGCAAGATTTGCCGCACACCGGCTATCCCGCGACGTTGATGATCCCGGCGATGTTACGCAAGGAGCTACGCGCCTGCTTCATGATTTGCTCGAATCCCATGGTCTCGCTGCCCGATCAACACACGGTTGAGCACGCGTTGCGCGGACTCGATTTCTTCATCGTGACCGATTTCTTCCTCTCGGAAACGGCAGAGCTGGCGGATATTGTCTTGCCGGGCAATGTCTGGGCCGAGGATGAGGGGACCGTCACTAATCTGGAGGGACGCGTCATCAAGTACAACAAGGCTGTCGAACCGCCTGGAGAAGCCCGGCGCGATTGGGAGATTGTCTGCGACCTGGCACGCCGACTGGGCAAAGGGCAGTCCTTCGACTTTCACTCACCCCGCGAGATTTTCAATGAACTGCGCCTGTGTACCAGGGGCGCGAAATCGGACTACTGGGGTATCACGTATGAGAAGATTGAGGCGCAGAATGGCGTGTTCTGGCCCTGTCCGAGCGAGGACCATCCTGGGACGCCACGCCTGTATGAGCAGCGCTTCGGCTTCCCCGACGGTCGTGCGCGTTTTCATCCGATCACCTATGTTCCGCCCGCTGAGGAGCCGGACGAGGAGTATCCGCTCGTGCTTACGACCGGGCGCGTGATCTATCACTATCTCTCAGGCAACCAGACGCGGCGCGTGCCCTTCCTCAAGGAGCAAGCGCCTTATCCCTGGGTGGAAATGCACGAACAGACAGCAGCGCGCCTGGGGATTGCCGATGGTGACTGGGTGATGGTGCGCACGCGACGCGGAGAGATGACCGCACCAGCTCTGGTGGTGCGCTCGATTCGCCCCGACACGCTGTTCATTCCTTATCACTATGGACATACGCAGGCGGCGAACCAGCTCACCAATCCCGTCCTGGAGCCAGGCTTCAAGATCCCAGAGTATAAAGTCTGCGCCGCTGAGGCCAGGCGCGCAGCCCAGGCGCCGGAGTGGGCCAAAGAAGAAGAGGTCAAAGACCTGCTTGACGCAGCCCGCCGACGGCACGAACTGTCCAGCACGCAGGCTCAGGCACAGCCGAGATTCCACTAAAGAAAGGAAGAGCGTATGGCCGACCTGATAAAGAAGATCTTTCTCGACCCCTCGCGCTGCATTGGCTGCCGCTCGTGTGTGGCAGCGTGCCGGGAATGCGATACCCACAAGGGCGAAAGCATGATCTACATCGATTATATCGAGCGCCAGCAGACGGTGGCCTCGTCACCCACGCTCTGCATGCACTGCGAGGACCCCCTGGCACCTTGCGCGCAGGTGTGCCCCGCACAGGCGATTCTGGTCAGTCCTGATGGCGTGGTCCAGTCGGCGGATGAGACGCGCTGCATCTACTGCGAAAATTGCGGCTACGCCTGCCCGTTCGGTGTGCCCAAGTTTCAACGCGCCGGTCACTACATGCAGAAGTGCAATCTCTGTTATGATCGTACGAGCCAGGGCAAGAATCCCATGTGCGCGACGGTCTGTCCGACACAGGCCATTTTCTATGGCACGTATGAAGAATGGATTGCGGCAGGGCGCGCGCAACAGGGTGCGAAACCGGTGAATACGTTCTTCTTTGGCCGCCAGCGTGTGCAAACACGCAATTACGTGGTCATGAACGAGCAAGAGGAAGAGCTGGATCTGCTCTCCCTGGTCGCGGAGGCCGATCTGGGCTGGCGAGCCAATGTGCCAGCGGCGACAGCCAATCAGGATGCTGACGCGTGGGTTGATGCCGAAACAGCCGGGATTCCCCAGCGGGAAGCGTCAGCACAGCCCTGGACGCCGCGCCAGCCACTCTCACCCGTGCCGGGTTCGAGAGAGAACCCGGCACCCACCAGCCTGGAAGAACTTTCTCAGAAATTTGGAGGAGCGAAGAGATGAGACAACATGTGCGGCAATCGTCAGAAGCGGCGCAGGAAGCCTACGAAGCGGCGCCGCCGCGAAGCGCGAGCAACAACGAAGAATGGCGACGCGAGTTTCCCTATCCCTGGGACGAAGATGAAGTTGTCACCAGGCGCGATACCCTGCGTTTCCTGCTCGCCGGTTCAGGCGCGCTCTTCCTGGCGACAGGTGCGCTGGCCATTCTCGGCGCCTTGCCCAAGGGTCCCAACGTGACGGCTCTTGCCATCGCGAAAGAGGGTGAGCTGGCCGAAAACGCGTGGAAGGTGTTTAACTACCCCGATGACTATGCGCAGGGCATTCTGATCAACCTGCCGGGTCACGGACTGGTCGCCTATAGCGATGTCTGTACGCATCTGTCGTGTGCAGTGCTCTATCAGGGTGATGGGAAACTGCATTGTCCCTGTCACGAGGGACTCTTTGACGCGGCGACCGGCAATGTGCTGGCCGGTCCACCGCTGCGCCCGCTGCCGCTCATTCAACTGGCCAGGGAGAACGGAGTGATTTATGCCATCAAGGAGATCGCGCGATGAGCAGCAACGAGAGACCAACTCGTGGACACAAAGCCAATCCCGATGATCCACCCGTGCAACGACCCCCACGCGGACCTCATGGGCCAATGCCCGATCCCCATTTTCTGGGTTTAGAGGGGCGGATCGCCATTGTACAGGCCCAGGTGTTTCTCCTGGCCATGATTCTGATCGCACAACTCTGGCTCGTCACCGACGCGCTCTATGCGTTGCTTTCCGGGCGAACCGTCAACCTGGGTTGGCTGGCTCTGGGAAGCTTCATCGGGTTCGCCCTGGCCCTGGTGATCACCTTCTGGCCGCGCCGGCGCATCGAGGAAGCGTAATCTCACCTGCGATCAGTCAAGCAGGAGAAAAGAGCTTTTTTATGGAATCGGAAGCAGACAACACAGCCGCCAGAAAACAGGAAACGGATCAACGAGATCAGCACTCACTAGGCGAGACACTACCGCGCCGGTGGCCCTCTGGCACCATCGACCGGGAGCACCCCATTGGCGGTGAAATGTCGGACATTGTCCGCGGCTTATTGAGGCATACCCGCCTGCCCTGGCTCACGCAACGTTATGCCCAGACGCCCATCCTGGCCCTGTTTAGCTTTATCAATGGGTGTCTCAGCATCGGGTTGATGGCCGTTCTGGCGCTCGTGACCAGTTCGCCGTTCATTTTTCCCTCGCTGGGGCCAACGGCATTCCTCTTCTTCTATACACCACGTGCTCCCAGTGCTTCGCCGCGCAATACCCTGGTGGGCCACACCATTGGTGTGCTGGCAGGCTATGTCAGCTTGTTCGTCACCGGCCTGACGGCGGCAGGCCCGGCGCTGGCTGTTGGCGTGACCTGGCCCCGTGTGGTTGCTGTCGCGCTCTCGCTGGGACTGACGGCTGGCTTGATGGTGCTGTGCAAATCGCCTCATCCTCCCGCCGGGGCAACGACGCTGATTATTTCCCTCGGCATCTTGACGAAACCCTGGCAACTGGTGCTGTTGCTGGTCGCAGTGGTCTTGCTGACCATCCAAGCTTTTGCCATTAACCGGCTCGCAGGTATCCCCTATCCACTCTGGAATCCACTCAAGGAAAAGGAGGGAAGTCCAGGGCAAAGTGGGTAATCGAGCGACTTGTATCACAGCGCAGGAGAGGCGCGCTCCTGTATGCTCAATACCAGGAGAGATGACGCAAGAAGGAGAACATCAGATGCAGACAGCAAGGTATGCAAAAGCCACGCGGCCTCCGAAATCAGAGGCAATGCGGACACAGGAGCCGTTCTTCCGTGTGGCTCCAATAGTGAAAACAGCGTTACTCATGGGAGCTGGTGGCGGCTTTGTGCTGGCCACCAGCCTAACCCTATCGTTCATCCTGCCGGTGCCGCTCGGCACGTGGTGGGCAGCGATGGCGCAGGCGCATGGCCATCTGCAAGTATATGGTTGGGCTGGACTCTTTGTGCTGGGGGTCGCGTTGCATTTTCTCCCGCGTCTCCGTGGTGCGCCACTCGTGGGTGTGCGCCTCATTTCCTGGCTGGTGGGATTGATGAGTGCAAGCCTGGTCTTGCGCGCCGTCAGTCAACCAATGCTTGCGATCAACCCGGCCAATGTGTGGCGCGTGGGTCTGGTCAGCAGCGGTGTCCTGGAACTGGCCACGCTCGGCATGGTTCTGTCAATGCTCATCCGTACAGCAGTGCGAGGGCCACGCCCAACCACACGCCCGGCCTATTGGAGTGTTTTTCCGTTCCTGCTTGGCGCGTTCTGCTCGTTGGGACTTGCCAGCGTGATCAACCTCGTCAATCTGGTGCAGGCCATGGGTGGCAATGGGTTGGTGCTGGAAACAGGTGACACGCTGAATGTCACGCTGGGGCTTTTTGGTTGTCTGCTTCCAATGGCGCTGGCGATGTCAGCTCGCTCGCTACCAATGTATGCAGGGCTAGATGGCTTTCCACGCCGCATCCTCTGGCCCCTGGCCGGGGTCTATTTCGCGGGACTGGCGCTGTTGTGTTTGGAAAGCAGCGGGAACTGGGCGTCTTCGGGGTGGAGGACGCTTCTGGACGGTCTGGGAATGATCCTGCTCGGTGGGGTGGTGCTCTTGTTCGTGGGAATCTTTCTGCGCCTGGTACGCAGACGAGGTCAGATCCCAGAACGTGTGGCGAAACTGGCCCTATCCCCGGAAATCCTGACGCAAACCTACCAGCAGCAGATTGCGAAGGAACAGACCTCTTACGGGCCTTTTGTGGGCCTGGTTGCCAGTGCCTATCTCTGGGCGCTGCTTGGCGCACTGCTGCTCCTGATTGATGGGTTTGGCATACTGATCACAGGCCGTGAGCTGGTTGCTTTCGACGCTATCCGTCACAGCTTCGCGCTTGGCTTTCTCGCGCTCCTGATCTGCGGTATTGCACCGCGTATGTTGCCAAGTTTCTCCGGTGACACGATTGTTTCTCCGAAGTTGGTCGGCGCGACGCTCTGGCTTGGCAATAGTGCGGCGGCGCTGCGTGTTGGCTCTCTGCTCTTCGCCTCGCTGTTGGGATCTGCCATCCATCTGTTCCTCTTTGGCCTTTCCGGCCCCTGCGGTTTG
>DASVMX010000035.1:0-9980 GCA_036384215.1 Ktedonobacteraceae bacterium | reverse complement strand
GGGTATACACGCAAGCGGAATTAGCGCTTTGTGTACTGTGGAGCCTTGCGGGCGCGTTTGAGACCGGGCTTTTTGCGCTCCTTCATACGAGGGTCGCGGGTCAGGAAGCCGGCTTTGCGCAGGGCAGCTTTGAACTCGGGGTTCACACGCAGCAGGGCGCGGGCGACGCCGTGGCGGATCGCGCCGGCCTGACCGCTGGTGCCGCCACCGACGACGCGCACGGTCATGCTATACTGCTCAGCGATCTCCAGCAGGCGCAGAGGAGCGACCGCCGTGGCGGTGAGAGCTTCGCGCTGCCCAAAATACATCTGAGACGTTTTGCCGTTCACGGTCACGCTGCCGTCACCGTTGGGGAAGAGGCGCACGCGGGCTACAGCCGTCTTGCGCCGTCCCATGCCATAGTAGTATTCGCCTTTGGTATCGGCCAAGGTAGAACTCCTTCTTTACTCTGCGTCCGCAGCCTCTGTCGCCTTCTCAGGCTTCTTCAACAACGCCTCCGGGCCAGTCCAGACCACAGGCTTCTGGGCCGCGTGTGGATGCACAGGGCCAGCGTAGATCTTCAGATGGTCCATCAGCACGGCGCCCAGGCGGTTGTGCATAACCATGCCGCGCACCGCGTGCTGGAGCGCTCGCTCGGGAAAGCGGCCTTCCAGGGTCTGGCGCAGAGTGGTCTTCTTCAAGCCACCAGGATACTGGCTGTGGCGATAGTAGATCTTCTGTTCCAGGCGCTTGCCCGTCACGGCGATCTTGTCAGCGTTAACCACTACCACAAAGTCGCCACACGGCATATGCGGCGTGTACGTGGGTTTATGCTTACCGCGCAGGATCTGCGCGATCTGCGATGCCAGGCGGCCCAGCACCTGTCCCTCAGCGTCTATCACATACCACTGCGGGTCCAGCTCGGCGGCCTTGGCGCTATATGTCTTCTTCATCTTTTATTCTCCAAACAAAGTCCATGCTGAGCAACTCAGTCATGTACCCGCTCCCAATTCTCGGGATACTCGACCCCTACCAGGCATAGCCCATGCGGCGGAACCGCTGCACCGGGGTGCGTCTTGCGCGCCTGCTGCACAATTGAAGCAAATTCGTCAAGATTCAGACGTTTTTGCCCCACCAGCAGCAGTGTGCCAACCATTCTGCGAACCTGCCCCGTGAGAAAAGCATCCGCAGTAAAATCACAATAGATAAGAGCGTCATGGCGGCTGCATTCCGCCTTGAGCATTGTCCGCACACAAGAATGAGGCCCGGGCTTCAATGGGTTGCGCTCGTCGGGACTGCTCCCGAAGGCGCTGAAATCCTTGCGCCCCAGCAAGAGCTGGCAGGCGGCCTGCATCAGGTCTGTGTCGAGTTCCTGCGCGCGATAGTAGCTGTACCTGGCCCGCAAAGCGCTTGGGGCGACTTCGTTCCAGATTGTATAGCGGTAAGAGCGATTCCTGGCGCTGTAGCGCGCGTGGAAGTTCTCAGGAACCTCCTGCACCCAGCGTACCGCGACCTCGGCGGGTAAAAGCGCGTTCAGCGCTCTCAACCAGGCCTGGGAAGTCAGGTGGGAAGCGGTCGAAAAGTGGATCACCTGCCCGCTGGCATGGACCCCGGCGTCTGTGCGACCAGCGCCGTATACCACCGACATCGTACCCGAGATGCGCGCAATTGCCGCCTCAAGCACTCCCTGAACAGTCAACCCATGCGACTCAGGCTGGCGTTGAAAGCCGCGATAGCCAGTGCCATCATATTCAATGCCGCACGCCAGCTTACCCATAGCGCAAATCACTTGACCTTTTCGGCTTTTCCATGTATCCCCATGCAAGGCGCAGGCTGTCTGCTTGAGACTCCTATCGATCCGCTAGAGGATACTGAAATGCTAGACCAGCGCGATCTGCGCCATATCCGAGTTATCACCCAGGCGTTTGCCCAACTTGGTGATACGCGTATAGCCGCCAGGGCGTCCGGTATAGCGAGGAGCCAGTTCGTCGAAAATCTTCTTGACGACCAGCTCGTCCGGCAGGGACTTCAGGATCTGGCGGCGCGCGTGCAGCTCGATCACCATGGCCTGATAGGCGGCCTGCAGAGCCTCTTCGGCATCTTCCTCGTTCGAGATGATGTCCAGCAGCTCGCTGCGGCGGTTCTTCAGCTTATCCTCCAGGAACTTGCGTCCTTTGGAGGTCAGCGGAGCCAGGCCAATCTCGCCGCGCTCTTCATTTGACTCAACCTTGTGGGAGAGCGAAAAGCGGCCTTTGCGCGCGAACGCCAGGATCTTCGCGGCCTTCTCCTCATCGGAGACAACCGACGCCAGGTGTGCCAGCGCGGCGCTGCGGCCCTTCACAGCCAGGGTAATCAACTTCTCAGTCTCACCCCGAATGGCACGCGCGCGTGCCTCAGTCGTTTTTATACGGTCATAACGGATGAGACCGGACATCAAACTGCGGCGCACAGCTAGTCTGCGCCCGCCTTCCATGCTCAACCGATTACCGGCAACTCGGTGCCTCAACTCAGTCCTCCATTTCGTGATCGCCGTCCAGGTCGGCGCCAACGGCGCTGGTACGCGCATTGGGCAGGAAGTTGCGCGCGAGCAAGCGTTCGCGCAGTTCCTGTAAGCTCTTCTCACCAAAGTTGCGCACGCCCAGCAGATCCTCTTCGTTCATCGAGAGCACCTGACCCACCTTTGTAATATTGCTGCGTTTCAAGCAGTTGTAAGCGCGAACAGAGAGATCCAGTTCCTCGATGGGAGTATCATAGATCTTCTGCGGAATCGGCATACTACTCAGGGGTGGCTTCTCCGGCTCAACCAGAGTCGCGCGATAATTGGCGAGCTGCGTAAAGTGGCGTACCAGAATATCGGCACTCTGACGCAGAGCCTCATCTGGCGTCAGCGTTCCGTCCGTCCAGATGTCCATTACAATTTTGTCGTAGTTTGTCATCTGCCCCACGCGCGTATGCTCAACGGTATAGTTGACCTTTTGCACCGGCGTATAGATGGCATCGACGGGGATCACCCCGATAGGCTGATCCTCTTTTGAATCGGCAGGGACATAGCCTCGGCCAGCCTCCACCACCAGCTCCATTTCGAGGTGCGCGTTCTCGTTATCGAGCGTCGCAATATAGAGATCGGGGTTAACGATCTCCACCGTGCTGGGAGCCGCGATATCAGCCGCGGTCACCACGTGCTCACCCGAAACCTCCAGGCGCATCGAAACAGGGTGATCGGAGAAGGAGCGCAGGCGCAGTTTCTTAATGTTCAACACGATATCCGTGACATCCTCTTTGACATTGGGGATGTCCTGAAACTCATGTTGTACCCTGTCGATACGGACAGAGGTCACAGCGGCACCGGGCAGCGACGAGAGCAGGACGCGTCTCAACGCGTTGCCCAGCGTCATGCCATACCCTGCTTCTAACGGCTCAATATCATAGCTCGCATAATTACCCTGTGTCTTGGTGTTCTTAATGCGAGGCAGAATCAAATCTTGCAAAGTCAAACCTGCCTTTCTTTTCCTACCATGGCTTACCCATCACATCTCTGAGCAGACAGATATAAGGCCGGTAGTCCAAGATTCCTGCGCCATCTGGCGGCCCGGCTCAGGGCCGCGCAGGCATATACCCATCCGCCAGGCAACTTAGCGCTGATAGTATTCAACCACCATCTGCTCTTCAAACGGCAGCTCAAGTTCGGTGCGAGTCGGCAGCGAGAGCACGCGGCCAGAAAGGTCCGCGATATCCAGGCTCAGCCAGGGCGGCACACCCTTGGTGGACAGCAGCTCCTTGCGCACTTTAAAGTACTCCAGGTTCTTGCTGCGGTCGCGTACGGCGATCACGTCGTTGGGCTTCGCAATGAAGGAAGGGATATCCGTCTTGCGGCCATTGACAGAGAAGTGACCGTGGCAAACCAGTTGGCGAGCCTGAGCGCGCGAATCGGCAAAGCCCAGACGATACACCAGGTTGTCCAGGCGCATCTCCAGGATCTGTAACAGATTCTCGCTCGTGCGACCGGGGCGCTTCGCGGCGGTCGCGAAATTTTTGCTGAACTGGCGCTCCAGGATGCCGTAGGTACGACGCACCTTCTGCTTCTCACGTAACTGCTGCGCGTAGCCAGAAGCCTTGCGCGGGCGCGCTTGGCCGTGCTGGCCGGGGCGCGTATTGCGGCGCTCAAGTGTGCAATTGTTCAAGCACTTGTCGCCCTTTAAGAAAAGTTTTACCCCCTCACGCCTGCAGAGTTTGCAGACCGGGCCGGTATAACGTGCCATTACTTAATTTCCTCCTCACGCGCACTGCACGCTTACACGCGGCGCCGTTTCGGCGGGCGACAGCCATTGTGCGGAATAGGTGTGACATCGGTGATGGCGGTAATGTTCAAACCCGCCTGCTGCAAAGAACGGATCGCCGCCTCGCGCCCGGAGCCCGGGCCTTTGACAAAAACCTCGACCTGGCGCAGACCATGTTCCATAGCCTTGCGCGCGGCCACCTCGGCGGTCACCTGAGCGGCATAGGGCGTGCTTTTGCGCGAACCTTTGAAGTTCTGGCCGCCGGCGCTACCCCAGGAGATCGTGTTGCCGTTGGGATCGGTCAAAGTCACAATTGTATTATTAAACGTCGCTTGAATATGCGCCTGGCCGCGAGGAATAGACTTCCGTTCACGCCGCCTGGGCTTGCCCGTTGTTTTCTTCTTATCTGCCATATATGCAATACCTCATTCCTCTCCGATTTTGCGAGAAAAACGATGATCTAATCCTCCTTGCCAGGCAAGCTAACAAAAGCGTTGATCTAATCGTTTGCTTGCGCGGTAGTAAGTAGTCGTTTGCAAAATCGGAATAAGGATACTTACTCGGCGTTACTTCTTCGCCGCCTTCTTCTTGCCGGCTACCGTGCGCTTCGGACCGCGGCGCGTGCGCGCGTTGGTGCGCGTGCGCTGCCCGTGCACCGGCAGGTTACGACGATGACGCAAACCGCGATAGCAGCCGATCTCGATCAGCCGCTTGATGTTCATATCCACCTCGCGGCGCAGATCGCCTTCAACTTTATGTTCGCGGTCAATCAACTCACGAAGACGGTTGACCTCTTCTTCGGTCAGATCTTTTACCCGGGTATCCGGGCTGATGCGCGCTCGCTCCAGGATCTTACGGCTTGTTGTCAGGCCGATCCCATAGATATAGCACAGCGAAATCTCCACGCGCTTCTCGCGTGGGATGTCTACGCCGGCAATTCTAGCCATCTTCTCCTCCAGATTTGTACGCGGGCGCTCGCAGCTCTTTCAACTGCGAGCGCTTCCGCTCTTAACCCTGCTTCTGTTTATGCTTCGGATCTTTACTGCAGATGATCATCACCACGCGGTTGCGCCGGATGACCTTGCAATGTTCACAACGCGGTTTTACAGAGGCACGTACTTTCATGAACTTGCCCTCCACACTATATCAAGACAAAACTCACCAAGAGGTGCAGGCAAACGCTCAGCCGCTGGTAGAGATAAATCATATACCACTCGCCTACCTGCCCAGCCATCAAATAGATGCCATTGAGAGGAACTAGAAGGGTGAGGAACTCGGAAAACCTCGCCTACTCACATTACCTCGCACGCCATGTAATACGCCCACGCGTCAGGTCATAGGGAGACAGCACGACTCTCACTTTATCCCCTGGCACGATACGTATGAAATTCATGCGCATACGCCCCGATAACACCGCGAGTACCTGGTGTTTCTCGTCAATTTCAACTTTAAACATGGCGTTAGGGAGGGCTTCAAGGACTACGCCCTCAACCTCGATTTCATCCTTCTTGGCCATAGCATCCTTTCTCAAAACGATAGCTGTATCTTTATTCCAATTGAGCAAACTCCCTGATCGGAGTGTGCTCGATCAGAAAGGAGCCTGTATCCTTATACTGATCGAGCACACTCCTTGATCGGAGTCTCTATCGCTCGATCAGCAAGGAGCTGTTTGAGAGATGATTCTAATGATAAAATGGCAGCAGTTTGAACTGCTGCAGCCAACTGTGGATTATAGCACATACGACAAAGAAAGTCGAGAGACAATTTTTTTGTCTCCTGCTTTTTCCCAGTGGCCCGACACATTTACGCGTTTGCACGTTTGCGCACCGCTTCGACCAGCGCGTGGTGGACTGCGTCAATAGCCTGGTTGCCATCGACTTCAACCACCTTCTCCTGTTGTCTATAATAGTCCAGCAGGCGAATAGTCTGGCTGAAAAAGATATCCAGGCGACGCTGGACCGCTTCCCCTACGTCGTCGGAACGTTGGTAGAGTTCACTTCCATCCAGGTCACACCTACCCGGTACCTTTGGAGGCCGCGTATAGATGTTATAAACGTGCTGGTGGGCTCGGCAGATATAACGCCCGGCAAGCCGTTGCAACAGTTCCTCCCGTGGAACCTTGAGATAGACCACCGCGTTGACTTGCTTACTCAGTTCCGGCAAGCTTTTATCCAGTGCCTCGGCCTGAGCAATGTTCCGTGGAAAACCGTCTAACAGGACTCCTGGCTTGCAGTCAGGCTGCTTGAGACGATTCATGACCATCGCGATTGTCACATCATTGGGTACCAATTCCCCACGATCCAGGTATTCCCGGGCCTTCAGCCCGATTTCGGTTTTGTCCTCGATCTCCTTGCGGAAAAGGTCTCCGCTGGCGACATGAGGAATACCGAGCGCTTGCGCGAGCATTGCAGCCTGAGTCCCTTTTCCTGATCCTTGCGCACCGATCAGAATGATTTCCACGTTTGCCTCCGATGGATAGCCGTGAGTTTTTTTCTTTCCCAGGCGCCGCCTGCGGCGACGCCTGGGAAAGAAAAGGGTTTCGTGGGGACACCCCACACCCTGGCAAAGGGCTTCCGCCCTTTGCACTCCCGCTCTCGTTGTGCTCTCTGCCTTGAGCAAATTGGGCTATCGCCCCCTGTGCTCCTGCTTTGTGTAAGCGAACTAGGTTAAGAAGCCAGAGTAGTTACGCATAACCATCTGCGCTTCGATCTGGCGGACGGTGTCGAGCACGACGCCGACCGCGATCAGCACAGCGGCGCTACTGAGCAACTGCGAACCGCCTACGTTGGTGAAGTACGGCAAGACGGCGATGATACCCAGGAAGATTGCGCCCGCCAGGGTGATGCGATTCAGGATATCGTTGAGGTGGCGACGCGTGGTCTCACCAGGACGATAGCCAGGAATGTGCGCGCCCTGCTTTTGCAAGCTGTTGGGAATATCCTGCTGCTGCCAGACAACATACGCGTAGAAGTAGGTAAAGGCGACAACCAGGATGAAGTAGATCGCCCAGTAATACCAGAGCGTGGTATTGGCGATATACGTGCCCATCCAGGTCGCGGTTGCCTTCAGCCAGCCAATATTGCTACCGATCAGGTACTGTGAAAGTACAGCCGGAAAGATCAGCATGGATTGTGCAAAGATCAGCGGTATCATGCCCGCGCTGTTGACCTGCATGGGAATGTAGGTGCGCTGCGCGGTTCCTACGAGCAGACCACGCCCGACCATACGCTTGGTGGGATACTCGATCGGCACGCGGCGCTGGCCCAGGTACATGTAGACGATACCAACGATGGTAAACAGACCGACGATAGCGAAGATGCCGATGCTCACAACGCCATTGCCACCGCCAGACGCAGCGTTCCAGCCATTAGTAATCAACGTGCTGATCTGGCTGACAATACCAGCGAAGATGATCAGCGAGATACCGTTGCCGATACCATTCTCGGTGATCAGCTCGCCCAGCCAGACCATAATCATCGTACCGGCAGTCAGGGCTATCAAAATCGAAAGAGACTCCAGCCAGGACGACGCGTCGAAGAGGCTGAAATTGGTCAACACATTAAAACGAACAAAAATGGCAGCCTGCCCCAATGCCTGTAAGAAAGCCAGCGGGACCGCTATGATACGGGTGATCTGGTTAAAACGCAAGCGACCCGCTTCACCTTCGCGCATCATATTCTCCAGCGCCGGAATGATCGGCTGGAGGAGCTGCATGACGATAGTTGCCGTGATGTAGGGATAGACCCCAAGCGCGACAATCGAGAACTTTTGCAGCGACCCGCCCGAAAAGACGTCCAGCAAGCCGAGCAACTGGCCCAGGTTCTGATTTCCACCCGAAGAGAAAAGCTTCACCAGGCTCTGCGTTTCCGCGTGGGTCAATGGCACGGGAATGTTGGCCAGAACCCGGGTTATCGCCAGGATCATCAGGGTGAAAAGAATCTTCTTGCGTAGATCAGGAATGGTCCAGATACTGCGCAGTTTTTCCCACATGGGGATCTCCTTTCACGACAAAACAAAAAACCTATACCAGTTATAACGTCCAGAAGTACTCAGATGTTTTTTCCAGGTACTTCCGTCCAGTAGTCTGTTCCACTCAATTTGAAGAGTGCACCGCCTGCGGCAGCGCAGGGGAGAAAGGACACAGAGGGCTTGCTGCCTTCTGCGCTCCCGCTTTCTGACTCCCGCGGCGGAGCGAAGGTCAGAAGACGCGGAGGGCTTGCTGCCTTTTCATCCCTCGGATGCGGCTACCCTCTGCACTCCTGCTCTCACTCCTCAAATCAAGTGTAACAGACTAGCAGTTTATCCCTGGCTTGTCTGCTAGCTGGAAGCCTGCGTATCGCCATCCTTGTCCTTGCGGCGTTTGGTCTTCTCGTAGGTTTTTACGGGAATGACCTCGACCGTGCCACCAGCGGCTTCGATTTTGGCGCGCGCGCTGGCTGAAAATTTGTGCGCCCTGATGGTCAGCGCGTTGCTGATCTCGCCATCACCCAGAACCTTGAGCAGGCCTTTGCCCTGCGCGGCGGTCAGGAAACCGGCCTCAACCAGGACTTCGGGGCTGATCAGAGTGCCGGTCTCCAGTTCGGAGAGTTCGGCCAGGTTGATAATGGAATAGACATCGCGGAACGGGATGTTGCTATTCCCCAGGCCGCGCAGGAACGGGAGGCGCTTGGAAAGGCGAGTCTGGCCGCCGTTAAAAGCGCGATGAATCGTTCCGCCGGTACGAGCTTTCTGGCCTTTGGTACCGCGCCCGGCGGTCTTGCCCCGCCCGGAACCGTGGCCGCGGCCCAGCCGCTTTTCGTGTTTGTGCGATCCAGGAGCTGGACGCAAATCAGAAAGTTTCATCAGGCTACTTCCTCTACCTGTACCAGGTGCCTCACTTTATTGATCATCCCACGCATGGCGGGATTATCATCGACCTCAACCGTGTGCTGGAGTTTGCGCAGGCCCAGAGAACGGATGGTGTCTTTCTGGTCCTGGGAATACCCAATCGCGCTCCTCACATATTTAACACGCAATTTCATGTGTGTCTCCCCTCTTAGCCCTGGCGGCGACGGTCACCGCCGCCACCACCACGGCGGTCGCCTCCGCGACCACCGCGATCACCACGGTCGCCTCCGCGACCACGACCACCGCGATCACCACGCTCCGCGCGGCTCTCGCGCGCCGCCTCTTCACGAGCGGCGCTGGCCAGCGCCGCCTGCTCGGCAGCGTTCGCCGCGGCAACGCTCAGGCGCTCGGCCTGCTTCTTACCAACGATCTCCACGACGGTTTTGCCGCGCAGCAGCGCCTCGCTCTCGGCGGAGCGCAGTTCGCGCAGAGCCGCGAGGGTGGCGTTGATCGTGTTGGCCGCATTGGTGCTGCCCAGTGACTTGGTGAGGATATCGCGAATACCGACCGCCTGCATCACCGCGCGCACCGCACCACCGGCGATAACGCCGGTACCGGGGGCGGCTGGTTTAAGCATGACTTCCGAAGCGCCGTAGTGCGTCTTAACCATGAAGGGGATCGTGGAACCGGTCAGCGGCACCTCAAGCAGGTGCTTCTTGGCATCTTCCACGCCCTTACGGATCGCCTCGGTGTATTCCGCGGCCTTGCCCAGACCATACCCCACGTGGCCGTTGTGGTCGCCCACGACAACCAGCGCTCGAATGCTGAAGCGGCGACCGCCCTTGACCACCTTGGAGACGCGGCTCACCTGCACAACCGTCTCGTCAAGGTTCAGTT
>DASVMX010000034.1:0-3559 GCA_036384215.1 Ktedonobacteraceae bacterium | reverse complement strand
GCTTCTTCATTAATTCCACGTCCAGACACAGCGACTGCAACTCGCGAATCAGCACGTTGAACGATTCCGGCACGCCCGGCTCGATGGCGGCTTCGCCCTTCACGATAGCCTCGTAAATCTTGGCGCGGCCGTAAACGTCGTCGGACTTCGCCGTCAACAGTTCCTGCAGAATGTACGCGGCGCCATATGCCTCCAGCGCCCAGACTTCCATTTCGCCGAAACGCTGGCCGCCGAACTGCGCTTTCCCACCCAGCGGCTGCTGCGTAATCAGGCTGTACGGGCCAGTTGAGCGGGCGTGAACCTTATCTTCCACCAGGTGTGCCAACTTCAACATATAGGTATAACCAACGGTAATGGGATGATCAAATGGCTCGCCCGTCCGGCCATCGTACAACTGGACCGTTCCAGTGCGCGGCAGGCCGGCCTTGTCCAGGTAGTCCTCGATGTCCTCTTCGGTCGCGCCGTCGAAGACAGGAGTGGCTATTTTGATGCCCAGAGCAGCGGCAGCCCAGCCCAGGTGAGTTTCCATGATCTGACCGATATTCATACGGTGCGGCACGCCCAGCGGATTCAGGATGATATCCACCGGCGTCCCATCTGGCAGGAACGGCATATCCTCGATAGGCAGAACCCGCGAGATGACGCCCTTATTGCCATGGCGTCCGGCCATCTTATCGCCCGCGCCAATCTTGCGCTTCTGCGCAATGCTGACCCGCACGAGCTGGTTGACGCCGGGAGAAAGTTCATCATTATTGTCACGCGAGAAGACTTTGACCTCGACGACCTTGCCGCGCTCGCCGTGGGGCACGCGCAAGGATGTGTCTTTGACTTCACGAGCCTTCTCACCAAAGATGGCGCGCAGGAGCTTCTCTTCCGCAGTCAGCTCGGTTTCGCCCTTCGGCGTGATCTTACCAACCAGGATGTCCTGCGGTCCCACCTCGGCGCCAACGTAGATGATGCCGCGCTCGTCGAGGTTGCGCAGGCCCTCTTCGCCCACGTTGGGGATGTCGCGGGTAATCTCTTCCGGTCCCAGCTTGGTGTCGCGCGCGTCGATCTCGTACTTCTCAATGTGAATCGAGGTAAAGTAGTCTTCACGCACAATGCCTTCGCTGATCAGGATGGCGTCCTCGTAGTTGCCGCCTTCCCAGCTCATGAAGGCCACCAGGATATTCTGGCCCAGAGCTACCTCGCCCAGTTCAGTTGAGGAGCTATCGGCGATCACCTGGCCCGCGGCCACGTAGTCGCCCTTGCGCACAATCGGGCGCTGGTTAATACACGTGCCCGCGTTCGAGCGCACAAACTTGCGCAGGCGATACGAGTGGACCTCACCGTCATCATCGATAATCTCGATCTGGCGTGCCGTCGATTTCACCACTTCGCCATTTGTGCGGCTAACCAGCACCTGGCCCGAATCAACCGCGACCTGGCGCTCAACGCCAGTGCCGCAGATCGGCGACTGAGGCCGGAGCAGCGGCACCGCCTGGCGTTGCATGTTCGCGCCCATCAGCGCGCGGTTCACATCGTCATGTTCCAGGAACGGGATCAGCGCGGTCGCCACACTGACCATCTGCTTGGGCGAGATGTCCATGTAGTCCATGCTGTCCGTCGTGCCCATGACGAATTCACCCTGGTAGCGAGAGAGGACACGTTCCTCGACGAATTCGTTATTCTCGTCCAGTTTAGCGTTGGCCTGCGCGATCCAGAAGTTTTCCTCGTCGTCAGCCGTGCGATAGTCCACTTCTTCCGTCACAAACGGGCGGACACGCACATAGCCTTCGCCCAGCGCCTGCTGGAGCTTGTTGTACAGTTTCTCGTCAACGCGCACATACTCGCGAGCCTTGAAGATGACCTTACCATCTGGCAGCTTGATGTCTTCCCAGACGCGACCATCTGCGCCGCGCAGTTCGCGCCCGATCAGGCGCGGATCGTTGACGCGCAGGCGATTGTAGACCCTGCGATAGGGAGTCTCAACGAAACCGTAAGGATTGATCTGTCCATACGTCGCCAGGTTACCAATCAGACCGATGTTCGGACCTTCCGGCGTCTCAATCGGACAGATACGGCCGTAGTGAGACGGGTGAACGTCACGCACGTCAAATCCGGCGCGCTCGCGCGAGAGACCGCCAGGGCCAAGGGCCGAGAGACGACGCTTGTGGCCAATCTCCGCCAGCGCGTTGGTCTGGTCCATGAACTGCGAGAGCTGGCTGCCGCCGAAAAACTCTTTCATCGCCGCCACCACCGGGCGGATATTGATCAGAGCGTTCGGAGTGGCCTGGCCAGGCTCCTGGATGCTCATGCGCTCTTTGACCACGCGCTCCATGCGCAGCAGGCCGACGCGGAACTGCGTCTGAATCAGCTCGCCCACGCAGCGCACACGGCGGTTACCCAGGTGGTCAATATCGTCCTTGCGCCCGCGCCCGTTGTTCAACGAAACCAGGCGACGAATGATATTCACCAGGTCGTCCTGCGTCAGAGTACGCTGGCTCTGCGGCACCGAGAGGTCCATCTTGCGATTGAGCTTATAACGGCCCACGCTGCCCAGATCATAGCGCCGAGGATTGAAGAACATATTCTTGACCAGCGAGCGCGCGTTATCAATCGTCGCGGGATCGCCGGGGCGCATCTTCTTATAGAGTTCCAGCAGCGCCTCGTCCTCTTTTTTCACCGGATCGCGATCCAGGGTCGCCTGGATATAGCGAATTGTCTCATGGTCATCGACATTGCGGAAAGCATCAAGAATGCCCTGGTCCGACGAAAGATCCACCTGCTCGCCATACCACTGCTCTTTTGCCAGGCTGCCGATTGCGCGCAGAAGCGTCGTCACCGGCAGTTTGCGCTTGCGGTCGATCTTCACTGTCAGCAAGTTCTTATTACTGGTTTCGAACTCCAGCCACGCGCCGCGACCGGGGATCAACTTCGCCGCGAAGAGCTTGCGGCCCGTCGCCGCGTCCTCTTCCGCAGTAAAGTAGACGCCAGGAGAGCGCACAAGCTGGCTGACCACCACGCGCTCGGCGCCATTTATGATAAAAGTGCCTTCCTTGGTCATCAGCGGGAAATCACCCATGAAGATATCCTTCTCGATGATTTCACCTGTCTCTTTATTCGTCAGGCGTGCCTTCACATTCAGAGGAGCCGCGTATGTCGTATCGCGATCGCGGCACTCATCTTCGCCATATTTCGGTTTGCCAAACGGATCTGGAGGCACAATAAATTCGAGCTTCAGGTTCTTCCCCGTGAAGTCCTCAATCGGCGAAATCTCCTCGAAGAGTTCACGCAAGCCTTCACGTTTGAACCATTCAAAAGAATCCAATTGGATTTGAATCAGTCCCGGCATTGGCCGTATATCCGGGATGCGCGCAAAGGAGACGCGCTCTGGAAGTGCTACGGCTCTGCTGCTTACTACCATAGATACATTTTCTCCTCTCGCAGGATCTGCGGCACAAAAACTCCACGCTTGTTAACGGTGGAGAGAGTCCCGCATCTCCCATTGCCTTCGAGTCTCCCCACGCAGGCAGCCGTTTTTGTGCAGGAACGGCCAAACCCCCAGGTTTTCTCAGAA
>DASVMX010000033.1:0-4568 GCA_036384215.1 Ktedonobacteraceae bacterium | reverse complement strand
TGTGTTGCCCTTTCTGCACGATCAACGTCTTTCACATGTGCAAAAAAGCCTGCGCGAGGCGTCTTTATGCTTGTTCCCCCTTACAAGGGTGTGCTATAATCTTAGAAACTATAATCTTAGAAAAAGGAAAAGCCAGAGAGCGCATAACCTGCACGGACCCATGCCCCTTTGGAGGAAAGTTCATGATAGATCCAGATAGCGAGTTGGCACCGCGATACCAATCAATCACCACAACGCCTGACTGGTATCAGACTAACATTCCCTGTCAGGTAGGCTGTCCGGCCCACACTGACGTTTCTACTTATATTGGTCTTATTTCCCAGGCTCGTTTCGATGAAGCGTATCTTTTGAACCGCAAAGCAAATGTGGTTCCTGGCGTGCTGGGACGCACCTGCGCGCGACCGTGCGAGCCAGTCTGCCGGCGCAATAAGATTGACGGCAAGCCAATTGCCATCTGCTGGCTGAAGCGCGCCGCGGCGGACCACCGCGAGTTCCGCCATCAAGTCTCGGCCCCGCCGGTGACAAAAGAGAAAAAGGTCGCTATCGTAGGCGCCGGTTCAGCCGGCCTGGCCTGCGCGCGCGATCTGCGCGAGATGGGTTATCCGGTGACGCTCTTCGAGTCCGAGCCGGTTGCCGGCGGCGTGATGATCAACGGCATCCCGGTCTGGCGCTTGCCCCGCCGCGTGACCAGCGAGGAAACCACTGAGTACATGCAAGACCTGGGGGTTGACGCGCGCTACAACACGCGTGTGGGTCGCGATATCGAGGTCGCGGATCTGCTCAAACAATACGACGCAGTCTACCTGGCCGCGGGCTGCTACATCTCCAACGATCTGACTGGCCCCGACAATAAGATTATCCCTGGCGCGGACTTTAAAGGTGTGGACCATGGGATCGCGATGTTGTCCAGAACCAACTTCGGCGTACCTACATTTGTGGGCAAGCATGTGGTGGTCCTGGGTGGTGGCTTTACCGCGATGGACTGCTGCCGTACCGCGATCCGCTTTGGCGCGGAGAAGGTCTACGTGCTCTACCGTCGCTCGAAAGAAGAGATGGGCTCAGACGAGTACGAGGTGGACGAGGCCGAGTTCGAGAAGGTTGAATTCCAGTATCTGACGTCCGCCCTTGAGGTCCTGAGCGAAGATGGTGTTCACGCCAGCGGCCTGCGCGTGATTCGCAATAAGCTGGGTGATCCCGACGCCAGTGGTCGCCGCCGCCCGATTACAATCAAGGGCAGCGAGTACGTTATCCCGGCTGATATGATTATCCCGGCCTTCGGCCAGTACAGCGACTCCTCCTGGCTGCACCTGGAAGAACTCAATGTCCAGGTCAACAAACGCAACGGCGTACCCCTGGTCGACCGCGACAGTTGGATGACCAGCCACCCCGGCCTCTTCGCCGGTGGCGACTACACCGAAGGCTCGCGCAACCTGATCTCGGCTATCGGGGATGGACGCGACGCCGCTGCTGCCATTAACCGCTACCTGGGTGGCCAGGACAAGCCCGCTGACCCCGCCGAGGAGATCGAGCTACCCGACTACCGCCGCGGTATGGTCGACGACTACGAGTCGATTGCGCACGAGATGATGCCAGGTCTGCCTTTGAAAGATCGCTACAGCAACACCCGCGAGACCGAGACCGGCTACACCCCTGAGCAGGCCGTCGAGCAGGCCCGCCGCTGCCTCCAGTGCCAGTTGAATATCATGATCGACCCCTCGATCTGTATCCTCTGCTCTGGCTGCGTCGATATCTGCCCTTACGACTGCATCAGCATGGAAGGCCTCTCGCGCGTGGTCAAAGGCGATCCCATGCACAAGGGAACCTCGACCTGGACAGGCGGTGCGGATATGATCATCGACGAAGAAAAATGCATCCGCTGCGGCCTGTGCATTGTGCGCTGCCCCACGGACGCCATCTCGATGGTCCAGTTCCAGGTGGCCAGCCCCAACGACCGCTGGACCGTCTCTAAAATCCCGATGCTCAACATCTAATCGAAGTGAGTGAAGAAAAACGAGCAGATGGCGCACTCGCGAGTGCGCCATCTGCTCGTTTTTCTTCACTCTCTCCTGTTCTCAATCTGCTATTAAACGCTCTTCCTGTTCTCGGACTGGAGATGAACAAGCATCACAAATGATTCGCTCCCTACGCGATTGACAGCGGTATCGATGATTTCAAAGCCCGCACGCTCGTACAGGTAGCGCGCTGGATTGTTTACGCGCACGCTCAACATCACCATGGGGTACATCTTGCTCGCTGCTTCCAGGAGGTGTTTCAGCAACTGCGTGCCTATCCCCTGCCCTGTATAGTCAGGCAAAACGCCTATCGCAAGCTCTGGTGTGCCAGCAGGAATCAAGCGAGACATCTTCTTTTCCTCGACGAGCAAGCGAATCCAGGCAGCCCCCAGCGGACGCTGATCGTGTGGATGCAGAGCGAGTACGCCTGCATCGGTCTCGCGTCCCCATCCTTGAACGTATTTTTGCAATCCTGGATTGTTTCGCGCCGCATCAGAGGACGTTTCACCTTCTTCTCGCATATGTGCTGCATAATAGAGCATTTGCCAGAGAAATGGCTCGTCATCTGGCCCTACAGATCGAATGAAAGCCTGCATATGTTTCTCCATACCGTATCATTCTTGTGCTTTATTCTAACATAGAATAGACTTTATCAACAAAGGCGCGTGTCCAAATTGCAAAAAAGGTCTTCGTCTCTCATAAAAATCGTCACTCTTTTCTTCGCATGTTAAAAACGACTATAAGAAATATCATGCATTTTTGCTGTGCCACATGGCTGTACAGATGATATAATCACGGAAAAAGCGGAACAGGAAGCGAAAAAAATCCATGGATGAACATTTAATCAGGCTGAGCAAGACTATCTCGCATGCTCTACGCCACAAGCCGGGGGATTACGGCCTGGTGCTGGATGCCGAGGGCTGGGTGGCGGTCGATGATCTGCTGGCCGCGTTACGCAGGCGGCTGGGTTCCCGGCGCTCGATTGGCCTGGCGGAGATAGAGACGATCATGGCCGAGTCTGAGAAGCAACGTTTTGAATTGCGCGATGACAAGATTCGCGCGTTTTATGGCCATTCCACGCCCACAACAATTGAGCGCGAACCCGTGACGCCGCCCGCTCTCCTCTACCACGGTACCACTCAGGAGGCCGCGCAGGCGATTTTACGCGAGGGGTTGAAATCGATGAAACGCCAGCACGTCCATCTCTCCACTGACCTGAAAACCGCGCGTATAGTCGGGCTGCGTCGCACAGGCAAGCCAGTCATCCTGCGTATCGCTGCGCTGGAAGCACATCAACACGGTATCAAGTTCTACCCCGGCAACGAAGATATCTGGCTCGCCGATCCCATCCCACCGGCGTTTATTAGAATGTAAAACCCAATTTCATCCCCCGGATGAGGCTGCCCTCCGCCAGGGGACGCGCTGCCGGGGGCAGATGAAGCGACGGGGCTTCCTTTCCGAGCGTGCGAAGAAAGGTGCGATCAAGCTGCTTGCCCGTTCGAAATAAGGAGCCAGTCCCCGAAAACCCTTTTTTCCTCCTTTTGCGAGCCGCCTCAGGCGGCGAGAAGGATCTTGCAACAGCCCTGCTGGTTCGCCGGGGCAGCATGGCACTTTGTTCATGAATTTGATAGAATAGGTGCATCAACTTATCATTTGCGAGGTCAGAGATGGAAAAGACAACCTCGATGAATCCAGCAAAAAGCCACGCTGGATTTTCTCCCTGGCTGTGGGTGTATATTGTATTTGTCTGCGCGGTTGACAACCTGTTCAATATTTTGCTCAGGTCGCACATCGAACCATTTTTAAGTACAAATCCAGGCTTGATTCTTGCCGAGCCGATACCCAAGCTGTTCTTCTGGCTCCTGCCGTCCTATCTGTACCTGCGTTATGTCGAACATGAAAAGCCGTTGAGCTATCTCAGGCTCAAGACTAACGTTGGTCGGAGTCTCTTCTGGGGCATCCTGCTCGCACTGCTTTTCGACGCTTTCATCTTGAGTGACAAATATCTTCTCCTCCACCAGCACTTCGGCATCAATACGCTCACACCCGATCAATGGCTGAATGTAGTCGTGCTGGTCGGTATTATGGAAGAGATCCCCTTTCGCGGTGTGATCTTTCAAAAATTGCACGAGCGCCTGAGCTTCTGGTGGGCAGCGATTATTAGCGCGCTGATCTTTCTTGAACTGCACCTGGTCTACTGGCTCTCTCTGGGTAAGCCGCTGACATACCTTCTCGCTGGCTCGCCCTCAATCTTTATCTTTGCTATTATCGCCTGCGCCCTCCTGAAACGCACTGGTGGACTCTGGGGCAACATCGTTTTTCACTCGCTCTACGATTTCATGACCATCTTTTTTAGCTGAAATCCGGGCTCTGTAAAAGTCGGCAAAGCGGGAGTGCAGAGGGCGGCTGCCTTCATCATCCCCCGGATGCGGCTGCCCTCTGCCGGGGGACGCGCTGCCGGGGGCAGATGAAGCGACGGGGCTTCCTTTCCGAGCGGGCGAAGAAAGCTGCGATCAAGCAACTTGCCCGCTCGGAACAAGGAGCCAGTCCCCGCAA
>DASVMX010000032.1:0-5332 GCA_036384215.1 Ktedonobacteraceae bacterium | reverse complement strand
GAGGCGCGAACTGAGTCACACGGCAGGGCCGGAACAGCCGAGCTGCGAGATTGCCACGTCCTTCTGGGAGCGCGTGCGGGCGCATGGCGCAGCTTTTAACCAGGAGCACGCCGGGAATTCAACCTTCGCCGCGCTGATGCCTTCTCTGCGCGCCATTAACAGCCAGTCGGACGGCCTGGAGGAGTCTACCAGCTTTACCATCGGCTATCGCCTGCCCCCGAATTTCGACAGCGCGGGCTTGCGCGAGCAGTTGACAACCTGGGCTGGCGAGCTGGGATTGGAGATCAGTTTTCGCGGAGAGGAAGTGGCTTTCCAGAGCACGCGCACTACGCCACTGGCCCGCGCCTTCGTCAGAGCCCTGCGCGCGAGCGGCGTACAGCCAACCTTTAAGCTCAAGACCGGCACCTCGGACATGAACGTGGTAGGACTGGCCTGGGGCGAGAATATCGTCGCCTACGGACCGGGCGACTCGCGGTTAGATCACACACCACAGGAACATATCGTGATTGAAGAATACCTGCACGCCATTGACGTGTTGGAAAGCGTGCTGCGCGGACTGGCGCGGCCTGGAGAAACGGCGGCATGAACAGACTGACCATCCTGGATACGACCCTGCGCGAGGGCGAGCAGTTCAGCGGCTCCTATTTTCGCCCTGAACAGCGCCTGGCTATCGCGCGCCAGCTCGACGCTGTTGGCGTGAGCATGATCGAAGTTCCTTCGCCGATTGCCTCGCCCGATACGCGCGCGGCCATCGAAGGGATCTGCGCGCTCAACCTGCGGGCGCGGATCGTGGCTCACGTGCGCTGCGTCGAGGCCGATGTGCAGGCCGCGCTGGAGACGCCCGTAGCAGGGCTGAACCTCTTCTACGGCACCTCGGCTGAACTGCGTGAGCATAGCCACGGGCGCGGGATCGAGCAGATTCTGGCCGACACCCTGCCGCTGATCCGCCGCGCGCGCGAGGCGGGCCGCTACGTGCGCTTCTCCGCAGAAGACGCCTTCCGCAGCGACCTGGTCGATCTGCTGACCGTCTTCGACGCCGTGGTTGACGCGGGCGTGGAGCGCATTGGCCTGCCGGATACCGTAGGCATCGCCAGGCCGCGCCAGGTCGAGCATCTCGTGCGCCAGGTCCGCGAGCGCTACCCCAACGTCGGCATCGAATTTCACGGCCACAACGACACCGGCTGCGCCCTGGCCAACACCATCGCGGCCATGGAAGGCGGCGCGGACTGCCTGGACGTGACCATCCTGGGCATCGGCGAACGCAACGGCATCGCGGCCTTGAGCGGGGTTATCGCGCAATTGTACATTCATTATCCCGAACTGCTCGCGGGCTATGACCTGGGCCAGCTCGCCGCGCTCGATTACTACGTCGCGGACTGCCTGCAAGTCAATATTCCGTTCAACATGCCGATCACCGCGCCTGGCGCTTTCACGCACCGGGCCGGAGTTCACACCCGCGCTGTTCTGCGCAACCCGCGGGCCTACGAAGCGCTCAATCCCAACGACTTTGGCCTCGACAGGCGCCTCGACATTGGCTCGCGCTACACCGGGCGCCACGCGGTCGGCCAGCGCGCTACAGAGCTGGGGATGCATTTGAGCGCGGATGAAGTCAGCCTGTTGACCGCAGCACTCAAAAATAGAGCCGAAGCCGGAGCACTCAGCCAGGAAGAAGTCGACGCCTTCATGCGTAGCTGGTACGTCCAGCAGCGCAGCGGGATTGTCGCCGAACGAGGATAGGATAGGGGTGCCCATTTCGTGCAACAATGCAACAATTGGCCATGAAGCGGCCTGGGGAGCGGATTTAGAAATGTTGCACTCTTTGCAGCAATATGCAACATGCAACAATCATCAGGTGTGTTTGGTCCAAAGCAGATTATACCATTGTTTCTCTTACAAGGGAATGCAGTGGTGTAATCCTTACATAAATATTTTTTGTAGGAAGTATTGAATGAATGATCTGTTTCCTTTACACATTGCTCTCTCTCTTTCTATAAGAGAGGTCCATTTAGCAGGTGATGCTAGATTGGAATGCTGGAAACAAGGGCCTGATTGTTGCATGTTGCATATTGCTGCAAAGAGTGCAACATTTCTAAAGCGGCCTGGGGAGCGCTCTCAGTGCCAATTGTTGCATTGTTGCACGAAATGGGCAGGGGCACCGAAGAAGATCATTGTTTTTGATAGATAGCATACGAAAGAGAGAACAGACATGGGAACGTTAACTGAAGAGATTTTTAGTCACAAGCTGGGGCGCGCAGTGCGCCAGGGGGAGACGGTGGTGGTCGAGGTGGATCATGTGATGAGCCATGACACAACGACGCCGCTGGCGATTGAGGCTTTTCAGAAGCTGGCGGCCACGACGGGCGGCCAGGTCTTTGACCGCTCGCGGGCGCACCTGATCTTTGACCATATTATCCCGGCCTCGACCATCCAGGCGGCAGGCCTGCACCGGCAGACGCGCAATTTCGCGCGCGAGCAGGGGTTACAGATCTTGCAGCAGGGCATCTGCCACCAGGTCATGCCGGAGATGGGTTTTGTCACGCCGGGCGCGATCATCGTTGGCGCGGACAGCCACAGTTGCAGCTACGGCGCGTTTGGCGCGTTTGGCACGGGTATGGGTTCGACCGACATCGCCGTGGCCTACGCGACCGGCAAGGCCTGGTTTCGCGTGCCGGAGACGATTAACGTGCATATGACTGGCAGTCTACAGCCAGGCGTCTTCGCCAAGGATGTCACCCTGGAGATGGTGCGCCAGATCGGCGTGGACGGCGCGAACTATCGCGCGCTCGAATTCACCGGCGAGCTGGTTGACAGCTTCTCCATCAGCGAGCGTTTCACCTTCTGCAACATGGCCATCGAAATGGGCGGCAAGGCTGGCCTGTGCGCGGCTGACGAGAAGACGGTTGAATGGCTCAAGGGACGCACTACCGCCGAGTATCCCATGCTCAGGGCACGCGATCCGCGGTACGCGCAGATCTTTGAAATCGATGCCAGCAGCCTGACGCCGCTGATTGCCTGCCCGCCGGATGTCAACAACGTCGTGCCGGTCAACCAGGTCGATGATGTCAGGGTTGACCAGGTCTTCCTGGGCACCTGCACCAACGGGCGCATCGACGACCTCGCAATCGCCGCCAGCATCCTCAAGGGGCGCAAGGTGCACCCCGACACGCGCATGGTCATCATCCCGGCCTCGCGTGAAATTCAATTGGAGGCGCTGCGCCGGGGCTACATCGAAACCTTCATCGAGGCAGGCGCGTCGGTTGGCACTCCCGGCTGCGGACCCTGCATCGGACGCCACTTCGGCGTCCTGGCCCCAGGAGAGCGCGCGCTGACTACCATGAACCGCAACTTCACCGGGCGTATGGGCGATCCCACCGCCGAAATCTACCTGGGCAGTCCCGCCACCGTGGCCGCCTCCGCCCTCACCGGGCGCATCACCGACCCGCGGGAAGTGCTGTAGGAATTTTTGGATATTGCTCGGAAGGCAGAATTACAGCGGGGACGAGGATCACAACGGAGGCAAGCTCTGTTGCTACATTGCGGGTTTCACAACGAGCTTGCCTCGGTGTGAAACCGATCCATCCGCATGAAGATTGCTGCGGGTGGTGAGCAGCTTGCCTGGTCACCACCCGCAATGCAGCAACGGAGCTTGCCTCCGTTGTAACCCAGCCGCCTGGGGAACCCTGGAGAAGATAGTTATACGATATAATGATCAGTAACAGGAGAAAAGAGGAACAACCATGAGCCGAATCTGGAAGCTTGGCGATAATGTGAATACCGATGTCATCATTCCGGGGCGCTACAACGTGACTACAGACCGGGCGCAACTGGCGAAGCATTGTTTGTGCGAGGGGTATCCCGATTTCGCGCCGAATGTGCAGCCAGGGGATGTCTTGATGGCCGGGCACAATTTTGGCTGCGGCTCCTCGCGCGAACACGCGCCATCGTCCATTCTGGGCTGCAATGTGCGCGTGGTGATTGCGCGCAGCTTCGCCCGCATTTTTTACCGCAACGCCGTCAACATCGGTCTGCCCGTCCTGGTCTGCGAAGAAGCCGTATTAGCCAGCAGCGACGGCGATCAGATCGAGGTTGAGCTTTCGCGCGGCGAGATCCACAATCTCACCACCGGCCAGATTTTCCAGTCGGAGCCGCTCGATCCTTTTGTGGCGCGCATCGTGCAGGCGGGTGGTATCCTGAATTACATTCAGTTAGAGGGAACACTACGATGACAATGACCTTTCGCCATGGGCATAACTGCGCTGATGGGCCGCTGGTCTGCGTAATCGCGGGCGACGACGCGGCCCCGGAGGTCGTGCTGCCCACGGTTGAACTGTTGCACAAACTGGTGCCGGGCATCCGCTTCCGCGAGGCGCTCAGCGGGCGTGCGGCCCAGGACAAATACGGCGATCCTTTTCCCAAAGAGACGCGCCAGTTAATTAGCGCCGCGGACTGCACTTTCTTCGGAGCCAGCGGCGGACCCAGCAGGCCGGTGCTCTGGCATCTGCGCTGGGGGATGCAGACCGCGGTGAACGTGCGGCCAGTGCGCTGGCAGAAGGGCTATCGGAGTCCGCTGAGCCATCCCGAACGCGTCAACTACGTCATTGTGCGCGATAACCTGGAAGGGCTCTATCCGCCGCGCGAAGGCGATCTCAGCGAACTGGTCAACCTGCCCAGCAGTTCAAGCTGGTACCTGCCGCCCAAAGCCGGTGAGCAGGGAGCGTACTCCGTGCGTGTCAGCACCGACGAGCAGATCAGGCGCGTCGCTGAAACCGCCATTCACGTGGCCTACGAGCGCCAATCAATCGGCTATCCAGGCGTCGTCACACTGGGCGCTAAATACTCGATTCAGCCGCGCACCGATGGGCGCTTCCGCGAAATCGTGCGCGAAATGGTCAGGGCTAAAGCCGGGCTGACCTACCAGGAATATCTGATCGACGACCTCGCCCGCCGCATGGTCGCCGAACCGGAGACGCTCGACGTGGTAGTCCTGGGCAACGAGCACGGCGACATCCTGGCTGACATGGCCGCGGGCTGCATTGGCGGCATGGGCCTGGCCCCCAGCGTCTGCTACGGCGAAGACTACGCCTACTTTGAGCCCGTCCACGGGTCCGCGCCCGATATAGCCGGTAAGCACATCATCAACCCGACCGCCATGCTTCTCACCGGCGCGCTGCTGCTCGACTACCTCGGCTATGTGCGCGAGAAACAGAACCTCGAAGACGCTATCGCCCGCGTCTATCGCCAGGGCAACATCCTGCCAGTCGACCAGGGCGGAAGCGCGAGCACCACGGAATTTATAGCGGCGGTCAAGCAGTTTTTATAGCAGAAAGACAGG
>DASVMX010000031.1:0-2796 GCA_036384215.1 Ktedonobacteraceae bacterium | reverse complement strand
CCAGGGGAGCGCCGCGGCGCTCCCCTGGCTTCCTCTCTTCCTCCTGTCCCATCCACGCCTAGAGTCCGCCGCGCGAGTGCAGAATCTGGCCGGTGATCCATTGAGCCGCGTCGCTGGCGAGGAAGGCGATCAGGCGTGCCGCATCTTCTGGCTGGCCCAGACGACCTAGCGGAGCCATGTCCAGTAATTTTTGCTGGAAGGTCGGATCGGCGCTGATCCAGCCAGTGTCTGTCGCGCCAGGATCGACGGCGTTTACCAGGATGTTGCGCGGGGCCAGTTCGGCGGCCAGGGTGATAGTGAAAGCCGAGATTGCTCCTTTGGTTGCCACATAGGCCAGCTCACCGGGCATGGGTTGGCTTTCCCCAGAGACCATGTTGATGATCCGTCCACCGGGCGCTCCGTTGTAGCGGCGCGCAAATTCCACGCTCAACAAAAACGTCCCGCGCATATTAACGGCGTAATGGGTATCCAGCGTCTGAGCATCCAGGCGTTCGTAGCCATCCCTGGTCGAATATGCCGCGTTGTTGACCAGGATCGCGGGCTGACCCAGACGAGCTGCTACCTCGTCCATAATCAGGCGCGCCGTTTCAGGCAGGCCAAGATCCGCCTCCAGGCTCGCGCAGCGCACTCCCGCCTCCTCAAGTTCCCGGACCAGCTCCGCCGGACCGCCTTCCTCCTGTCCGTACAATTCTTGATCGTACATGCCCCAATAGGTAAAGAAAATGTCGTTACCCTGAGCTGCCAGCGCCCGGCACGTGGCAGCTCCCATACCGCGTCTCCGGCTGGCTCCTGTTACAATAGCTATCCGGCGTTGTTTTTCGATCATCTGTTACCTTCTCCTCATTGTCAAATTACGATATTCACCATCATGTAATTGGGAAATGAGCTGGTAGCAGAGCATGTTTGTGGCGAGCAACTCGTGGCGTCAGAGTGCCAGTGCCAGGTCATAGAAGCGCGCGCGGAGCGAACATGTAGAAGAGCAGCCTTATGCATACAAAGCACAAAGGACTGGCGAAAAAGCGAACGCTGGTTAGTTTCCAGGCATAGCATGACAGCACAACCACAAAAAGAGGGCAGTGTTTAGCTCTTTCCGTTCTGCTGCTACCAGTCTATGCTTAGATACCTGCCAACGCTTTCTCCTGTAAGGTTCATTCATTGCTCTGAGAAGCAACTGTGCTCAGTATAAACCATCTGGCCAGCCTTTGCCAATGGAGACGAACCAAACTTATCAGGTTGAATTGGCAATCTTTCCTATAAAAAGGCCAGCCCTCGTGAGTGATATAATGGCCGTAGATCATGGCAAACTTATACTCGATGAGGAGCTTTTTCACGTGAAAGAGACGATAGAAGAAACTCGTAGCGAACGCGATTCGATGGGCGAGATGCAGGTGCCGGCCAGGGCGTATTATGGGGCCAGCACGCAGCGCGCTGTCTTAAATTTTCCAATCAGCGATCTACGGTTCCCACGCCAGTTTATTCAGGCGCTGGGTCAGATCAAGCAGTCCGCGGCGGTCGTCAATGCTGGCCTGGGCCATATTGACGCGCAGGTCTCCGAGGCCATTCAGCGCGCGGCCCAGGAGGTGATCGAGGGTAAGCTCGATGAGCATTTTGTGCTCGATATTTTCCAGACCGGCTCGGGTACCTCGACGAATATGAATGCTAACGAGGTAATCGCCAATCGTGCCAGCGAACTGCTGGGCGGTTCGCGCGGCTCGCGCAAGGTCCATCCCAACGACCATGTGAACTTTGGCCAGTCCTCCAACGATGTGATTCCGACCGCGATCCATCTCTCGGCGCTGATCAGCATTGAGCACACGCTGATTCCCGCGCTCGAAGGGTTGAGGGAAGCGCTGGTGGCCAAAGCCGAGGAGTTTATGCCAATCGTCAAGACCGGGCGTACACACTTGCAGGACGCGACGCCGATTCGTCTCGGTCAGGAGTTTCTGGGCTACGCGGGTCAGATCGAGCACGGCATCGCGCGCGCGCGCCACGCCGTGCAGGAACTCTCCGAGGTCGCGCTGGGTGGCACGGCGGTTGGTACAGGCGTGAACACCGATCCCGAGTTCGCAGTCCAGGTGTGCGCGCGTCTCTCTCAGTTGAACGGGTTGAACGTGCGCGAGACCAGCAACCATTTTCAGGCGCAAAGCACGCTGGACAACATCGTGGAGGCCAGTGGCTCGCTCAACACCCTGGCCGTCAGCCTGATGAAGATCGCCAACGATATTCGCTGGCTTGGTTCGGGACCGCGCGCGGGCATTGGCGAAATCGAGCTGCCCGCAGTCCAGCCGGGCAGCTCGATCATGCCGGGCAAGGTCAACCCGGTCATTGCCGAATCAGTCACGATGGTCTGCGCTCAGGTCATGGGCAACCATACCACCATCACCGTCGCGGGCCAGGCAGGTAACTTTGAGATCAATGTCATGATGCCCGTTGCCGCCTATAATCTGCTGCAATCGATCAATCTGCTGGCCTCGGTCGCGCGCAACTTTGCCGAGCAGTGCATCAAAGGCATCAAAGCCACCAGTCGCGGACCGGAGATGGTTGAGCGCGGCCTGGCCATCTGCACTTCGCTGGCGCCCGTCATCGGTTACGACGCAGCGGCGAACATCGCCAAAGAGGCCGCCAAAACCGGGCGCACCATCCGCGAGGTCGCGCGCGCAAAGACCGATCTCAGCGAGGCCGACCTTGACCGCATCCTCGATCCCGCCAGCATGACCAGACCCGGCCTGGAGGGCGGTCCAGCCGGAGGGTAAAGTTTGAGGCAAGCTCAAAGAAGAGAGGAGAGCAGGCAGCGGC
>DASVMX010000030.1:0-2543 GCA_036384215.1 Ktedonobacteraceae bacterium | reverse complement strand
TGCCTGACTGGCCAGTCAGATAGTATGCTAGAGCTATCAATGCTTTTCTACCATAGCCAGGCTAGGAGCCAGAACAATGTCTTTACTTCCAATTGCTTTAACCCATGTTACTTTGATTGACGGCACGGGGCGGCCACCCGTTGAGAACGCGGTGCTGGTGCTGCGCGATGGACAGGTCGAGTTGGTCGCGGACGCGACTGAGTGGCGTCCGCCGCAGGACGAGGCCATGCACGTGCTTGATCTGAGCGGGCAGACGGTGCTGCCGGGCCTGATTGATAGCCACGTTCACCTGGCGATGGATGGGCCAGCGAATAGTAAGCTGGAGGGTGAGCTGGCCTGGACGACGCTGCTGATGTTGAAACACGCGCAGAATAACCTGGCCGCGGGCTTTACGACGGTGCGCGATGTGGGTGGACGTCACGGACTGGAGTTTTCGGTGCGACGCGCGGTTGAGGAGGGTCTGTGGGCTGGTCCGCGGATGCAACTTGCGGGCAAGCTGCTTTCGATTACGTCGACGGGCGCGGACTACTACGATGGGATGTATCGCGAGGCCGATGGGGTGGACGAGGTGCGCAAGGCCGCGCGCGAGCAGTTGAAGGCAGGCGCGGATCTGATCAAAGTCCTGGCCACGGGCGCGGTGCTGGCTCCCGGCGAGAAGCCAGGAGCGGTTCAGTATGGTGCGGACGAGATCGCGGCGGCGGTGGAGGAGGCGGGCAAGGTTGGCAAGATTGTCGCGGCCCACGCCCACGGCATCGAGGGCATCCGCAACGCGGTCTCCGCTGGCGTGCGCACACTTGAACATGGCACCTATCTTCACCACGACGAACGCCTGATGGCCACGATGGCGGAACGCGGGATCTTCCTGGTGCCCACGCTGAAGCCTGGCTTTGATGTGCTCACCGGCGAGCGGCCAGATGTGCCGGACTGGATTCGCGAGAAGTTGAAGGCGGTTCAGGAAGACGCCATGCGCAGCGTGAGGCGCGCGCTCGAACTGGGCGTGCCCATCGCCATGGGCAGCGACGCCGCCACGCCCTACAACTATCACGGAGACAACGCTATGGAGCTGGTCTGGATGGGCGAGGCCGGCCTTTCACCCATGCAAGTCATCGTAGCAACCACGGCTAACGCGGCTCGCGCGCTCGGTTGGGACTCGTGGCTGGGCACGCTGGAGCCAGGCAAGGTCGCGGACCTGCTGGTTGTGGCTGGCAATCCCCTGGAGAACCTGCGGATTCTAGCCGACAGGCGCAACATCAAGCTGGTCTTCAAAGACGGCCAGGTTGTCGCGCAGCCCCGGAGTTCCACACTGAACAACGTGCCCGAAGCCCTGATCGCTGGCGCGTGGCTCTGCTGCGGTCTGCCCGAACACAAACATTACGCCTGACCGGCTCTTTTCACCCAACACACGGATGGTTTTATCAAATACTAAGGAGTACACACACATGAGCAAAGTTCGCTGGGGCATTTTAAGTACAGCTGATATCGGCCTTGGACAGGTCATCCCCGCCATGCAGCGTGGGGAGTATTGCGAGATCAGCGCCATCGCTTCGCGCGACCTGGCGAAGGCGCAGGCGGCGGCCAGTCACCTGGGCATCGCCAGAGCCTACGGGTCGTACGAGGAACTGCTGGCCGATCCTGAGATCGACGCCATCTACAATCCCCTGCCCAATCACCTGCACATCCCCTGGTCGCTCAAAGCACTGGAGGCGGGCAAGCACGTGCTGTGCGAAAAACCTCTGGCGCTCACAGCCGCCGAAGGTCAGTTGCTGCTCGACGCCGCCAAACAGCATCCAGAACTCAAGGTCATGGAAGCTTTTATGTATCGCCATCATCCCCAGTGGCAACTGGCCCGCCAGATGGTACGCGATGGCAAAATCGGCACCCTGCGCACCATCCAGTCCTTCTTCTCCTATTACCTGGACGACCCGGCCAATGTGCGCAACATCGCTGCATTTGGCGGCGGCGGTCTGCTCGACATCGGCTGCTACACTATCTCGCTGGCTCGCTTTATCTTCGAGGCCGAACCCCGGCGCGTCTGCGGCATTGTCGAGTACGATTCCGCCTTCCAGACCGACCGCCTGGCCTCGGCCATCCTCGACTTCGGCAGTGGCACCTCGACTTTTACCTGCTCAACCCAGCTCACCAGCTACCAGCGCGTCAACATCTTCGGCACCACTGGCCGTATCGAACTTGAAATCCCCTTCAACGCACCCGCGGACCAGGCCACCAGAATCTTCTACCAATCCGCAGACCAGACCGAAGAACTCCAGCTTCCGCCCAGCAATCACTACACCCTCCAGGGTGACCTCTTCTCCCAGGCCATCCTCAACCAGAGCGAAGTACCCACGCCCCTGGCAGACGCCCTGGCCAATATGCAAGTCATCGAAGCTGTCTTCCGCAGCGGCCAGCACCAGACCTGGATAACGTTGCAAGAATAAGGCCGCGGCTTCATCTGACAAGCCCTCATCTGGACTCCTCAGCACCTGCGGTGCTTCGCCCAGAGTTAGTAAAATGGGGCTGGTTGGGCGGCCATGGGCCGCCCAACC
>DASVMX010000029.1:0-1638 GCA_036384215.1 Ktedonobacteraceae bacterium | reverse complement strand
GAGCCGCGGCCCCTGCCTGCTCTCTCTTCTCTGAGCTTGCCTCAAATTATTCTTTGCCGCGCACGAGCGAGGTGAAGACGCCGAGGGCGGCGATGATAGCGCAGACGATGAAAGTAGCATGGAAGGCGGTCGTAAATGTCTGTGCCAGCCGATCCGCTACCTGCGGCGGAGACGACATTTTTTGCAGCATCACAAGACTCACGCCTGCGGTCGCGCCGCCCAGGCTGGTGAAGATCGCGCCTGCCAGCGCAACGCTGATGCTCTGGCCCACGACGCGCCCGGTGGCGAGAAAGCCGGAGGCCACGCCCTGGCGGTTACGCGGGGCCGCGCCCATCAGCGCGCTGTTATTCGGGGATTGGAAGAGCGCCTGGCCCACTCCCGCGAAGAGCAGGCGCCAGATGATATCCCAGACCGAACTCTGCGCGTTTAACTGGCTGATGAGCAGCAGGCCGGCGCAGGCAACGGTCAGTCCGCCAGCCGCCAGCCAGCGCGAGCCAATTCTGTCGGCCAGTGCTCCACTGAATGGCGCGATTACCGCGATGGCCAGCGGCAGTGGCGTGAGCAGCAGACCGGATTCGACGACCGAGAAGCCGCGTAACTCTTCCAGATAGAAGGGCAGCATAAAGCTCACCGCGAACAGCGCCAGGAAGCTCATAATCAGGCTGATATTAGCCGAGACAAAGACGCGGTTGCGCAGGAGTTGAAAATCGATAATTGGATCGGGGACGCGTGTTTCCACCATCACGAGCAGTCCAAACGCGAGGGCGCTGGTCACCAGCGTTGTAATCAGTCCCGGCGAACTCCAGCCCCATTCCTGGCCAAAAGAGAGGCCCAGTGTCAGAGCGACCAGGCCCACGGCCAGGAGGAACGCGCCCGCGGGATCGAAGCGTCCGCGGGATCGGGTCTGGCTCTCTTGCAAGATCAGAAACGAAGCAATCACCCCGATTACACCCAGCGGGATATTGACATAAAAAATCCAGCGCCAGGAGAAATTCGCGGTGATCAACCCACCCAGCGTCGGCCCCACGCTTGTGCCCAGTGCGACGAAGACCGAATTCATGCCCAGCGCGCGCCCGCGCTCCTGCGGCGGGAAGGCACCCGTGAGAATAGCCGGGCTGACTGACATGATCAGTGCGCCGCCCAGACCCTGGAAGGCGCGGGCAATAATCAGGATCAGCAAAGTGGGTGAGGCGCCACAGATGGCTGAGCCAAGGGTAAAGACAATCAACCCTACTATCCAGAGCACCTTGCGCCCCGTTATATCCGCCAGGCGGCCAATTGTCAGGAGCACCCCTGCGATCACCATCAGATACGAAATAATGACCCATTCGATCTCGCCATTCAGTGGCACGCTAAAAAAGCGAGCAATGGTAGGCAGGCTGATATTCACAATCGAAGAGTCCAGCGTCGCCATAAAAATACCAATCGCCAGGGTCGCCAGTACCGCCCATTTATTCGGCTGGCGAACCTGATCCCGCGCGGAGGATACCTTCTCGTCCGGGGTCTCCGGGAAAGCATCCTGAGTCTTTTTCTGCTGCATAACCAAAACCCGTTTCTGTTGCACAAAAGATAACGTCTCGTTATCAAGCATAACATCTAGATACAAAGATTTATGCCTGTTGAGCTTTTTCTAATGGG
>DASVMX010000028.1:0-2599 GCA_036384215.1 Ktedonobacteraceae bacterium | reverse complement strand
TGCCTTTATGGTCTGGCGTGAACGCCTGAAGCGCCACCAGAGGAGCAGAATTGCTGCCAGGTAGCAGAGCGCGGCCCCGGCGAAGAGCGGACCATAACCCACTGAGACGATGATCAACCCCCCGATAGAAGAGGTAAGAGCCCAGCAGACTTGATATGCCGCCTGGTAGATGCTGTTAGCGAGCCCGCGGTGGCGCTGGGGAACCTCTTCCATAGAGAAAACGAGCAGAATACCCGCCGACATGTCCATCAGGCTTTCGCGCATGGGATAGAGCAGGGCGGCGAGGGGCAGCGAACCTGTGAAGCCAATGACGAGCATGATAGGGATACTGCCCAGGCGCGTGAGGACTATCGAGTTGACACGTCCGATCTTGCGCGCCAGCCAGGGCGCCAGCAGAGTGGTCAGCGCGAGCAAACCATTGGCAACTCCGTCAATAATCCCGAAGAGCGCCGACGTGGCATTGAGATGCCGGACAAAAAACAGGTTAAAATAGGGGATAAACAGTCCAGCTCCCAGGCCCGTCAACACCTGCACCAGGGCCAGGGCAAAAACAGGACTGAGTACCAGCGCGCTGATAAAAGCTGGCCGCGTCCAGAAACGCACTGAGGCCAGCCAGGCGCGCCAGGAGAGCAATGATCTACGAGATACGGCCAGAGGACTCTGAGAGGTTTCCTGGACCGCCTTCCGGCCTTCTTCGCGCATCAAAAGAATGGGCACAAAGCTGGGTATGGCGATCAGGCCAGCGATCAGCATGGCCAGTTGATACGCACGCGGCGCGGCCTGGCTGGCCAGAAGCCAGTTCAGCCAGGAAGGAAGTGGCGCCATCCACCAGGCGCTCTGGCGAAACCAGAGGGGCAGCGCGCCGCCAAGCAGTTCTCCCAGCACCAGGGTGATTTGCGAGAGGACAATGTTCAGGCTAAAAAGGTCCGGGCGCTCAGCGGGCTGGCTGTTGCGCGTCAGAAAAGGCGCGTTAAGCACCAGCAAAAAGGCACCGATCACGCCGGTGAAAAAGGCGCTGACCAGCAGCGGTCCCGGCTGGCGAAAAAGGATCGCGCCAATCCCGACCACGCCTATTAACAGGCTGGTGACAACGAGAATCCACTTGCCGCTCCAGCGATCCACGCACATACCAGCGGGAAAGATGGCCAGGCCCGCGCCAATCGTGCCCGTAAACAGGATTACCCCCACAAAATCCTCGCGGTAACCCAGCGAGGTGAGGTAGAGGTTATATAATACCAGGAAAATCCCGGTCGTCACACTCCCCATTGCATTGCTCAGCAGATACAGCCGGGCATTGCGCTGAAAGCGGGAATAACGCTGAAAAAGGTCGATGATACGCGACATAGTCAGATGTTGTCGTTCCTTATCTCTGCCGGATGACGATCTCTTGCTCCATGGGCGGCTCTTCTCTCTGACCCCGCGCTGGCGCGACCTGCTCCTGCTCGCGCTCAACTTCCTGCTCGCGGGTCTGCGCCACGGGAACCACAGGCTGTCTGCGGGTCAGGCCAGGTAAGAAGAAGGCTTTAGCCATACCCTTCACCATCTCGGTACGCGCGTAAAACTCGATCACCGCGCTGGCCACACGCTCGCTGCCGCGATCAACGTTCTGCTCAACGCGGCTGCTCCTGGTCGCCATGTTTTCCGCGATGATGGGCGCCTGGAGCACTGTGGAGATAATCCTATTATCGGCCACCTGAGCCGGCAGCGGATCGCCCTGCCTGACAGCCTTCGCCGCCTGGTTCAACTGCGTGACCTGCGAGCGCAGCCGGGTCAACAGGCCAACCTTCTCCTCTAACCAGGCAAAGCTCAACAGCATCAGCACAACCATGAGCAGCCCGGTCAGGATCGATATGAATAGAAAGACTGCCAGGATGATCGCCGCGACCTGTCCCCAGGAAGCCAGCAAATCTCCGACTACTACAAATGCCATCTTATTCGCCTCCGCCTGCTGCCTCGGCCCGCAGAAACTCCTCCTGCTTGCGCCTGCGCTCTTCATAACGCGTGCGCGCCTTGCCCCTGCCCAGGAAAACCCTGGTCATCTCGCGTCCCGCCAGCACCAGGGCTGCCGCCCGCACCGTCGGCGCGACCGCGTAATCCTTCGTCAAACGCGCTGTGCTCACCAGCGTGCCAGCGGTCTTGCCCGCGTTCTGCGCCGTTTCCTTGACCACCACCGCGGTCTCCTTCGCCACGTCCACCGTCTCCGTCACCGAAGCCAGCAATGGTTTCATCTCTTCCCGCACCTCCACAATCGTGCGCGTTAACACCATCACCGAGTAGATCAACAGGATTGTAGAAAACAAAGAGAACAGAGCCAGTACAATCAACGTAACATAGAGCACATCAAGCAAGTGCCCCGTCGTGAAAGCGAAGATCAGGACCGCTGCCAACGCGACAACCAGGGCGATGCTTCCGATTTTTAGCCCCCGCAGCACACTTCGCATAATACACCTCTCACTCATTTTTTTAGCCGCTACTTGATTATAGCCCACGCTACCAGGGCTTTCCAGCACATAGAGTAAAAACACAGGGCAAAAGAGAGCTTTTCCTCCCAGCCCATTAATACAGAGTGGATTGAGCGAGAGGGGCGCCGTGGTGCTCC
>DASVMX010000027.1:0-5123 GCA_036384215.1 Ktedonobacteraceae bacterium | reverse complement strand
TGAGCGCGGCAAATTGGCCTCTCCGCGCTCACAACACCACTATTCTTTACTCTCATAGATAACCTTTTGCTTATAGAAAGCTTCACATCTCTGGAAGCTAATTGCTGGACCGGCACGAGCAATCCATGGTACTCTTCTTGTAGAGAAATGACTCGATCCACCTGAGATAAAGAGAGCAATTAAGCTTCGTGCCGGTGCCGGCGCGATGAGAAAAGGACATACTCATGAGCGAACATAAGGTTCTTAATGGACATGGGCAGAACGGTCACAGCCAGCAGTTCGCGCAGCAGCAGGCGGCGGAACTGGCGGCGAGCTGGCGCGACGAGCAGCGCTGGCAGGGAATTCGCCGGCCATACAGTCCAGAAGACGTGCTGCGTTTGCGGGGCTCGATCCAGATTGAGCATACGCTGGCGCGCCTGGGGGCTGAGCGTTTGTGGGAGCTGCTGCACACCGAGGCGTTTATCAACGCGCTGGGCGCGCTGACCGGCAACCAGGCAGTTCAGCAGGTGCGGGCAGGTCTGAAGGCCATCTATCTGAGTGGCTGGCAGGTCGCGGCGGACGCCAATCAATCAGGGCAGATGTATCCTGACCAGAGCCTGTATCCCGCCAACAGCGTGCCGGAGGTGGTGCGCAGAATCAATCAGGCCCTGCAACGCGCGGACCAGATTCAGCACAGCGAGGGCGCGGGCGAGACCTACTGGTTTGCTCCCATCGTGGCCGACGCTGAAGCGGGCTTTGGTGGGCCATTGAATGTTTTTGAAATTATGAAATCCATGATCGAAGCTGGCGCGGCAGGTGTGCATTTTGAGGATCAACTCTCTTCCGAGAAAAAATGCGGGCACATGGGTGGGAAAGTCCTGATCCCCACGCAAAACGCCGTGAAAAATCTGGTCGCCGCGCGCCTGGCAGCCGATGTCATGGGAGTGCCGACGCTGCTGGTAGCGCGCACCGACGCCAATGGCGCGCATCTTTTGACCAGCGACATCGATCCAGTCGATCATCAATTCCTGACCGGAGAGCGCACCGTAGAGGGCTTTTTCAGTATTCGCGGAGGTCTGGAGTCCGCCATCGCGCGTGGCCTCGCATACGCACCGTACGCCGACCTGGTCTGGTGCGAGACCTCCGAGCCCAATATCGAAGAGGCGCGGCGTTTCGCCTCGGCTATTCACGCGCAGTATCCTGGCAAGTTCCTGGCGTACAACTGCTCGCCTTCGTTTAACTGGCGCAAGAAACTGGACGAAGCGACCATTGCCAATTTCCAGCAGGAACTGGGCAAGATGGGGTATAAATTCCAGTTTGTCACCCTGGCTGGCTTCCACGCCCTCAACTACAGCATGTTTGAGCTGGCTCTGGGCTATCGCGACCACGGCATGGCCGCGTACTCCAAACTCCAGCAGGCTGAATTTGCCCTGGAGGCTCAGGGTTACAGCGCCACGCGTCACCAGCGCGAGGTCGGCACCGGCTACTTCGACGAAGTGGCCCAGGTCGTGGCTGGTGGCCTCTCTTCCACGACTGCCCTGACCGGTTCAACGGAAGCAGAACAAACTTACAAGTCTCTGTTGGCAAGCGATATGTTGTGCCCTTCCCCTCCTTGTTGGGCGCGCGTATCAAAGCCAGTGGCTGGCCTGAGCGTTGGTCCCCGTCTCGCGGCCAGCCACTGACTTTTCTCCAGGTCAATAAAGGACGCGCCGGGAGTCCGCCAAATTTTTATGCATTTGTTCACATCGAAGCCTCGCGTTCGGTGTGTTGCAATTCGGCGCGTTAGAGGATATGCTTGATAAAAGAGCATGTTCCGCAGCAAGCAGATGTGAAAGGACACATGTTATGGCTCAGGCTACTTCGCCTCAGAATATTGAGATTACTGCTCCTGTCAGCGAAGATTTCGCGGCTATTCTTACCCCGGAGGCTCTGGCGTTTATTGCCGCGCTGGTGCGCGAGTTCGCGGCCAGGCGCGAGGAGCTTTTGCAACTGCGCGTGCAGCGCCAGGCCAAAATCGATACAGGCCAATTGCCGGATTTCCTGTCCGAAACCGCGGCGGTGCGCCAGGGCGACTGGACGATTGCGCCGGAACCGGCTGATCTCCAGGACCGGCGCGTGGAGATCACCGGCCCGGTTGATCGCAAGATGGTGATTAACGCGCTGAATTCGGGCGCGAAGACTTACATGGCTGACTTCGAGGATTCGCACGCCCCGACCTGGGAGGGCACGATGCAGGGGCAGATCAATCTGCGCGACGCCGTGGCTGGCACAATCACTTATCGCAGTCCTGAGGGCAAAGAGTATCGTTTGAACGAGCGCATCGCCACGCTGATTGTGAGGCCGCGCGGCTGGCATCTGCTGGAGAAGCACGTGTTGATCGATGGCAAGCCAATCTCTGGCGGCATCTTCGACTTTGCCCTTTTCTTCTTTCACAACGTCCGTCCCCTGCTGGCCAAAGGTAGCGGTCCCTACTTCTACCTGCCCAAGATCGAGAGTCACCTGGAGGCGCGCCTGTGGAATGCTATCTTCGTCAAGGCCCAGGATCTGCTGGATATTCCCCAGGGCACAATCAAAGCCACCGTACTGATCGAGACCATCCTGGCCTCTTTTGAGATGGACGAGATCCTCTACGAACTGCGCGAGCATTCTGCCGGGCTCAACTGCGGGCGCTGGGACTACATCTTCAGCGCGATCAAGAAGTTTCGCAATATCCCGGACTACATCTTTCCCGACCGCGCCCAGGTGACTATGACCACGCATTTTATGCGCTCTTACTCGCTGCTGGCCATCAAGACCTGTCATCGGCGCAACGCCCACGCCATCGGGGGCATGGCCGCGCAGATTCCTATCAAAAATGATCCCCAGGCTAACGAGGAGGCCCTGGCCAGGGTGCGCGCAGACAAGCAGCGCGAGGCCACCGATGGTCACGACGGTACCTGGGTGGCCCATCCTGGCCTGGTCGCCCTCGCCATGGCCGAGTTTGACGCCGCCATGCCAACTTCCAACCAGGTTGAGCGCAAACGCGAGGATGTCCAGGTCAGCGCCGCGGACCTGTTGAAAGTGCCTGAAGGCACAATCACCGAGGCAGGACTGCGCAACAACATCAGCGTCGGCCTGCAATACCTCGAATCCTGGTTGCGCGGCTCTGGCTGCGTGCCGATCAACAACCTCATGGAGGATGCAGCCACCGTCGAAATCGCGCGCGCGCAGGTCTGGCAATGGATTCATCATCCCAAAGGCGTGCTCAACGACGGGCGCAAAGTCACCGTCCAGCTTTTCCGCGAACTGGCGCGCGACGAACAGGAAAAGATCACCTCTCTGCTCAGCGCCGCGCAACTTTCCGAGCGCAAGTTCCAGCAGGCCGGGCTGATCCTGGACGAGATCATCACCAGCGACATCTTTGTCGAATTTTTGACCCTGCCAGCGTACCGTTATCTCGACTAAAAGGAGCAAACCAGGCAGGCCGGAGGCAGAACTCTGGCCTGCCTTTGTCTGGGCCTGGGCAAACGTGCCAGGCGGAGAGCGAGGAAAGGATGACCCGGAAGGCACCTGTCTCAGCCGGAGCGTTTATTCTGCGTGAAATGGATGGCCGGCTCAAAATCGCCCTGGCCCGGCGCAAGCGCAGTACAAAAACCTGGGTTCTGCCCAAAGGACATGTTGAGGCCGGGGAAAGCCTGGAGCAGGCTGCTCTGCGCGAAATTTATGAAGAGGCCGGCCTCTCGCATGTCCAGTTGCTCACCTACCTGGGCAGCCTGGTGCGCGAAGTCTCGCGGGAAGGCGAAATCCCCCCGCAGCCTCACAAAACCGTCCACTACTATCTCGCCTACGCTCTCCCCACGGGCCAGCCAGAGCTGCCAACCGAAGAAGGCTACGACATAGCTGGCTGGTTTGAGCCCGCGCAAATACTGGAGCTTTTGCCCTATGAGCAAGAAAAAGCCTTCATGCGCGAACACCTTGGCAGACTGCTCGCGTAGGAGGCAAACTCCTCTTATGAGGGAGGCTGAGCCAGGCGCACCTGGCTCAGCCTCCCTCATAAGAGGAGTTTGCCTCCTACAACGTTGGATGGTGAGATCAGTTGTTCCAGCACAAGTGCCACGCCATCATCCAGATTTGAAAGCGTAATTTCGCTGGCGGTTTGTAATACCAGCGGGTGGGCATTAGCTACGGCAACGCCGCGCCCGGCCCATTGGAGCATGGGGAGGTCATTGGGCATATCTCCAAAGGCGATAACTTCGCTGGCATCAATGTTCACGCGCTGGCACAGATTGGCCAGGGCCGCGGCTTTGTGGACACTGACAGGGGCAATTTCCAGAAAATCACTGCCTGAGTGCGTCACGCTGTAAGACGCGCCAAGCAGCTCGTGTACATACTCTCGCAGCTCGTCTGGTGTGCGCTCTGGATGGATGGCCATCAGCTTGACAACGGGCTCGCCAGCGCACGCAGACAGATCAGCCACGCGCGGCTGCCCGGTTGAGCTATGGGGTTTGCAGGCATAATAACCCGGCTCGCAGATAACGCTCAGGCCGTTTTCGACAGCGAAACACATGCCTGGCATGGCCTGGCGCAGGGTCGCGGTAATCCACTGCATCGCATCTGGCAAGATAGTCGTGCTGGCCAGAACAAGCGAGCGGTCCAGATCATATAGCAGCGCGCCATTGCAGCAGATAGCCAGGCCGCCAATGCCCGCGGCCCGCCCGATGCGTTCCACAATGCGCGGCGGTCGCGCGCTGACCAGAACTACAACTATGCCCGCCTCCTGTACCCGCCCGAGGGCTGCAATAGTGCGCTGCGAAAGGCTGCCATCCGAGCGCAGCAGCGTCCCATCGAGATCCGTAGCGATCAGTCGCACTGCACGCGGCGCGGCGCCAGGATAACTACTCTTACGCGTGGCTTCCATGCAGATTATCTCCAGATTAGTGTCATTTTCACATTAATTAAAGCAAGTCTACCATACATATTTCCCAATGAACAGGCACCGGGTGCGACTCAGATTGTTGCAAACGGGGCCGCTGAGCACAGCGGAGGCGCCGGTCCGGTGCTGCATCTATCGATGGCATTGTGAAGAAATGGCACAGGGCAAACTGGCGGAAAATGAGTGAGTAGTGAAATGAGAAGAGGAGGACAGCGGCCCGCGGGCCGCTGTC
>DASVMX010000026.1:0-5620 GCA_036384215.1 Ktedonobacteraceae bacterium | reverse complement strand
GTGTAGAGGCAAGCAGAGCGATTGGCGGTTCAACTGCCAATCGCTCTGCTTGCCTCTACACCACCTGTTAGTTAGTCCTGTAACAGGGCTTCAAATTCGGCGCGGTCGAGTTGTTCGTGGAACATGAGGGCGTCTGCCACGCGCTGGAGCTGGTCGAAATGCTCTTGCAAGATAGTCCGGGCCGTGGCGTGGCCTTCGTCCAGGATTTTCCTGATCTCGCGGTCGACGAGCGTGGACATGCCAGGGCTGCTGGCGGACGCGGCGGGCGCGGTCATGGCGAAAGGGTACTCGCGGGTCAGGTTGGGCTGGCCATTAGACACCAGGCGACCGCTGGCGTCGACTGCCAGGGTCTGCGAGCGCGAGGCAAGCAACAATGGATCGACGCGGCTCATATTCATACCCGCGCCAGTCTCATCGTAACCGGCGAAGACAACACCTACTTCTTCGCTCATACCCCAATGAGTGACCATGCGGCGCGCCATGCTGGTGACAACCTGGAAATCGTTCTCGGCACCGGTGGTGACGCGCTCGCGGCCCAGCATCAGTTCCTCGGCTACGCGCCCGCCAAGCCCTACGGCGATCTTCGCCATCAGCATCTCGCGGCTATAGTTATAGCGATCCTCTTCAGCGATAAACTGCGTGACTCCCAGGCTCTGTCCACGCGGCAGGATAGTGACGCGATTGACCGTGTCGGCTTCCCGCAAATGGTACGCCACCAGGGCATGACCGCCTTCGTGGTAGGCGATGATGCGCCTCTCGTCTTCGCTCATGACCAGCGGGCGCAGTGCTCCCAACTGGACGCGCGCCAGAGCATCCTCAAAGCAGGCATGATCGATGGTCTCCAGGTCTTTGCGCGCAGCGCACAGGGCAGCTTCGTTGACCAGGTTGGCCAGGTCAGCTCCGCTCATGCCCGTGGTCATGCGCGCCAGGCGTTCCAGCGAAACCTCTTCGTGTAGCGGCGTCCTGGCGGTATGCAGTCCCAGAATCGCCTGCCGGCCCGCGCGATCGGGCAGAGAAACGGTGATATGGCGATCAAAGCGGCCTGGGCGCAGCAGAGCTTTGTCGAGAATATCGACGCGGTTGGTCGCGGCCAGCACAACCACGGCCTGGCTGGCGTGAAAGCCATCCATCTCCACCAGTAGTTGATTCAGCGTCTGGTCACGTTCCTCGTTACCCATAGCCTTCATAGCACGCTTGCGTCCTACTGCGTCAATTTCATCGATAAAAATTACCGCTGGCGCGGCCTGGCGGGCCTGGGTAAACAGATCACGCACGCGGCTGGCACCAACCCCAACAAACATTTCGACAAACTCGGAGGCGCTGATGCTAAAGAAAGGCACACCCGCCTCACCGGCCACGGCGCGAGCCAGCAGCGTCTTTCCAGTTCCCGGCGCGCCAACCAGCAGGGCGCCACGCGGAATGCGCGCTCCCAGGCGATCAAACTTCTCAGGCGTGCGCAGAAACTGCACAATCTCTTCCAGTTCAACACGCACTTCGTCGATTCCCGCCACGTCAGCAAAAGTAGTTGGCGGCGGAGCCACTCTAACCGTCTGACTGGCAGCTGAACCGCTGGGTGTAAAAGCTGAACGAGCGGAATTGTTGATCTTTCCCGCCATACCCGCCTGCCCGCCGGGCTTTTTCCCCACGGCATCTCTCGTTTTCGACAAACTCACGCCATCAAAACGCCGCATACGCTTGCGGGTGAACTGCGCGATATGCTCGTTGACGTTCTGCGGTATACGCCCCTGTTTGCGCGGAATCAGCACAATCGACAACAAGACCAGTAAAAACAGAAGCGGCGCGAATTTCCAGATCAGGCTTAACCAGGCTGGAGCCTGCACCGGAGGCTGCGAAATGACCTCCACATGCTGGCCAAGCAACAAGGGCATCAACTGGCCCATCCCATTCGCCGGCAAAACCGTATAGACCATGCGCGCGGGGTCTATGCCCGAGTTTGAAGTATCCATGCTGCTATTACTCACAGAGCCAGCGTAACGCGTCCATGCCTCAATCTGCGCGTTACGTTGAGCCGCGGTCAGCGCTGCTGAACGCGTGTTCACTTGCGTCAGTGGCTTCTGTAAAAGGGCGTTGATCCCGTTCCCGCGCAGAGTAACCGCCAGCACATTGCCAGAATTGACCTGATTGAGAAACACACTATAGTTTATGGATGTCTCACCACTCGGCACATCATCCCCCGCTGGACCCTGGAACTGGAGGAAAATACCAAAGAGTAATGCAACAATCGCAGCTACTAGAAACCCACGTAAAAGAGCACTTCTATGTGTTTTACAGAATGTGATGATTCGCCTTTGACCCTTCACACCATTCAATACAGACTTCCTACGCTTGCGCGGCTGGCCGTTCTCTCCTGGCCCGCCACTCTGACCCTTGCCGTCCATGAATAGTTCACCTCTTTCGCCCTCGACACGCTTGCATCAAGCTTTCTGGCATCCCTGGAATGTCCGCGCCGAGGGATTATACACTTCCTCCACTCCCGCCTCTCCAAGCCCATCAGAGTACCTTCTTTTCTACCCCTGCGTAACGCATAGGAAAAAAGACCGTATTGCAATGAATGAATAAATCCTGCAAGAAGGTTCTCGTCTCTGGACGACACAATTAAGTTTACAAATTTTTCTCAGATCAGCCCAGGTATATCCAATTATTCGGTACTTTTTTCTTATTATAGCTCGATAAATCAATATACTTCTACGCGTTACACTGTGTTTCACAGCGTTTCGCGCAAATAATTCTATGACCTTCTTGCTATAACCTGGTAATAAGCACTATCGCCTGATAACAGCAGGCGATTGACGCTTAAACACCCTCTCTTTGTTGTACGTTTACCATTCCGTTTGCGAGTACAATTAAGAGAGAACATAATAACTGTAGCTTGCTTTGTAATGAAAACGCTGATGGGAGGACTTTTGGGAGGAGGTAGTAAAAACGACATCGTTGTTGAGTAACAAGAAAACACGAGGTATATGTACATGGACACGCCTGCCAACCAGCCGGAACTGGATAAAACGCTACCATCTGGCGCTGAGATTATTCGCCAGTTTCTCCCTCTTTCGCCCTTTGTCGGTCACCTGGGCATTCAACTAGTGGACATGCAGAATGACCAGGCGACATTGAAGCTGCCTTTTACCAGTTCGCTGGTCACCATCGGCCAGACTGTCCATGGTGGCGCTCTGGCCTCGCTGATCGATACTACAGCCATGGTCGCTGCCTGGTCAGGCGCGGGCGCGCTGGAAAATCCGCGCGGCACAACTGTCGGGCTGACTGTCTCGTATCTCGCCGCCGCGCAGGGCGAAGATGTCTCAGCCACCGCCCATGTGCTGCGGCGCGGACGCAGCCTCGTCTACCTCGATGTGGAAGTCGAAAGCGCCTCGGGCACGCTGGTCGCCAAGGGACTTGTCACCTATAAACTCGGCTAAAATCACAGGCCAGGGCAAGCAGAATGCAAAGAACCGCTTGCCCTGACCCCTCCTCATGTTGGCTCAAATAAGCCTAACGCCTCCAGGCAAAGATCAGGTTAATCGCGACGGTTGCGAGGGCCACCACAATGATCCCGGTCAGATGAGCAGCAATCTGCATAAAACCAGCGTAACCATTCATATCAGAAAGCGAGATGATTGAGCCAATCATGACGACCATCGAGACTATCGCCAGAGCCAGGCGCTGCCCCGCCGAAGGGCCGCTTTTCCCATCCAGGCTGTAATTTGTGGCAATCTTTTGCGCTGGTATCTGCGTGTAATGTCGATCATAGTTTACACCTAGCTCGCCAAGTGTTGGCGTATACGACGTTTCATAACCGCGTGTACCTTCATAACCGCGCAACTCTTCGTCGGAATGGTTTTGCTGTGACATAGATATTGGCCCCTTTGTTTTTACTATCTCTTGTACTCCATAAGAAGATCTCTTTCTACTACGCACAACATTGCGCGAGGTTGCGCGGGCGAAAAAAGGGAGCGCGTCAGATAGCATGTTGCCCGGTCACAAGGGGTAGAAAGACAAAAATGAGAGGAAGAAAACAGCGCCCAACGCGGTATCACCCGGCGCGGAAAACGCCAGGATAGATAAAGCGTGTGGCACCCATTTTCAGCCACGTAAGCCAATCATGTGCCGGGCTTACGCGGCGTGGAAGCTCGTGTTGCGTTTACGATTGCGATGGATCATCCATCCAGGGGCCTTTAATCCCCCTGTTAAACGTGTAAAGCTCATGATAACATCATAACAAAGAACTGATCCACGGATCAAGAGCGTTCCGCGAATTGGATGATTTTCGCCGCGACTTTGTGCAAAGCCGCGCGCAGTTCGACTGGCTCGCGTACCACAAGAGGACAGCGCAGATCAACCAGGAAATAGGCCAGCCAATCGAGATCTTCTTCATAACAACTCAGCAGCACACCTCCTGGCACTTGCTCCACCATGGCGACCGTTGGTGGCACCAGGCGCTCGGCATCCTCCCAGTTCATCTCCAGTAAAACCTCCACTTTCCAGTTGCCCGGCCTGCTCGCGATAGAACGCCTGAGCTGTTCCACGGCGTTAAAACCGGCTGGACGCGTAAAGGTCTCCTCCAACAGATCCACCTGGAGCACGCGGTCCAGGCGAAATGTGCGCAAATCATGGCGCAGATGACAATAGCCAACAGCGTACCAGATACCCGCGTGGAAAACCAGGCCATAGGAATCTACATCCCGCTCGGTTGCCTGCCCTCGCCCGGCCTGATAACGCATGTGAACGCGCTTCTCCTGCTGCGTCGCGCTGCTCAAGATCAGCACCACCGAGCTTTCCGGCGCGGAAACAGACCTTCTTCCAACACTTCCCGCGAGCCCCAGCGTCTCCTGGACAGCCTGTACCTGTACGCGCAGCGCTTCGGGCAAAACGCGATCAATCTTGGCCAGCGCACCCTCGATTGCGGGCGCAGTCATGGACAGACTCAGGCGCCGTGCCGCCAGCAGCCCCAGTGTCAGCGCCAGTGCCTCCTCCTCTGTAAACATCAACGGCGGCATCTTAAAGCCGCGCAGCAGGCGATAGCTCCCATAGCGCCCGCGCTCGGCCTCGATGGGAATGCCCAGGTCTTGCAGCATCATAATATAGCGGCGCACACTGCGTACATCCACCTCCAGGCGCTCGGCAAGCCTCGGCCCGCTCATCTGCCGATGCGCCTGCAATAATTCCAGCACGGTCAAAACACGCGTCGTCGGATGATACATTGTCTTTTTCCTTCTACTCAAAAATTCGTCTCAATCAGGACCGATTCTATCCTCTTATTAGATTATACTTTAAACAAGAAGAGAAAAACAAATGTGTAATACAATGAATGGCGAGCACGAGAAGTAAAAGGAGCAAATACCATGACATCTCATCCTTTCCACTACGAGCGTTTAGTCGCCGAGCGCCTGGCCCAGATCCAGCGCGACATGCAATTGAGCCGCGCTCACGCCGAGCAGCAGTCCACCGGCCAGCCCCTCGATATGCCGCAGCTCGCGACCCGGCGGCGCAAAGCGGACACAATCGGCTGGCAGAGCCTGCTCCGCGCCTCTTAACATATCTTCGCTGGAGGAAGCCTGACGCAGAGCGGTGGTCACGAGATAATGGCTGGCAACAATGGAAATTG
>DASVMX010000025.1:0-1544 GCA_036384215.1 Ktedonobacteraceae bacterium | reverse complement strand
GCCCCCCCAACTCGCCATCTCTTCTGGGAAAAAGAGCGCCGCTGCGCGGCGCAAGGGGTTTCAAGATGCAATACCATCTTGTGGGCCATGCCATTTTTGGGGCCGCTCTCATCGGCGCTGAAACGAGATATATGCACCTCAAAAACGGCGGATGGAAATAGTTGAATTATCTGAGAACGCCACAGCATTCGTCCTTTGCGAAGGAACTGGACGGTGTGACCTCCGCGTCTGGTTGTTCAAACAACCAGGGCTGAGGCTGATAGAAGAAATTCGGTTTGAGCTTCTGATTTTTATACGTGGTGATGTGGAAAAGTGGGCTGGCTGAACCGGAAAGAGGAGGGACCAGCCAGACCCAGTGCGCGGGTACGTTTCGGCCACAGGACTTCTCTCTGGCTTCGTGGAGAAGAAACTGACGGGAGGCGGTATGGTGATCGACAATGGTGACCCTGTGGCTGGTAAATGACGAGAGGACGGCTCTATTCAGTTCTACCAGGGCGCGGTCCTTCCACAAAGAGCGATCAGTGTGGGTGTCCAGGCCCATCTTTCTGGCAATAATCGGCAATACATTATAGCGGCTGGTATCGCCGAGGTTGCGCGCGCCTATCTCTGTTCCCATATACCAGCCGTTGAAGGGGGCTGCGGTATAGGAGATGCCGCCAATTTCCGCGCGCATGTTGGAGATGACGGGCAGAGCGTGCCATTTTAAGTCCAGTTCGCTAAACCAGGAATACTCGGGATGGCTGAGAGGCACTTCCAGCACCAGGTCTCTGGGGATCTCAAAGAGCCTCGGCTCCTGTTCTGGCATTTTAATGACGAGAGGCAAGATATCAAAGGGCGTGCCGGCTCCACCGCGCCAGCCCAGGCGGCGCAGGGCGTCGGTAAAGCTGGCAAGGGCGGGATCGCCAATAACGCTGCCATCGGCCTGGCGATAGCCGGCGTAGCGGATGAGTTGTGGATTCCAGATCTGGATGCCCTCGTGCCCCGGCGCGGGTGGCGCGAAGACGGTCATCATTGAGCGAATCTTACCGCCATTGGTTGCCATACGCAGGTGATCGAGGAGAGCCAGGAAAACCTCCTCCGCGCTGGTCAGGTGACGCATGTCACGGACTGCCAGCGTCTGCCAGTGCAGGCGCCCGATGCAGCGGGTATTATGCCGCCAGGCCAGCTTCGCTCCATAGGTCAGTTCCGCAGTGCTCTGCTGGTAGGTCCCAGTTTGCCTGATCTCGCTCTCGATCTCGGCCAGGCGGCCAGGGGTTTCGCCGGAAAAGCCGCATTCCGCGTGAAACAGGCGTAAAAAAGCGTCGGCTTCGCGTAGTAGTTCCGCCTGTTCAGGAGCGGACTGTTCTAAGAGGGCAGGCTCAACGGGGGATGGTATAGGGGTATTGGGCGCTTCCGCGATGGCGTTTTTGGCGCGACGTTTGTGAAAAAATGTGTGCAGGCCAGACATACTACTTCTCCTCTTCCTTGAATGTGCTGTTATTTGCTTTGACACATACGAAACCATGAACGTGACACGAGCCTCACATAATACAGTATAGCGAGAC
>DASVMX010000024.1:0-1966 GCA_036384215.1 Ktedonobacteraceae bacterium | reverse complement strand
CTGGCGGAGGGTCCGCAGGGCGTGCTGGGCACCCTCGAATACGATCGCGACCTCTTCGAGCCGGCCACGGTCCAGCGCTGGAGCCGGCAGTACGTCCAGGTGCTGCAAGGGATGACCGAGCAGCCAGAGCGGCCCATCTCGCAGCTCTCCCTGCTCAGCGAGGCCGAGCGCCAGCTCCTGCTGGTCGCCTGGAACGCCACCCACCGGGAGTATCCCCGGCAGATCTGTCTCCACGAGCTCTTTGAAGCCCAGGTCCGGCGCACCCCCGAAGCCATCGCGGCGGCGGATGACCAGGGCCAGCTAAGCTACCAGGAGCTCAATAGCCAGGCCAACCAGCTGGCACGCTATCTCCAGAAACGGGGTGTGGGTCCAGCGGTTATTGTGGGCCTGTGTATCGAACGCTCACTGCCCATGCTGGTGGGAATATTAGGCATTTTAAAGGCAGGCGGGGTCTATCTTCCCCTGGACCCGACCTACCCGCAAGAGCGCCTGGCGTTCATGCTTTCAAACGCACAGGCTGGCCTTGAAGCAGGGCACGGGGTACCTGTGCTCACCCGGCAGCATTTGCTGGAAGTCCTGCCCGCAAAGCATGAACCGATCATTATGCTGGACCTCCAATGGCCCGAGATCGCCGCTGAAGCGGGGGAAAACCTGGCCAGGACGGTAGAGAGTGAAGACCTGGCCTATGTGATCTACACCTCCGGCTCCACGGGCCGGCCGAAAGGAGTGCTGGGTACCCACCGGGCCACGATCAATCGCTTGCATTGGATGTGGGAGCGCTTTCCCTTCGCTGAAGCTGAGATATCTTGCCAGAAGACCTCACTCAGTTTTCTGGACTCAGCCTGGGAAATCTTCGGGTCCTTGCTGCGCGGCGTGAGAATGACTATCCTGGCCGACGAGATCGTCAAAGATCCATATCGGCTCATATCTGTGCTAGCCGAACAGGGCGTAACGCGCCTTGTGGTGGTTCCTTCCCTGCTGGAAACCATGCTGAATACCAGGCTGGATCTGGAAACATCCCTCGCGCGCGTGAAATACTGGACGAGCAGCGGTGAGGCTCTCCCGGTAGAACTGGCTCAGCGCTTTCTGAGCCAGTTGCCGCGGAGTATTCTCCTGAATCTCTACGGCTCATCGGAAGTAGCCGCAGATGCCACGTACGCTATAGTGGCAGAAAGCAATGCACTCACGCATATCTCGCCAGGAAGCCCCATTGCCAATACGCAGATTTATCTGCTGGACGCCCGGTGGCAACCGGTCCCGCTCGGGATGCCGGGCGAGCTGTATGTCGGCGGCGCGGGCGTGGCCCGTGGCTCCCTGCAGCGTCCCGACCTGACGGCGGAGCGTTTTATTCCTGATCCATTCGGGAGCGAACCCGGGGCACGCCTCTATCGTACAGGAGACCGCGCGCGCTACCTGGAGGATGGAACACTGGAATACCTGGGGCGTTTTGATGAGCAGGTCAAGGTACGAGGGTATCGTGTCGAGCTGGGAGAGATCGAAGCCGCGCTCAGAGCCGCGCCGGGCGTCCACGAGGCGGTGGTGATCCTGCGCGCCGGCCCGCCGGGAGACAACAGGCTGGTTGGCTATGTGCTTCCCACAGCCGGGCAAAACCCGCCGCTGCTGCTCGGCCAACTGCGAGCGCTGCTCCGCAGCCAGTTACCCGGCTACATGCAGCCTTCCGCCCTGCTGCTGGTAGAAGGCTGGCCCCTGACGCCCAATGGCAAGCTGGATCGCCGGGCACTGCCCGCTCCCGCCGCCTCACGCCCTCACCTGGAGACCCGCTACCAGCCCCCGCGCACTCCCCTGGAAGAACTGGTGGCGGCCTTGTGGTCCGAGGTCCTGCGCGTCGAGCAGATCGGGGTCCACGACGACTTCTTCGCCCTCGGCGGCCACTCCCTGCTCGCCACCCAGGTCATCGCCCGCGCCCGCTCCCTCTTCCAGCTCGAGCTGCCCCTGCGCAGCCTCT
>DASVMX010000023.1:0-3062 GCA_036384215.1 Ktedonobacteraceae bacterium | reverse complement strand
GGCTGTAGCCTTGCTCCCCGCCGCTCTCCTCGAGTGAAAACACAGATCAGTCGAGTTTCAATATACCATGCTGGAAGGTCTACATTTCTTGGCATGAACATGATACAATACTGCCATCGCAAGATCATAAAGACTGGTAAGTATTGCAACACCATGCTAGATATTATCACCACGCTGGCGGAAGCTTTCGGCGCGCGGCAGAAACAACTTTATATGGTAGGCGGAACGGTGCGGGATGTGCTGCTCCATCGCGGCCAGTCGAACGATGCTGACCTGGCGACGGATGCGCGCCCGGATGAGATTAAGCAGATTGTGGCCCCGACACAGCCGAACGCGGTTGTACTGGTGGGGGAACGCTTTGGAACGGTTCGCCTGCATTACGAGGGTGAAATTGTCGAGATTACGACATTCCGTAGCGAGCGCTATAATCCCGAGTCGCGCAAGCCCGAGGTCTGTTTCGGCGACGATTTAATCGAGGATCTACACCGCCGCGACTTTACTATCAATGCTATGGCCCGTCACCTTCTGACGGGCCAGATCATCGACCCCTTTGGAGGCAAGGAGGATCTGGAGGCTGGCCTGCTGCGCGCGGTGGGCGGCGAGCCGGAGAAACGCTTTGCTGAAGATCCTCTGCGCCTGATGCGCGCGGTTCGCTTCGCGGCCCAGCTCAATTTTACGATTGAACGCAACACAACGCATTCGATTCGCCAGCAGGCAGCCAGCCTGCAAAAGATTTCACGAGAACGTATCCGCGACGAGATGAATAAGCTGCTACTCTCGAATCATCCTGCGCTAGGCCTGGATCTGCTGGTTGAGCTGAATCTGATGACCTGGATCATCCCGGAGGTCATGGAACTCAAGGGAGTAGGGCAGCAGGCTCAACGCGGCGGCCACTCCAAGGATGTCTACGCGCATGTTTTGCGCGTAGTCGAGCGCTCGTCGCCGGGTTCGCACCAGCGCTGGAGCGCGCTGCTGCACGACATCGCCAAGCCGCGCACGCGCAGCGTCGACGAGGGCAATAAGGTTCATTTCTTCGGTCACGAGGAGATGGGCGCGTACATGGCGCGCGATATTCTCAAGCGCCTGCACTTCGACCGCGATTTCATCGACAACGTCTCGCGCATTGTGCAATTACATATGCGCGCCAATGCCTATACTCCCGATTGGACGGATGGCGCGGTGCGGCGCCTGATGCTGGACAGCGGCGAGAGCCTGCCTCATCTGCTGGACCTCTCGCGGGCGGACATTACCAGCTATCGAGCCGACAAGATCGAGCGGGCAGCCGCGCGCGTGAGCGATCTGGCGGAACGCTGCCAGCGTCTCAAGGAAGAGGCCGAGCGCGTGCCGCTCAAGAGTCCGCTGGACGGCACGGAGTTGATGGAGATGTTCGGGCGTCCACCCGGCCCCTGGCTGCGCCCGCTCAAGGAGCATCTCCTGGGCCTGGTCATCGACGGCGCGCTTTCGCCTGATGACAAAGCAGAGGCCGCGCAGATCGCGCGCAAGTTTCTCACCGAGGGCGAGTCAGGAAAGTAAGAGCCCTGGCCGCGCGCGGTGAAATATCCCTGTCCACGAAGGAGATAAAGCTGTGAGTACACTGCGGGACGAGATTGTTCAATACCTGGATGACTATTTGCAGATTGCCGGTTTTCGCGACTATTGTCCCAACGGCATGCAGGTCATCGGACGTCCCGGAGTCGAGCGGGTGGCTCTGGGAGTAAGCGCGAACCTGGAATGTTTTCGCATGGCTGCCGAGCAGCGGGCGGACATGCTCATCACTCATCACGGCCTATTCTGGGAAAACACCTCCCCGGTCGTGGGAGCACGCATGAAAGGCCGTCTCAAAATGCTTTTTGAGAACGACATCACGCTGCTCGGCTACCATCTGCCGCTGGACGCGCATCCCGAGGTAGGCAACAACGCCCTCTGGCTCAAAGCGCTGGGCTTTGAACTTGAAGGCATTACTCTGGGCGTGGCGCGCGGTAAGCCCATTGGCGCGGTTGGCAACGCGCCAAAGCGCCAGACCATGCGCGAACTGATCGAAAAAGTCACACGCATCGCGGGCGCGCAGCCGCGCGTTTACACCTATGGCCCGCAGACCGTGCGCCGCGTTGGCGTCGTCACAGGTGGCGGCTACCATAATCTGCTGGATGCAATCGCACTCGGCTGCGATACATTTATCACGGGCGAGACCGGCGAGCCAACCGAAGGGATCGCGCGTGAAGAGGGTATCAACTTTATTGGCATCGGGCATTATAATTCAGAGAAAATCGGCGTACTGGCTCTTGGTGAGCTATTGCATACCCAGTTTGGCGTGACAACCTTTTTCTGCGACGTTCCCAATCAGGTGTAGCAGGCAAACAAGAAGACAAATTCACTGTTCGGAGGAAAAGAAGCGATGGTCAAAACAAGTCGGTCTGGCTCACAAAAAGCCGACTCCAATGAAACCCAGGCCGGGAGAAGCGCCCCGGTTCAGCCAACCGGCCAGTCTGCCGCGAAAGAAAACGCCCCGGCTCAGGCGCAAGGGCTGGCAGGCAGTTCCGCCAGCGCGAAAAAAGGCAAGCAGAGCGGTAAAAGCAGTCATCGTCCCAAAATCGGCGGCACTGCAATCGCGGGCGCGAAATCGACGCAACAGAAAGAACTCACCACGGGTGCGCCAGCCAACCAGCAGGCGGAGTACTACAACCGCGACATGCGCCGGCGCATGGAGCACATGGGAACCGGTCCTTATGCCGAACGAGCGGCGGCTGATCCCCGCGAGCGCCGCAAAAAACGCAAAGAGCGCCTGGAAGAGCGCCAGGAACGCATCAGACACCTGGTCGACGCCAAAGGTCCGAGCCGCAACGTCAGGCTGGGCCAGCGCAACACCCTCTTCCTGATCGGCATCGGCCTGGCTCTCGTCATCCTGATTGCCGCCTTCCTGATCATTCGCCACCCATTCTAAATAGATTTCATCGAAGTAAGCGCTGCAGTTACAGCGCTTACCTCGATGAAATCTATTTAACCCGATGTGCAAGTTTTTTCTTCAACCTTCTCGTTTGGAGTGTGGTGGGGGGTGGGGGGGG
>DASVMX010000022.1:0-6186 GCA_036384215.1 Ktedonobacteraceae bacterium | reverse complement strand
GGCAACACCAGGACGAATTCCTTCTTGACAGTGTGAGCGCGAGAGTGATACGCTTTTGAAAGGGCGTATGGGGCAAACAAGCAAAACACATAAAGAGGATACTATGGCAGATCAGACAGCCAGCTATGCCACTGTAGGCAGCGAGGATTTCGCGGAAAAGGTCTTACAGGTGCCAGAAATGGTCGTGGTCAATTTTTCTTCCGAGAAGAGCGACTCCTGTCAGCTCTTTGAGCCGGAATTTGCGACTATTGGCCGGGAATACTATGGGCAGGCGACCTTTGCGCGTATCGATGTAGATATCAACGCAGGGCTTGTCTCGCAATATAACATTGATGGTATCCCCACCGTGATCTTTTTCAAGAACGGGCAGGAGATCAATCGCATCAAGGGCATTGTCATGCGCGACAAATTGCGCCGCCAGATCGCGGGCGCGCTGCTGGTGGGCGTCTCTTCCACGGGCGACGAGGGCGAATAGAGCCGCGTGAGAGTGCGGCTGCGTTCATTGTATCTTGCAATCAGGTAGGCACACAGGTAAGCAATTATTTTTCCAGGGGGCGACCACTGACTCGCGCCCCTGCTTCTTTTTCAGGAGGATCGCGGGTGCAGCAACTACATCCTATCCGTTTACAATCTTCATTCCACGAGACCATCTGGGGCGGGCGCAAGCTGGAGCAGGCGGGCTGGAAAGCGTTGCCAGAGGGCGACGTGCCGATTGGCGAGTCCTGGGAGACCGAAGTAAGCACAGTTGCCCAGAATGGACCCTACGCTGGCCAGACGCTGGGCGCGCTGGTTGAGCAACTGGGGGTCGATCTCCTGGGCGCGCAGGCCATCGCGGTCTTTGGCCAGCGTTTTCCCCTGCGGGCGAAGTTTATCGACGCGCGGACAAAGCTCTCGGTGCAGGTCCACCCCGAGGACGATTACGCGGCCTTGCACGAGGGCGGCAAACTGGGCAAGACCGAGTGCTGGTATATCCTGGCCACCGAGCCAGGCGCGAGCATTGTTCATGGCTTCCGCGCTCCCGGCACGCGGGCCGCGGTCCAGCAGGCAATTGAAAGGATCAGGCTGGAAGAACTTTTGCACGAGGAGCCGGTCGCGCCCGGCGATGTGATCTTCGTGCCGGCGGGCACTGTTCATGCCATTGGCGGTGGCGTTTTGCTCTATGAACTCCAGGAATACTCGGATGTCACCTATCGCATGTACGACTACGGGCGCCTGGACGCGCAGGGTCGCCCGCGCGAACTGCACATCGAGCGCTCGCTGGATGTAACCAGATACGAGCCCTCGGCCCGGATCAAAGCGCGGCCTGTCACCCTGTCTGAAACGCCAGCCTGCACCGCGCGCTGCCTGGTGGCCAGCCGCTATTTTGTCGAGCGCGAGTTCATCCTGCGCTCGTACCTGGAGGATCAGACTGGTGGAAGCTGCGTGATTCTGACCTCGCTCGGCGCGGAACTGCGCGTCTGCTACGGTCCCGGCCAGGAGCAGAGCGAGCAGCTCAAGCGCGGGGAAACCCTGGTGCTGCCCGCGGCTCTGGGCGCGTATCGCATTGAAGGTACTGGCCTGTTCCTGTCCTCCTACGTACCAGCACCCGATGACGCGGCCTGGCAACTGTGGAACGCACAGAACAGCTAGCATTTTTCATTTGTATAATGCTCATGGGGTCAAGTCAGGCCAACCATGCTGCCAGATCTGGTGAATGGAGCGGCGAACTGGCCTGATATTCTATTTGTGTTTCACCGTCGTTATTTCACCATCATTGAGGAGGGAACTTGTATGACGCAATTTACATCTCAAAGCGGTTCTGTTGAGATCAATGGCGCCCGGCTCTATTATGAAGTGGCCGGAGCAGGGCGTTCCCTGGTGTTGTTGCACGCGGGAGTGGCTGATAGCCGCATGTGGGGCGAACAGTTCCAGGCCTTCGCGCAGCACTACCAGGTTGTGAGCTATGACCAGCGTGGTTTTGGCAAGTCCGAAGTGCCCACAAGCGCGTTTGCGCCTCACGAGGAACTGTTGCAGTTGCTCCAGCACCTGGGTCTTGCCAGCGCCTCTATCGTGGGGATTTCCTATGGTGGGAAGGTCGCGCTGGACTTTGCATTGGCATATCCAGATCTGGTGGATGCGCTGGTACTGGTCGCGCCCAGCGTCAGTGGTTCCGAACCAGCGCCAGACGAGCTGGCCTTTTATGAAGCCGAGGAAAAGGCACTGGAGGACGAGGACCTGGATGGCGCGACCGAATTAAACCTCAGAATGTGGGTCGACGGCCCCAAACGCCAGCCCTCCGAGGTCGACAGCCAGGTCCGCGAGCTTGTGCGTGAAATGCAGCGCCACGCCTTCGCCACCGTTTTCCCGGAGAACGCCATCGAATTAGACCTCGATCCGCCAGCCATCGATCGCCTGAACGAAGTCCAGGCACCGACCCTGTTGATCGTTGGAGACTATGACATCGAGGCCAGGGTCGAGCAGGCTCGCTCACTGGCCGAACGGATCACCAACGCGCAACTGAAGATCATTCCCGGAGCCGCCCACCTCGTCAATATGGAAAAGCCCGCCGAATTCAATCAAGCCGTGCTCTCTTTCCTCGCCTCACAAGCATAAAGAGAGGCAAGCTCTCTGTTTTGAGGCAGAACGGGATATTTTGCCGGTGACGCCGGCAAAATATCCCGTTCTGCCTCAAAACAGAGAGCTTGCCTCTCTACATTTCCTGGCGGCGCCTGCGGCGTTCTTCTTCCAGGTCGGTGATAATGGAGCCTTCGACGACATTCTCTTCTTCTCTTTCGCGTGTGGCGAAGGGGGAGTTGGGACCGCCGAAGGAGTTCAGAGAGCCAAAGTGATTCTGGCTCAGACGGCTGACCTCTGAAAAGGCATTGGAGACGCTTGACGCGAAGTTGACCACGGCGAGCAGGCCTGCCAGGAAGGCCCAGACGATCAGGCCGACCAGCAGCGTGCCAAACAGGCCCACGATGCCATTTAGATAGGTCTCGTAGGCCACCCCAGCTACAATCAGGACATAAAAGTACCGCACCAGCACTTGCAAAAACCAGTGCAGGAACCAGGTAACTGCCTTCACGGGGTCCGCGGGCATATCCCAGGGCGGGAGCCATTTCCATTTCGGTTTCACGTCTATTGCCTCTTTTCCCAGGCATCTCTCCAGCGAAATGCCGGCTACGGGAATCTTTTGCTACCAGACATCTTGTATATCTTTGTGGATATTGTATCAGGCTTGCGAACTACCTGCCAGGGTCTTTTTATGCTTCTCCGGGAAGAGCAAGTTGTGAGCGGCTCAACCGCCAGCAACTTGCTCTTCCCGGAGAGATAGATTAGTTTTTGGCTGTGCCTGGAAAGTGTCCAGCACGATAGAGGACATCAGCGGGGCTGCGAGATTTGGCTGCCAGATAAAGCGGCTATATAGAATAGATAACACAGCCGTCGCGGTCAGCGCGGCTGCCACAAAACTTGCCAGGTGTCCGAAATAGCGCCGCGTAAGGATACAGGTAAACCCTTGTTTTTCTTATAGTCTCAGCGCTTTTTTCACAGTATCCAGGGTTGGCGCGATGGCCTGGCCAGTCACGGACTGGGGGATGCCGGTGTGGCTGTCCTTGAGCAGGTTGCCGGTGAGAATAGCGACGACACGCTCATCGCGCCGTATCACACCGCGCGCGACCAGCTTTTTCGCGCCAGCCACAGAGGCGGCGGAAGCCGGTTCGCAGCCGATGCCGGAGCGGTCGATCACCGCTTTGGCAGCCAGAATCTCCTCGTCTGTCACTTCTTCCACGAGGCCATTGCTCTCCTCGATGACCCGGCGCGCGCGTTCATAGCTCACGGGATCGCCGATCTTGATCGCGCTCGCGACAGTCTCGGCATGAACGCGCTCGCGTCTGGCGAACTGCCGGGTGAAGCTGAGATAGAAAGGATTGGCGCCACTTGCCTGGATCGAAGCGATGCGCGGCAGGTGATTGATCAAGCCTAACTGGTGCGCCTGGCGGAAGGCCTTGCCAATAGCCGAGGTATTGCCCAGATTGCCCGCGGGCAGCACCAGCCAATCGGGCGCCAGCCAGTCAAGCTGCTGGAGGATCTCCAGGCCGATTGCCTTTTGCCCTTCCACGCGGAACGGATTCAGCGAATTGAGCAGATAGATGCCCAGTTCGTTACAGACCTGCTCAACCAGTTGCATCGCGGCGTCGAAATCGCCCTCGATCTGCACCGTCGTCGCCCCATAGGCCAGGGATTGGGCCAGCTTGCCGCCCGCGATCTGTCCAGCGGGGAGAAAAACAATGCCTTGCATCCCGGCTTGAGCGGCATACGAAGCCAGCGAGGCCGAAGTGTTGCCGGTAGAAGCGCAGGCCACCGCCCGCGCGCCGCGCAGGCGAGCCATTGTCACCCCCGTGGTCATGCCGCGGTCCTTAAAGCTGCCGGTGGGATTTTCGCCCTCGTGTTTCAGGAAGAGCCGCTCCAGACCGACGTACTTGCCGATAGCGCGATGGCCCTGGCGGCTGTCATCGCAGTTCTCCAGACCCACGGGATAGAGTCCAGTATTGCCCTCGGGCCGGCTGATAATCGCGGACTCCGGCACGGGCAGAATCAGCTCGCGGTAGCGCCAGACACCGCTGCGGTCGGGCAGCAGCGTCGCGGTGCTCAGCGGCCAGATCGGCGCGGTCGCGGCGCGTTCGTCAAAGAGCTGGCGCCAGGGCGCGCCCGCGCTCGATGTCATATCGTTTTCAACTTTGGACGTGGGCCGTTCGGGCAGGCGGAAAGGGGTTTCTACATCCAGCACACCGCCGCATTCGCAGCGATAGCGCGGGGCAGCTTCAAAGCCGGGATAGAGCGTATTACACTCCACGCAGCGCAAGACAATGGCAGCAAGCGCCTCCTGGGCCGCAGCATCAGCGTCCTGCGCGGACGGTTTTGAGGCTCCAGAGGCATCGTTCTCAAGCGAATTGATCCCCATAATGGGTTCTCTATCCTTTCAAGGGGTGCAGGACAATCCCTGCACCCCTGGTTGATGACTTGTTAATAAGCTCTGTTCAGCGGCTTAAACCAGCGTACCAGGCGCGCGGCGGTAGCTGCCAGTTTTGCGCGAACGCTTATGCGGAGCAATGACGCGCGCTCCCTGTTGATCGGCATTGAGAATCATGCCGCGTCCATCTATACCTGAAGAACGAGCTGTTTCCTGCATCGATTGCAGAATAGGATGAAAGTTTGCGCTGGCCAGAGCGATCAGCGAAGAACCGCCACCAGAGAGACTCGCCCCGTAAGCGCCCGCCGCGATTGCCGCTTCAATGATCTCCGGCATAGCGGGGAACAGCGCCTGGCGATATGGCTGGTGCAGGCGGTCGCGCATAGCCTCGCCGATTACTTCGTAGCGCCCGGTCTGCAGGGCAGTGAGCAGGAGAGCCACGCGCCCGGTATTAAACGTCACATCGGCTTTGGAATACTCGGCGGGCAGGAGTTTGCGCCCGGCCACAGTATCCATAGGAAACGAGGGCGTGAAAATCACGGCCTTCAGCGCCTCAGGGAAGCGCGTCTTAATCGCCTCAATCTTGCCATCAACCACCGTCGTCGCGACCAGTCCGCCGAGCAGGGCCGGGGCCACATTGTCGGGATGGTTGCCGGACTCCGCCGCCACGGCGGGCGCGAGTAGCTCCTCTTTAGTAGAAGCCAGGGCTGGATTCTGCATCCCGATCAACTCATTTGCTGCCATCAATCCACCCACCACCGCGGTTGCGCTGCTGCCCAGGCCGCAGCCGGGCGGGATCGAGATCGACATCCGAATCTTCACTGCCGGCACTGGCAGTTCGCGCTGTTCAAAGAGGAGACGAAACGCCCGGTAGAAGAGGTTATCCGGGCCAGTGGATAGATCAGCGCCTAATTCACCCTGCACCTCAATCTGAGGTAATGCAGGATCATGCCCCCCTATTTCAACATCGAAACGGTTATAGAGCTGCAACGCTAATCCCAGGCTATCATAGCCCGGGCCAAGGTTGGCTGAGGTCGCGGGCGTCAGGACTGTAAGAGAAGTAGGGGGAACCAGGACCACCGCGTGTAACCTGCCTTTCTGCTGATAATGACATCTTAGAGATCAAATGCCCCTTTGTCCCTCATCGTGACGGGACAAAATAGATTAGCTCTATTGTAACAGATCCTGTCCATGTCAAACCCAGGCGTTTCCCCACCCTCCAGGGTTTATGCGTG
>DASVMX010000021.1:0-2307 GCA_036384215.1 Ktedonobacteraceae bacterium | reverse complement strand
CCCCAAAGATTCAAAAGGGGTTTTTCAGGCAGGGGTGCGAAGCACCCCTGCCTGAAAACCACTGAACAAAAATGGGGGTGGGGCTCATCTGATACCTGTCTCAATCGGCAGTTTTCGAGAAAAACACTGCACTAAATGTGGATTTTCTGAGGAAACTCTCAGGAAAATCGCATTGAGAAAATCTTGAGAGTGGCATATTTTTATTGATGTCTATATATGACTTGATGAGCATGGACTGATTATACGTTGGAAAGCTCAGCTAAAGGGAGTATACTAAAAGCCTCCAAAGTTCTATATAGAAGGGTTCTATAGGTTTTTATGCTTCTTCATCCTCATTTTAAACGTTCTCCTTTTCATGTGCCCGCGGCCTTTCATCCCCTGACAGAAAAGAACTTTGCGGCCCTCTGGGTGGGCGCGTTTGTCTCCAACCTTGGGTTCTGGATTCAGAACGTAGCTCAGGGCTGGCAGGTATTGCAGTTGACGAACTCGGCTCTCTTGTTGGGCCTGGTGGCGTTTATTGGCACGATACCCAGCCTGCTGTTTTCTCTGTTCGGGGGAATGATCGCGGACAAATTTGATCGGCGGCGTTTGCTGATCATGGTCAATTCCATCTATATATGTACAGCCTTGCTGCTCGGCATCCTGACGAGCCTGGGCACGATCAAGGTCTGGCACATCATCACGGTGGCGCTTATCAATGGTCTGTTCAGCGCGATCAGTTTTCCTGCCTGGCAGATTTTTGTGGCGGATCTTATTCGTGATGATGATCTCAAGCAGGGAATAGCGCTGAACTCGATGCAGTTCAATCTTTCGCGTGTGATTGGCCCGGCTCTTGGTGGCCTTTCCATCGGTATTTTCGGGATCGCGGGTTCGTATTATCTGAACTCCTTGAGCTACGTCGGCGTGATTCTGCCGCTGATTCTCATGCATCCAGAGCAGAAAAGAGCCAGGGTTCAGGAAACCCAGAGGGTGGCAGATAATCTAATGCAGGGCTTGCTCTATCTCAAAGACCATCCCGTCCTGGTGATTTTGCTGGGTCTGCAATTGATGATCGCATTTTTTGTCATGCCCTATACCACCTTGCTGCCGATCTTCGCGGCGGATATTTTCCGCACCGGGCCGGCGGGTCTGGGCGTAATGAACGCCGTGGCGGGGATCGGAGCGCTGCTAGGAGCGGTACTCCTGGTTCTGCTGATGGAACGCCTGCGCCGACCGGTGCAGGCGTTGTTCCTTCTGTGCCTGCTTGGTGGTCTGGCCAGCGTTATCTTTGCCGTGGTGCCTGACCAGTTGCTCTCTCTGCCCTTGCTGATCGCGTTAGGTGCCAGTACGGTGATGGCGACAACCTTTACCAACACCGCCATTCAGTCCGCCACACCCGCGGATCTGCGCGCGCGCGTGGTAAGCATCTGGATCACTATTACCTTTGGCCTGGCCCCCTTTGGCAGCCTCGTGGCCGGGGCAGTCGCGCAGTCCACGGGCGCGCAGCCGACCATTATGCTTGGCGGCGCCATCTGTGTCATCGTCGCGGGCGCGCTGGCCTTCTTTGCCAGAAAAATGACGCGCCCGGCTCTCTAGAGGAAATGGGCGCGGGCAGACCCGGCGCCGGACAGCAGCTTCGTTGCTGTTGCCCGGCGCCGGGTCTGCGCCACTAATATGGAGCGCCCGGCCCCGGATTAGTCTGCCTGGGGCAATGCTGAGACTGGTTGCTCGGTTGGTGTGGACGCGGGCATCAGGGTTAGAGGGGAGGTGATGGGTGTTGCAACTGGCGGGGTGATGCCGCGCATGGTCTGCTGGATCAGGTAGCGTGTGATAGCGTCGAGATTGCCGGTCTGGCGGTACAGGCTTACCTGGCGATCTGCGCCGGTGCCGGAGGGCGAACTGAGCAGAGTGCGCAGGTAGAGAATTTCGCGCCGGCAGCCCAGGTCATCGAGCACGTCGTCGACGAGGTCCAGCAGTTCGCTGATCGATTCGCGCATACTCAGGCGGCGGTTCTGGACAAAATCGAAGACTTTGGCATCCAGGCCGTAACGCGAGGCGTGCCACTTGTGTTCTTCAACGAAGTGACGCGGCAGGACATGCATGGTCAGGTGGTGGCGGTGCAGCCAGGCCAGCTTGGCGACCAGTGCCTGACAGAGCGCGGCGATGGCGATGGTATCGTCCAGAGTCGCGGGCATGTCGCAGACGCGAAACTCCAGCGTAGGATATGTGGCGTGTGGACGGATATCCCACCAGATGCGTCGGCCGTCGTCAATATGCCCGGCTTGCACCAGGCGCTGGACGTACTGGTCGAAGTCATGGCGCGAGGAA
>DASVMX010000020.1:0-4837 GCA_036384215.1 Ktedonobacteraceae bacterium | reverse complement strand
AGCGTTCACCGCCTGGAATCACATGGTAGCCCGCGCAATTGGGGAGGTGTTCCGCGAACCAGTGGGTCTTGTACTCGGGCGCGAGCTGGTCGTCAAAGCGATTGATAAGCAGAATGGGCATGGTCAGCCCGGCGAGGCGCTTGCGGATCGTAAAACTATGGATGATCGGCAGCACCGAAAATTTGTAGACCGAGGGCCAGGCGTTGATTTTCGCGAACTGGCCCTCGATACAGGCGCGTGGGAGCAGATGCAGCGTTTCGCCTTCTTTGCGTGGCTCCGCGCGTGGTTGGCGGGCGACGATATAGTTGACGACAATGCGCCGCACAAACGCCGCCGGTAGAATGTGCTTGACCGGCAGGCGCAAATAGAGCTCATGCAGCAGCCAGATCCACGGGTGGGGTTTGATCCGGTAGTCCGCGGCCTGGGAAACAATGGTCAGACTCCGGCAGCGCTGGGGATAGCGCAAAGCAAATTCCAGCAGCACCATCGCGCCATCGCCGTGAGCCACAAAATCAGCACTCACAATCTCCAGGTGATTGAGCAGATCGCGCAGCTCCTCCACCCGCTGCTGCATACGCGTAAAATGCACGCGTGTCTCGTGGCGGCGGTAGAGAATCACGCGCCTGTGCTCGCTGAAGAAGCGCACCTGGCGCGCGTAGACAAACTCCAGGTGCTCCAGGATTGGTACAAAGACCAGCGGCTCACCCTGGCCGACATCGATCAGCGGAAATTCACTATCGCCCACTACTCGCCGCTGAAACAGCGCCTCCAGATAGGTTACATCGTCTTGAAACGCCGCTACATCGATATAGGTGTCCGGCGCAGAGGTGCTCGTCATACTCTGTTTCCTTCAAGCAAAAAGAGACGCTGGCCGCGTCCTCGGGTCATATCACAGGCGGGCGCCACAGTTGCCCCGCACAGAAACTATACCTTATTTGCAGGCATCTTTTCAATTTTTACCTGTTTTCGCTTGAAGCAGGTTGGCATGGTAGAGCCACACGATCTGGTGAAACGATTCCAACGGAGCTGGCCTCCGTTGTGGACCTTCACCGGATCATGTGGCTCTACCGTTGGCATTGGGCCAGGGCTTTTTCCAGTTCTTTATTCACGAGTATGCTTTGCTGGTTGCCAGGTTCGGGCAGCGGGTGGTATGCTCTGCTTGACGGAAAACTGGTGAAAGAAATAGGCATGGCCCAGATAAAAATGTATGGTTGCAGGAGGGCTTGTAGCTCTTGCCACAAGATGTCGAGATCACCATCTTTGAGACTCCGCGCCACAACCGGGGTATTCGCGGGCTGCCGGGCGATGAGTTGAGCCTGAATTATCGCGTCAACGTTTGAAGAAACGCCTGGAGGAGCTTGATGGAACAGGAAGATGTGCCGGGTCCGCTGTGCGTCGCGCGGGCCTGGATTGCTGCGTTTAATGCCCACGATGTCGCGGGCATCGTTGCGCTCTACGCGCCGGATGCCAGCTTGAATGATTCGGGCATGAAGTACGCGCGTCATGGTCGCGAGGAGATAGAACAGTGGTTTACCACCCGTTTTCGCAGCGTGCGCGCCATCGCCTATGCCCCGGCCAGCGAACTGGTCGACGGCGAGAAGGTCGCGATTACCTGGACCGTGAGTGGCTATACGCCGCGCCTGCTCGGCCAGCGCTGGCTGGAGCGTTCCTTCGCCGTTGATGGCGTCAGCGTCTTTTCTATCCACAACGGCCTGATTGCCAGCCAGCGCGGCTACTACGACCACCTCGCGGCAGTCGAGCGCGCCCTCCCCTTTCTCCGCCTTTTGCCCAGCAGAATGTAGAAGTCATCTAATTGGTCAGGAAAAAAGCCGGACACATCCGGCTTTTTTCCTGACCAATTAGATGGTTTTAGTTACTTTGGTCAGGCCGCGGGGCTTGTCGGGATTAAGCCCTTTGCTGATTGAGAGGTACATAGCCAGAAATTGCCCGTAAATGATGTTGGGGATGGGCGAGAGTAGTTCGGCGACGTCGATGGGCGCGCTGGCTTCGTGGCCGATGATTGTGCCTTCCAGGGCCGGAAGCTGAACGCGAATGGGCGTGGTGGCAAGGTCCAGCAGGCGCTGATCCGCGGAGACAACGATGGTATCTGCCTCTTTCTCGTTGAGCAGCTTGAGCAATTCGTAGCTATCTTCCAGGGTACGGCCCGCGGGCGCGTAGAGGAAGACCGGGCGCCCGTATTCGATGATCGCCGTGGGACCGTGGCGGAAGTCCGCGGTCGAGAAAGGCGTGGCGACCAGGTAGCAGGTCTCAGAGAGCTTAAGCGCTGTCTCGCGGGCAGTGCTATAGTTGAAAGTGCGCCCGAGCACCACGCAATCGCGGGCGTGGACGTAGCGGCGCGCAGCGTTAGCCACCTCGGCCTCGCTCTGCAGGGCCGCGCTGACCAGATCTGGCAGGCGCGCGATATGACTGGTCAGCACCGCGCCACCTGGCAGATGGGCAGCCAGTTGGGCCAGGATCGCGCAAGTGGTGGTGTAGGTCTTGGTCGCCGCCACGCTCAATTCAGGACCAGCCGAGCAGAAAAGCGCGTACTCAGCCGCGCTGACCAGCAGCGAGCCTTCCACGTTGGTAATACCCACCGTCAATGCGCCCGCTTCGCGCGCCTGCTGAACCACCCCGGTCACATCGGGCGCGGCCCCGGACTGCGAAATGCCGATCACCAGCGCGTGCTGGAGGTGCAATTTCGCCCCGTAGAGGGTCACAATCGAAGGAGTGGCCAGGGCCACGGGAATGCCATTTAAATATTGAAAAATGTACTGAGCGTACAGAGCCGCGTGATCCGAAGTCCCGCGCGCCACCAGCAGAACCAGGTCGATCTCGCGCTGCTCAACTTCCCGGGCGATCTGTTTTACCACTGCCAGCGAGCTATCCAGCGCGCGCTGAATGGCCGCTGGCTGCTCGTGAATCTCATTCCAAATATACGTCGAATTGACGTTTAAAGCGTTGCTGCTCATCCTTATTCCTCTCGCGAGCGGGTCCAAAGATGTTCTTAAAGACATTCCCGCCATCACTGGTATAGTATACCATACCAGAAAAGGTTCACATCGGCGCGGCTCCAATCCCTTCCAATGAAGACTAACCCCGCTCCATTTACCTTTCAGGCGTAAAGGCCACCTTTTGGCTTAATTAAGCCATATTGGAGCTGTATTAGAGCCATACCTCCAGTGCGGGTTAGCAAAGATCCGAAACACATCTCCAATTTATATGCGCCTCCCAAGCCAGGAAACACGCCGCATTAATCCAGATTCCCCAATGTGGATGGGCTTTGCTGACCAGCAGGTCGCGGGCAGTGGTCCGGCTCCGATTACCACCTTCCAGGGCAATAGTTCGGCGCGTTTTACCACGGCGACCAGCGGTAGCTACTTTGACAATGGCTCGTTGCAGCATTTTTCGCACGTCATCCAGGATCTGGCTCAGTTTTATGGAAACGACGAGCCATTCTCGGAACGCGTCCAGTATATGTTTCGTTCTGATCCCATCCCCGTGCTGGGCAATGGCGATCAATTCTCTAACGGAGGAGGTCCTGCATTACCGGGGGCAGGGCACCAGCGAGGCGGTTCAGACGGCAGCCAGCCCCAATACAGTCAACGACGTTCAGCCAGCCAATCCCCCGCAGCCAGGGGGCGGAGCGAGGACGCCGCGCATGGGGCATCTCTCGGCACTCCAGCAATCTTCTCGCGCTGCCGATGGAACGCCGATCCATATTCGTATGGATGGTACAGGATTTGATAGCATGGACGTGCCAGGTGGCTCGAATCAGCCCAAGTTGCAATTCTCAGTCTTCGTGCCCTCGGCAGAGTTTTTCAGAGTCATGCGCGCGAATCAGGCCGCGCTCAGGTTTCAGGCCTTCGAGCAAGGCAGTGGAGGCAGTTCTACCGGAACAGTCGACGCCGACGACAATGGGCTGGAGCGTTTCCTCACCGCAACGCGTCGCCAGAATTTCCTGATCCCGCCGCGCCGTCATCGCGCCTTTCCGCTACTAGAACTGACGTAACAAAGGGCCTTAGATGTGGGCCAAAAAATGATAGAGGGCGAAGCTGGTTGGCGTGACCATGGAGCTGCGCGGGAAGCGCAGGGCTATGGTTGTTTCAATCAGGTTCGCTCTCATTAAACAGCGTGGCGTCCCCGTCCGTTGCGAGCGGCGCCACCCGCGGTCCCTACCGCTTCCAGCTAGAGTAGTAGTCGCTTTCTTCGTCGTCTACAGAGAAGGTATGGCCCGAGTTGCAATAGTACAGGTAGTTGCCGTCTTCGTCCATCTCAGGCATTGATTCCGTCTCCATATCGACCAGCAGGATGCCGTCCTCGTCATCAATGGGACACGAGTGATATTTAATATCGCGAAGATCCATCTTTTCCCTCTTTCTGCACGCTCTCCCGTAATTCACATGAGGAGAGATCTGATCCGGTTCCACCCAGGGATGAGCAGCGGAAACGCGCGCTTCTGCGTTCTCCGGCGCGTCGTGCGCCTTGCTACTCTTTTCCCCGCCGCGGACCTCCGGCTTTCCATTTCTCCGGCGGCGATTCTCCCAAATCGCCCCGCCTGGATCGTCATTTGCTCGCCCCTATAAAGGGACGCCTCAGAGGGTATTCTTTCAACTGACCGCTCTCTGCTCCGTTTCAGTGGCTCTCTCTTCACTGAAAACGGGTCGTTCGCAGCTTGCTTCTGGTCGTGAATATACTGGTGAATGGGCTCTCCTTCAATTTATAGCGTTTTTTGGTACCATAGTACTATTTTTTTGCCAATTTTTCGGCATATGCCCATCTCGAAAAAAAAGGACTTGCGTTCTCCAATGGCTGGCTGAGGACAGAAGAGGAGGGT
>DASVMX010000019.1:0-3784 GCA_036384215.1 Ktedonobacteraceae bacterium | reverse complement strand
CGCCGCGCGGCGTCAATCCCCTCTCCCTTGTTTTCCGGGCCTAAACAGCTAGCCGCGGGCTTTGGCAAGTTCGCGCTCGCGGGATGCGCGGTTTTTGCCGCCGCGCGCGTTGCGGTCGCGATTAAAGCGCCAGAGGCCGAGTTCGCCGTGCTCCCAGATAACCAGCAGCATACTGGCGTTGAAGATCGAGGAGTATGTGCCAGAGAAGACACCGATCAGCAGGGCGAGAGTGAACGGGCGGATGCTCTCGCCGCCGAAGAGGGTCAGCGCGCTCAGGGTAAAGAGCACAGTCAGCGAAGTGTTCAGCGAGCGAGCCATGGTCTGCACCAGGCTGGCGTTGACCACCTGGTCGAAGGTTTCGGACGAGCGGTGCTGCATATTTTCGCGGATGCGGTCAAACACCACGATAGTATCATGCACCGAGAAACCGACGACCGTTAGCAGGGCAGTGACGAACAGGGTATCGATCTGGACGTGCAGGGTCCAACCCAGGATCGAGAAGACACCCATAACCACCAGTACGTCGTGGAGCAGAGCGATAATTGCGCACGCGCCATAGCGCCAGGGGCGATTCACCTTGCGGAAGGCGAACCAGATGTAGAGCAGGATCAGGACCGAAGCCGTAATGACCGCCAGGATCGAGTAGGAGACCGTCGCCGAGGCCACAGCGGGCGAAACCGCCGCGGTGCTCATCGTGTACAGATAGTTGCCTGTCTTATTCAGGAAGAGCGCCTGGATCTGGCGGGTCGCGGCCTGTTTGATTGTCGTCGTCGTCAGGATATTGATCGTATCCGTGGTCTGCCCGATCTGGACATGATCAATCGTCACGGGGATGGTCCCATTGGGATTTACGTTCGGCGTCGCGGTTGCAGTCGGCGTCGCGGCTGGCGTGCCCTTGGCCGTTGCCGTGGCCGTCGCGTTGGCCGAGACGGTCGCGGTGGCATTGGCTTTCGCGGTAGCCGTCGCATTGGCCGAGGCGGTCGCGGTAGCGTTCACCGTAGGCGTCGGTTTCAGCGACAGTGTAGGGGTAGGTGTAGGCGTGGCCGTCGTGTTGGTAGCATTCGTGTCTGTCGTTTTTGGCAGATTGGTCAGCACTTTTTCAATATCACTGGCCTTAAAGGCAAATTTGGCGGTCTTGCTGGTAAGCGTAATCTGCATGACCGTTGTGGCTTTGCCACCCTTGGCGGGAGTCAACAACAAGGGATCGAACACCACCGAAGTGAGGTCTGAACCATATTTGTTGTCCAGGCGTTTTTTAATCTCAGCCTGAACAGCGCCATCGATGTTGGTATTCAAGCGTATCCAGGCCACCTGGGCGCCCTTGGTGTTTGTGTCGCTGCCAATATTGACCTGGAGATCTTTCAGATCGAGCGGCGCGAGCAGATTCCTGATCTGCTGGGTGCTGGTCACATGTTGAGATGGCCTGAACTGGAGCGAGCTACCAGCGGCAAAGTCAATACCGACATCAAAGCCCTTAAAGATCAGTGACAGGGTGCCAGGCACAATCACGATCAGCGAAATGATCAGGAACAGGTAACGTTTCTTTACAAGATCAAACACGGCTTTCTCCTCTTACAGCGTTGCCTTCGACTGCCGTGCTATTGCGCCGTGAGCGGGAAGCAGAGGACGAAGCAATCGCGCCTCTGGGCAGTCCGAACCACCAGGGATGATTGATGATGCCGGTTGGCACCAGGAGATTCAGGAAAGTGCGCGTGACGACCACGGCGGTAAACATACTGACGGCCACGCCCAGGAAGAGCGTAGTAGCGAAGCCCTGGAGCAGCGTCGCGCCGAACTGACCGCCGAAGTAGTACAGCACAGCACAGGTCAGCATAGTTGAGATGTTGGAGTCGCGGATCGAGGGCCAGGCGCGTTTCCAGCCGATATCGATGGCCGAGGACAGCAATCTGCCCGCGCGCAACTCTTCTTTGACGCGTTCAAAGATCAGCACGTTTGCGTCTACAGCCATACCAACCGAGAGGATGAAGCCCGCGATACCTGCCAGCGAGAGCGTGATGCCGCCTAGCTTAAAGATCGCCAGTGAAACCGCCGAATAGATCAGCAGGGCGAAGTCAGCCAGGAGACCCGGCAGGCGATAGTAGACCAGCATGAAGAAAACCACGATGCCCAGACCGATGATCGCAGCGAGCAAGCTCTTCTGCACCGAGTCCGCGCCCAGGGTCGCGCCAACGGTCTGCTGGCTGGCCACCTTGAACGAGACTGGCAGCGCGCCGAATTTGAGGAGGTTCACGATACTCTGAGCTTCAGCCTGGGTGAACTGGCCGGTAATCTGGCCCTGGCCGCAGATCGCGCTCTGGATAGTCGCGGACTGAATGACACTCCTGTCGAGCGTGATCGACATATACTGGCCAATGTTGTTCTGGGTGAAGGTACAGAATTTCGCGCTCGAACCGCTTTTCATCGCGAAGTTGATCTGTGGGCGTCCAGCTTCGTCCGCGGACACAGCGACCTGGTTGGGGTCCAGATCGGCGCCAGTGAACGGAGGCTTTGTGCTGTTATTATTGTAGGTGACATACTGGGACGGGTCAAAATTGGAACTGACAGGCACCGCGTTGGTGCCGGTGGGCCAGAACTCCAGTTTGCCGCTGTGGGTCAACGAGTCGATTGCGGCCTGCTGGTCGCCGCTGTTCAGACCGGGCAACTCAACCAGGATGCCGGGTTTGCCGTTGACGGTTTGCAGACGGATTGTGGCGTCATTTACGCCCAGGCCTCCGCCCACGCGCAAAGCGATCTGGCCTTCAGCGGTGGTGACACTATCCGAGAGTTGCTGTGCGCTGATATTGCCATAATCGATTGGCTCCAACTGGACGCTGGTGCCGCCCTGGAGGTCAAGACCCTGGTGGAAAGCCAGGTCGTTGTTCAAGCCCAGGACGTGGAGGCCCGGATTATTGGGCCACACAGCATAACCGGCAGCCGCGGCCAGGAGAATGATCAACAAGAGGAGTAAGATTGTTCCTCGACGCATAGGTGTTGTTTCCCCTCACTAATTATCTATGATAATGAAATACGAGTACGCTCGTTGGGTTAAAAAGCGAAGTTCACTGATTTCGCGGCAAGGATGGGCGCGACCCCTTGCGCCGTGTACCAGCGACCGCGTTGCCGCCTCCTCATCGCGACCGCTGCTTTTCCGCGCGATCGGCCTGGAAGACTCCCCTTTTCTTTTATCTGAGCACTGCTGCCAGTATCTCCCAATGTGGATGCTAGCTGGCTGGAACGGCTGGGCGTCAGGCTGCTGAAGCCATCTTCCTGAGTGCTCTGGCTTCGTGGGACAAACTGATCTCAACAGACTCCTGCTGGTGCTGATATTTTTCAGCAGTATAGCATAGTTGTTTGCGCTTGCATATCCTAATCACCCGTTGGGGTTTTGCCAGCAACCCGCTGGGGTTTTGTTCCCAATCACACCGGAGCCGCGCCTCTGGTATGATTGCCGCTAATAACAAACACACCCATTTCCGATTGAACCGTCTTGAGTCGCATCTCCGGTGTGCTCCTCGCACACCATTTTCCTGGCTCAAAACTCCCTTCTTTTTTACCGAATTTACTATCTTTGGGTTCAGCATAGGTAATGCTGGCCAGTGTCTGGATGTTTCGCTTTCCCAGAAAATGGTGATGCGGCGCATCTTTGTAACTATTCAGGTTCTCCTGCTCTGTGACTCCTCAGCGCCTGCGGCGCTTCGCCATGGTTAGGAAGGAAGCGTTCTGGGGCGGGCACGACCCGCCCCAGAGCTCTTCCTTCCTCACCATGGCGAAGCGCCGCAGGCGC
>DASVMX010000018.1:0-20115 GCA_036384215.1 Ktedonobacteraceae bacterium | reverse complement strand
GTTCCCCGCTCTTTTCAACACCACGCAGGGTGTGTTGACTCTATGCTTTAGGAGTAAGCGGGCCGGACAGGCCCAGCCATTCTTCGCGAGTGGTGTGGCGAGCCAGGCTCTGGTTGTGGAGAATTTCAGCGCGCAGTTCACCCAGCGTGCCCCAGCCCTCGGCTTCGACATCGTATTTGTGGATGGTTTCTTCGTTGCGCTGGCGTACCCAGACGAAGGTTTCATCGGGCATGTCGGTATACTTCTCGACGATAGCCCGCAGGATTTCGCGCGCGACATCTTCAACAAAGCGTGGGTTGGCGTGGGCTTTGTTGACGATATAGAGCTCGTCCGGTCGTTTGAGCAGGCCGTAGTTTTCCGAACTCATCGCGCTTTCGGCGATATTGACCAGTTCGCTGGCGTCCAGGCCGAGGTCGGTGCCAACCAGCAGGGTTGCACGCCCGCGCTGGTTGTGTGTAGCCAGGGGCGTGACCTCCAGCATTTTCTGGATCATCTCCTCGGAGAAGCCTTCTTCTTTCAGGCGCACGCGCGCGAACGAGTGAACCATATCCTGTGCGCAGGGGCAGGCAACCATACCTTCAACCTCGACCCCGACCAGACGCCGAGAGTAATCCGCCGTGGCGACCGCCTGGGCCAGCAGGCCATAGACCTCCTGGGTGCGCCTGCCTGAAACGGGGGTCCAGCGCTGCAGGGGATAGGTTGTGTGAATTGAGACCTCGGCGCGTAGTACTTTTTGCTTCTCAACGATGGTTCTGGCCAGGTGTTCCGCCAGAAGTTCGATGCGCGGCCAGGCCTGGGTGCCGATCTCTTCCAGCACCACTTCCAGGGCGTCGCTGAAACGCGACATATGGACCCCTGCCTGCGTGGCGTCCAGGTCGGCGTACAGGTCGAAGGTTGCGTTAAACCACTGTTGATGGCCTTCGTCGCCAATCAGGATGGCCTTGGTGACGGCTACCACGCCCGCGCGTCCCAGGCGCACGTGAACTGTTGGCTGGCCGCTCTGAATGTCGCGATCCAGCGAAATTTTGAGATCGGGCGCGAGCCGGACCACGCCATCCTGCGCAACCGCGCCTAGCAGGTCCAGCGCGCTTTTGCCGCTGACAGGATCGACCATCTCCGGCGCGATTTCAGCCAGCGGAGCCAGCACAAAGGCGCGCTCACGCAAACGCGGGTGCGGAATAGTCAGATGTTCCAACTCAAGTTGAGTATTGTCATAGAAGAGAATGTCGATATCAATTGGACGCGGCCCATTGCGGAACGAGGGTTTGCGTCCGATGGCAGCTTCGATCTCTTTGGCGTACTTTAAGAGATTTTCCGCATCGAGCCAGGTTTTTCCACGGCAGACTATATTGAGAAACCGCGGCTGGTCTGTATAACCGACCGGGTCAGTTTCGTAGATGGAAGAGACGAGATCGATTTCCATAATCTCGCGCAGGCGTTGGAGCGCGGCAGCTAGATTGCCACGGCGATCTCCAATATTTGCTCCCAGGGCCAGGTAAATGGTATGAGTGGCGACGGGGGTATGCGCATTCTTCGGGAACAATGGTGAAAGCGGGGCTTCGATGCTCATAATATATTGTCCTCTCAGTGTTAAATTGGCTAAGTTCCATTTATGGAAACATGTCGTTCGCGGCTTTTCTTCCCGAGTAGTATCCGCTGGCCAGCTTATTTCTGGAAGACGAAAATGTTGCTAAAGACAGCCTCGGTTCCCCGAGAGGTGTCTCCACCAACCATAAAGCCTATCATACCGGAGGAGTAAGCGGAATTGCTATAGCTGGTGATCACGAGCTGTTTGTTGAGATAGAAGCGGAAGGTGGGGCCAGAGGCGATAGCCAGGAAGGTATTGGTCTGTTGGGGGCCAGTGAGAATCGCGTTGGAGTGGGTCCAGTCGATAAGGGTAATCCAGGCGTTGGGATTATTGCCGGTGGCCAGGACAAAGCGATATTCGCCCCGGCTGTTGATTTCGAGCGTGTAGAAGCGTTGGGCGCCGGGATTCAGGCGGAAGACCAGGCCGTAGACTTCGCCGTGTACGAGGCGAGCCTGGGCGCTGATGACGGTATTCGCGAATGGCTGCTGGCTGGTGTAGCACCAGGCGAACTCGTGGGCACGAGTGGTCTGGACATGGTAGCCCCGTGGGCTAAAAAAGCACTGTGAGCCGTCGTCAACCCAGCCTCCAGCGGCTTTGGTGAGTGGGTCCGCGTAGAGAACTTTGCCAGCACCTATCGATTCGGCGATGCCCGCAGTGGCCTGCACCCTTGCCTGAGCCGCCAGTGTTGCTTCCGCCTGTGCCTGAGCGAACGCGGTGGCGGTGGATACGACCTGTTGCGCGGGCGAAAGGTCTGAGATGTGCCCGTGCTGGGTTTGCCAGGTGAGCACTCCCAGCGGCAGAGCGAGCACCAGGAGGAGCAAGCAGACCAGCGCGGTTATGCTGCGCTTCTTCATATGGCGCAGGTGATACGAAATGGGACTTGCCGGCGGCAAAGATGTGGTATCTGGCATAGAGGCCAGGCCAGGTTTGTCGGTTAAAGGGAAGCGCAGGGGCATGATGGGCGGGCGAAATTCGATCTGAATGGCATCTCCTGCGCGCTGGTCGGCGACGCGGGTAGCGGTGCTGCCAGCGTACTGATTTTCGTCCTCATCAGTCGCGTCGCTTCCCTGGAGCAAGGTTTCCCCGGCTTCCGCGATATAGTCCAGCGAGCTCTGAGCTTTGAACATCTCTTGCTGGAGCGCTTTCCAGTAAGCCGCCGCCAGCTCTTTGGCGGCCTGGTAGCGGTTGGCAGGATCTTTGGCCATGGCTTTGAGAATCACATCTTCAATACTCTGGGGAATGGCGCTATTCAGTGTGCGCGGGCTCGGCGGCTGCGATTGAATGTGTTTGAGCGAGACCGCGACTGGCGATTCAGCCAGGAAAGGGAGCTGGCCGGTGAGCATCTGGTAGAGAATAATGCCCAATGAATAGATATCGCTGCGATAATCGCTCAGGCCATTAGACTGTTCCGGGGCCATATACTCTGGTGTGCCTACCATCGCCCCCGCGCTGGTCAGGGCTTCCGCGCTTTGTATAGCTTTGGCCAGGCCGAAATCGACCAGGTAAGCATAGCCATCCTGGCGTAAGAGAATATTCGAGGGCTTGACATCGCGGTGGACAACCCCGTGGTCGTGCGCGTATTGCAGGGCTGATGCAATCTGGCTGAGAAAGCTGGCAGCTTCCTCCAGGGTGAGCTGTTTATGCCGGAAAAGGTAATCGCGCAGCGTGCAGCCATCGACATAGGGCATCACCAGGTAGTACCAGGGGCTCTGTTCGCCGAAATCGTAGAGAGGCAGGATATGATTGTGAGAGAGCGCGCCAACCGCCAGCGCCTCACGTTCAAATCGGCGTACGAACGGCTCATCGCGCCCATAGAGCACCTTAACTGCCACCTGGCGGCGCACCCGGCGATCATATGCCAGGTACACTTCCGCCATGCCCCCTTGCGCAATGCGGCGACGTAACTCATATCGTCCCAGGGTCAGACCTTCGATCCCCTTCATCATCACTCCTGGTTCTCTACTAGGCGACACACTAGCGTGTTGACTCTTTATTTGCAAAAGAGTGAGCACGAAAAGTAGAGTTTCTCTGTTTGTGCTCACATTATTCTAACATTATTATAGCCGTCGTGCAATCGGCTCAGACCGAATGTACTGCTTGCCTTGCTTCAACTCATCTTTTAGGGCTTCTGAGGCTAAAAATAAGGATGTGCTCGATATATGCACATCCTTATTTTCTTCGTTTGTACCAGATCGCTAGCGAGCGCTCCAGTAGCGTTCGAGGTGAACAGTTTCGACAGGGCGGATACTATAGGTGTAATCCCTCATCTCTTTGAACATGCTGGCTTTATCAGCGAAGTTCAAGTCGATCTGCGAGGTGTATTTAGCCGAGGCTTCCAGGCGCTGGGGCAGCATCTGGTCCACCTCTACCAGGCCGGGCTCCAACTGGTTGCCAAATTCCTCCAGTCGTTCGAGCAGCGCGTGGGGATGGCGGGCGCAGTAGGGGAAATCCTCGAAGAGGTTGACCTTCGCGCCCAATTGGGTCAGGCGGTCTGCTGCCGAGCAGACGATCTGGTGATCTATGTGGCGGCCAATGGCCAGCGGAGCGTACCAGACGGTATCAGGCAGGCGCTGGTGCAGCGAGACCAGGATCTCGGCCAGTTCCTCGTCGATCCAACGATCACCGGGATTGACTTCGCCACCTATCAACTGGTTATTATTGGTATAGTACGCAGGGTTGCCGCGATAGATCGCGTCTGGATAGTCGAGCCAGAGATAATCCACATCCAGGTACTCCATGGCCGCGGCTTCTTCTTTGCGGCGTGTCTGAAGCGCGGCGCTGGCATCCTGGCTAAAGCCCATCTGGCGATGGATATCCATCGCGAAAGGGCTCAGGGGCGTATCTGCTTCTGGCACGCCGCCAAAAACGGTAATCACCAGCGGACGCAGGCCAACGCTGACCTGTACGGCGAGCGTGCCTCCGCAGGAGTAAACCGCGTCATCGAAGTGCGGTGAAAGAAAAATCTGCCGGTGACTGGTGTTAATATCTTCAAGACTGGTGAGTTGCAATCTGACCTTCCTCCTTGATATTTGGGATGATATCGGTGTATGAACAAAATGGCATCATTCAAAACATATGTTACGACCAGAAACTACTGCTACATATAGCGTAGCACCGAGTGGGAAGAGCAGCTTTTCTTTTTCAGGGAAGCTTTACCCCGCTCTCTGTCCATACCACCAGGCCATCACGTTGCAGGCCCGCGACCAGTTTTTCCAGCCAGGGCAGATCGCTGGCCTGGAAATCGGCTTTAATGACCGGACCCAGCTCGTCCAGGGGTAGGGTTTCACCGCCAGGCAGTGTGCGCAGGTGGGCAACAGTGCGCCCCCGAAAATAGCGATTGGAACTGGTGAACGGCTGAGTGGCATAGGGCGCCTTTTTTTCGGCCACCTTGCGCAACTGGCGTAGCACTTCGCCCGAAGGGAGGAGGCTGTGCTGGCTCATCTCTTCGTAGGCCGCGCAGCACTCCTGGAGGGGACAGCGCGCGCATTGCGGGTTCGCGCTGGTGCAGATAGTCGCGCCCATGTCCATCAGCGCCTGATTCCAGTCGTAGGCTTCGCCACGCGGCAAAACCTGGGCGGCGTAGGTAAACATGGCGTCTGTGCTGAGTTTAGGCTCGGGATGCTCCAGGCCCAGAAAAACACGGTGCAGGACGCGATAAATATTCGTATCCACCGTGGCTACCTGCTGGCGATAAGCAAAACAGGCGATGGCCCCGGCTGTGTAGCGCCCGATCCCTTTGAGCTTTAGCAGTTCATCGATTGTCGCGGGCAACTGTCCGTTCTGTTCGGCGATTACCTGGCGGGCAATGGCCTGCAAACTCACTGCGCGCCGGTTATAGCCAAGTGGCACCCAGACGGAAATAACGTCTGCTGTGGGAGCATTAGCCAGATCTACCAGCGTTGGAAAAGTTTCCAGGAACTGCCGGTATTTGGGCAAAACCCTTTCTACCTGCGTCTGCTGGAGCATGATCTCTGAGACCAGGATCGCGTATGGATCATCTGTCGCGCGCCATGGCAGATCGCGCCTGGCGCTGGCGTACCATGACAGAAGAGCGAGATGAACCTGCGCGATCTGCTCAGGCGCGGGCTGCCATGGTTGTTGTGAAGAGAGTGTTTGTCTGGCCATAAGCTGGCAACATATCCTACGACCGGCCAGACTGAGACTTGCCGCCGGTCAGAGGCGCGCCCTGTTTGGCACCAGCGGCCTTCTTGCGAGCGAGCGTAAAGAGCGTCTCACCGCCTTCTTGCCAGCAAAGTGAGTCTGGCGCGGGCAGATTTTCGCATTGAATCCAGTCATCGGCATCGCGCAAGACATGCCCCTTGACGCATTTGGCATACATAATGTGATCGTTTAGCGCGGGGTCATCAGGGCTAATCCCCGATGCCGAGATCTTCGGGATGAAATATTTACACCACGGCACGGTTATGTACCTTCCTTATGTTCGATTTGCAGCCCGTCCTTTGCGGGAGCAGACCCGCCCGGCAATGTATTGCCACGAGCGCGAAACTATTATACCCCACAGCGCGGATTTCTACCAGTAGCCAGCAAATAGCCAGCAAATGCACATGGCACGTGGGCTTGCAAACATTTGGCAAGAGAAAAAAGCTTTTAGCAACCACACCTCCAGGGCTTTCACGAGCGACATATAGGTCAGCTTCCCTTAAAAGGCTGGTGTGAAGCCTTCTTTTTGTAGTATACTTGGGCCAACGAACTTATTTTGGCTTTTGATTTCTTTCGATAAGTGCGGAGTCGCGCTAAAGCGGGTAACCTTACTGACTCCACTGGCGAGCGAGCGCTTATCCATTATATCATCGATAGATGAAGGACTTCTAAGGAATTATATGGAACAGGCTACTCCATTTACCTGGAATCCCATTGTACGCCAGTACCTGGTAAATGCGCCGCGGCGCATGAATCGGCGCGAGGGCACAAACGAGTGTCCTTTCTGCGCGGACATCACCTCTGGCAAAGTTGCTCCTGATACGCGTGTCTGGCTGCACCCGAACGACTTTCCTCCCGTGCAACCGCCAACTGGCGAGGCATATGTGGTAATTTATAGCCGGGATCACCAGCGCAGCTTTACGCAACTCAGCGTGGATGAGGTCTACGAGGTGACCAGCCTCTGGCGCGATCTGTATCGTGATCTGGCCGCGCGCTACGCTGCGGTGATGATTTTTGAGAATAGCGGGGAGGCTATTGGGCAGACGCAGCATCATCCGCATGGTCAGGCCTATGGTGTTTCCACAATTCCGCCAGTGCTGGAACGCGAACTGGAGACAGTAATTCAGGAAGCCGAAGCAGGCCGGGAATGCCCGTTTTGCCAGGTTCAGAATGAATTGACCGGGCAGCCCTTTGAAGTGACGGCAAACGCTACCTGGCAGGTGTTTCTCCCGCCCTATGTGCGCTATCCCTACGAAACACATCTCTATCCGCGCCGTCACGTGGCGAATCTGTCGCTGATGAGCGATGACGAACTGCGTGACCTTGCCGCGCTTCTCCTGGATGTGATTCGCGGATATAACGAACTTTATGCTGGCGCTATGGCGCCAATGCCTTATATGCTGGGTCTGCACCAACTGGCGGATGAGCGTTTCCACCTGCATGTCGAGATTCTGGCAGTGGGACGTGCTCCGGGCAAGCTCAAGTTCGCGGCCTCCTCTGAATCGCTGTGGGGGCTGTGGCTGAATGATTCGGTGCCGGCTGAGAAAGCTCGTGAATTACGCGCTGCGATTGAGAAAGGGAAATCAAATGAGTGAAGTTGCTCTGCCCGTGCCCGCGCGCGAAGCTGCCGCAGCTTTTAGCGAGGCTTTTCAGGATAGCTTTGCTTATAGAGGTGCGCTTGGCGCGGCCTGGGCGCCTGGACGGGTGAACCTGATTGGCGAGCATACTGACTATAACGCTGGCTATGTGCTGCCACTGGCGGTGGACCGCGTGGCGGCCTTCGCGGGGCGCGCGCGTGGCGATCAGCTTGTGCGCCTGTGGTCTCTCCATTTCAACGAACGGGCGGAATTTTCTCTGACGGGCCTGCCTGACACCTTTGACCAGGTCCGCGCGGGCTTGCCTGGCTGGGCGCGCTATATCCTGGGTGTGGCGGCGGAACTCAGCCGCGCTGGTATCCGGCTACAAGGCTTTGACGCCGTTCTCCAGGGCGATGTGCCGGTTGGCGGCGGCATGAGTTCGTCCGCCGCCCTGGAAGTTGCCAGCGTCCAGGCCTTTCAGTTTTTTTCGCAACACGCGCTTACCATCGGCACCACAGGGGCTACGCTGACCCCGTTGCAGGTAGCGGAGATCTGCCAGCATGCCGAGTGGGTTGCCTCCGGCGTGCGCTGCGGGATTCTCGACCAGGCCTCTTCTTGCCTGGGCCGGCCCGGTCAGGCCGTGTTGTTGGATTGCCGCTCGCTGGATTATCGTTATCTGCCATTTGTCGCCCCCGGCATTTCGCTGGTCGTGGTCGATACCAGTGTCCGGCGCGAACTGGCCGCTTCAGCCTATAACGAGCGGCGTGCGCAGTGTGAAGGTGCCACCGAGCTTCTGCGTGAACAACTCGCCCTCCACGAGCCAGGGGCGCTGGCCGGACGTGAAATTCAAACCTTGCGCGATATCTCGCCCGAGGAGTTTGCGCGCTATCAAGAGGCGCTGCCCGATGTCCTGCGTCGGCGCGCTGCCTATGTCATCGCCGAGAACCAGCGCGTACTGGAGACCGTGAGCCGTCTGGAGCACCACGACCTGGAGAGCGTGGGGCGGCTGCTCTGGCAAACACATGCCGGGTTGCGCGACGACTATGAAGTAAGCTGCCTGGAACTTGACACCCTGGTCGACCTCGCCGCCTCCGTGCCGGGAGTGCTGGGCGCGCGCATGATGGGAGGCGGCTTCGGCGGTTGCACCGTCAATCTCGTGCGCGACGAAGCCCTGGCCCAACTGGCACAGGTCGTCGAGGAACAGTATCCAGCTCGCACCAGTCTGCAAGCTACCATCGACATCTGCCACGCCGCTGGCGGCCCCGGTTCAGCTTCTAGCCTTGAATAAAGCCGAACAGCTACTATGTCCAGAAGCAGAACGATGCCGGTGGACCCGTGTACAATTTACCGCAATACCGTAACGCGCTGTCAGCGTTGCGGTATTGCGGTAAATCTTCTTCAGATCTACTCTGTAATATTTACTAATTTCTATATAGGCGTCACAACGGCAGCGAAGCCACCCCACCATTGCAGAAACTGAGCATTGGATATAGCGCGGCGGTTATAGAGGGAGCTATCGGCGAGATAGACCATATCGCTGTCGCCGCCGGTGACTACGACGATGTGGCCGCCACTGTAGCGCGCGGGAGGCCAACCGACGATCACCGGCTTGCCCGTGTTGGCATAGCTTTTCACCTGGTCGAGGGACCAGCTATTCCCCCAGGTGGTCTGGAAGCCAAACTTTGCCGCGGTATTGGCGACACCGATATTTTCAAGCAGGCCGAGCTGGGGAGTAATCTCGCCAATTGCCGACTCGACTTTGAGGATATCGGTGATATGGTAGTGGTGTCCATAGGAGTTAAGTACTTCGGTCATAGAGGCCGCGGAGCAGGCGGAATAGGCCCAGGTGTCATACTCGCTTTGCGAAGCATATTCATTCAGGTCGAGCTGTGAGATACGTGCCAGCGCTTTTGAGGCATTGATATTTGTCGCCTGGTGAGCCATGGGATTGAGCGAAGAAATAAAAATTTGGGGCACGGTTGAGATCCCGAAGCCGCTAATGCCGGCCAGCGACTGGCCAGCAATGTTGTTCAGGGCGAAAAGCACAATCAGTAAGAGAGAAAGCCCGCCGAGCGTAAAGAGCGTGATTTTGGGATGGCGCAGCGCCTTGAGTGCTTTCCAGGGATGCCTGGCGGCTTTGAGTTTGTCAGGGGCTACGCGTGGTAAAGTGCCGATCTCAAACGAGCGCCAGGTCGCTTTGAGCTTATTGGAAGTGACCTGCGGAATTTTCTGCGTTTCCAGCCCATGCCAGACTGTTTTCAGATCAGAGATATCGACTGTTTTGGCCGTATCAGAGGCATCTTCTTCAGTAAAAACAATCTTCTCCAGGCGCGTTTTTGCTCTGTGCAGCGCTGTTTGAAAGCGTTCGCTTTCCAGTTTTTGCCTGGTCAGGCGCAGAGCCTCGGTGGCCTGCCCATGTTCAAGTGTGTGCTTCGCGCTTTTCAGAGCTGCGTGCGAGGCCAGGGCCTTACAAATATGGCTCCAGTTATCGCGCGAACGGGCTTCGATATCCATGCGTGAAATAGTATGCGCGTGGAAACGCAGGTTGAGAAGGGACATATGGAAGTGGTACTGCGCGATAAAAAAGAAGGCCAGTAACCTGCGCCTCCATCTTTGCCAGAGAGAATCAGATGCCATAGAGCAAGCCTTGCTAGTACAGTGTGAAACACTGTCAACCATGATGGTACGTTTGTGTAGACCGAGTATACCGCATTGGGAGTGCTATGGCCGAGGTTTTAGATAGAAAACAGCCCGATAGTACCGTTTTCCGGTTAAGATTTCGCGGGGATTTTTGGAGGCATTTGAACCCTCTCAGCGACTGCTTGCTTTTGCCGAAGCCGCTTTATTTCTGGGGTTCTGCGTCCCAACCAGTTGAAAGTCCCTCAAGACCTGCTGCTCGACAACCTTGCTCACGGTTGAAAATCTCGCGGAATCTAGTCAGCGAATAGCAGCTTTTTGCGATTGAAGACGTTGCGCTGCCGAGAGGCGAGCAGCAGTATTCGAGGGGCAAAACAGCAACTTGGCGCGCAAGGTCCGGTAGTCCAGGCCATAACAGATGCGTGTGGCTTCGCGTATTATGCAGAATAGAATTAGCCCTTTTGAACAATCCTGCCGGCAGTTCACAATGTGTTACCGTCGCCAAAGGCATCACGAATTTCAGGTTTTTCTTGCTTCATCTCATGGTCGTGGCATGATTGGCCTATCCAAGTCTGTATTCACGGTTCGTATGGTAGGCTTACTCCCACTTGTTAATCGAGTGACATACTCCCTTAAAATATCACGTACAACGTTCTCACAGCGGAGGGGGAAATCAAGAGGATGCTTTCCAAGCTCAGAGAGCAGCTTTCCGCCATGGACAATGTCGTTGCGAGTCTTGTACATCTCTTTCAGCAGAGCCTTGGTGTCATCAGGATTCTTTGCACCTGAAAGCAGTGCAGCACCGCGCTCAGACAGGAGTTTTGATTTGCTGGTTCCCCTGTAGCCAGCAAGAAGACTACTCTCTAGAGCAATCGTCAGGTCAATGATTTTGAGGTCCAGAGAGCCGCGTTAACAGAGGCAAAAGCGTGGATGAGAGCGACCAGCAACTACGAAAGTTCCTAATGACAGAGCGTTAGTAAAAATATGCAGAAAAGGCTGTGCCCACGAGATCTCAGCCTTTTCTTGTAGTCAGACACTAAATGAAACGGCGAGCAGTTTTTGCTTGCTTTGAGCCAGGAGAGTTATTCTTGTTGCTCTGCTGGCCACTTGCTTATATGCTGGAGAAGCGATGTATAGATTGTTCGCGTCTCTCTCGTTTGTGGATGCTGAGGCCCAAGCGCTTGTTCGCGGATGCTCAAAATCTGGTTATAGAGCTGACTGGCTTCTTCAAGTTTGCCTTGCCCTTTACGGACTTCAGCCAGAAGCTGGAGAGGGATCGCGAAAATATAATGGTTTTCCCCAAGTGCTTGCCTGCCAATCGGAATGTGTTGTATGAGGATGGCTTCTGCTTCTTTGTACCGTTGTTGCTGTTGATACACCTGACTCAAGATGGAGAGAATATGCCCGATCTGATCATGGTAGTGTTGGGGATTTTGGGCCCACAAGGACAGCGCTTGCTGGATCAGCGCTTGTGCCTCTTGTTTCTCGCTTGGTATGGTGATAACATCAGGTTGCATAGACTCACCAGTCTCTTCAAGGCGGGTGGTGGTCCAGATCGAGAGCGCACGTAATAACAGCTTTTCTGCTTCTGCAAATGTTCCTTGGACTCGGCACACCTGTGCCAGGAAAATGAGTGGCTTGATAAGTGTAAATGCGTTGACTCCCTGTGTATACTCAAGAATGCCAATGGCTTGTTGCGCGTAGGCTACTGTTGAGATATGTTTATGTAGATACCAGTTTGCTTCTGCCAGGCCGATCAATGATTCAACCAGGAGGATATGATCTGGACCCACTACTTGCTCGCGTAAATGCAGTGCCTGCTCATGGTAGATCTCTTCCTCTTGGTAACGCATGCGATGTTTCAAATAGGCCGCCGATTTCCAAAAAAGGGATGCCACTGCAAGAGGATCCACGTCTTGTTTTAGAAAGGTCAGCAATTCGGCGACATGAGCGACTAATTGTTCGCACCAGAACCAGTACTCTACCTGCTGGCTATCTCCAGGGAACAACTGCTCCAGCATATGGATGACCCGCGTGATCCATGCTTCCTGTGCTTGCTGGGGCATACTCTCTCGCACAACGACTTGCACAAGGCGATGCATGCGTAACGTCTGTGTCTGTGCCTCTCGATGGACCAGCGAAGAGGCTCGTAACACGGCAATGGCATCATCCAGCACATAGGGGTCGCGCGCGATGGCCTGGAACGATTCGCCCAGCAGGGAGGCTCCTTTCATGATGAACTCTTCAGTGATTGCATCAGGAGCCAGAAAGACACACAGACGCAACAATTCCGCTGCGGCAGGATTCATTTGTTCCACGTGCTGGAAGTTGAGGGACCAGGTGGTAGCAAGAGACTCGGGATGATCGCGTACAATATGGCCCCGGCGTCTGAGCAGGTCCATGCGACGTGTCCGGTACACTTCCAGATAATGCGCAAGGCTGCATCCCATTTCTTCAATGTATGCGCCAGCCTGGTCGAGGGCAAGCGGAAGATGCCCCATCTTAGTAACAATAATTTCAGCTATCGCACGATCTGCTTCTGACACTTGATTGAGCGATGCGTTTGGGGCCAGGAGTTTGGCGCGGCGCAAAAGGAAAAGTGCCCCTTCTGCCGTGTTCATGGTATCGACCTCGAGGCGTTGGGCCAGAGAGCCCAGTGCCTGCGCGCGAGTGGTGAGGAGCAGGTACCCTGGATATTCGCCTGAAATGGCATCTTGCACCATAGCTATGTCATCTGCATTATCCAGTATCAATAGCCAGCCCTGATGAGTAGAGAGCCAGTACTTCACGGCAGCAAACGCGTTTCTCTGATCTTGATCGTCTTTTTCAGGAAGATGTAAAAAATTGGCGATGTTGGTAAAACTTGAGAGAAGCACATCGCGGCTGGCAGCACTGATCCAGAAGACAGCACGATAGTCCTGGCGATAGCGATAGGCATACTCGAGGGCGGTTTGCGTTTTGCCGACTCCTCCCAACCCACTGATGGCCCAGGATTGGGTCAGAGCCAGGCGACCCTCGTGGTAGAGCTGTTGGTGTAAGGTTTGCAAAAGGTCCTCGCGCCCGGTGAAGTGTGGATTGCGCGGGTATGGAACGTCCCAGAACTGCGGCGTTGCGATTGTTTCCGGGGTAATTTGATGATCGATTCCCAGAAGGGTTTCGGGTGTGCACTGCAAAACGTGACACAGCCGTTCCAGGTAATAGCGTTGCGGAAATGTGTCATTGTGCTCCCATCGGCTGATACTCCGCGCAGTGGTGCCAATTGCTTCTGCTAACGCTTCCTGTGAGAGATTGAGCCTGGCTCGCTCCCGAGCTAACCAATTTCCCCAGTTTTTTTGCTGAGAGGGCCGCTTTCCAGAGATATTCATCTTTTTCCTAAGCATGGAATGAACCGGACACAAATGTCCAGTTTCTGAATATGGAATGAACCGGACACAAATGTCTGGTTTCTGTCATGGCAAAATAGCACTGATTCAAGTATAAACATCTTGATGGGCTTGTTCAAGAATTGGAGGAGTATCAGTACCAGGTGTCCTTGGAGAAGCTTGGGAAAGGCAGGCGAGATACCGGAGAAAGCGCTGGTTTTCCTCGGCTCCTGGCCACTTTGTTGACTGGAACGTTCTTTCTCTTCACAAAGAAGGTATTGGTCTCCCTTCCTCAGAATAGAATCGCTTTATGCATCGACAAACATGAATACAGCTCCAATGAACCCTTGAAACATGCCCATTGTTTCGCGCATGATTGGCGACCTTCTGTTTTTTTCGGTGTGTCCTTGGCATCCTTGTGACGTGTGCTTGTGCGACCACTGATCGTGAGTCGGGGCAGACCCTAGCTTGCTCCATGTGTATGGATACAAGGAGTTTGTATGCTCGTTTCACGAGATGAAGCGCTCGCTCGCAGGAAGAGTAAAGCGCTTGTTTCCCTTCCCTTTCGCAGGCTCGGGAGATCGCGATCTCAGCGACTCCGCACACGCGCTTTCTTTTGGCCAGCCATGCTCCCGCTCATTATCATTAGCGGACTACTGGTCAACTGGCTCTTTTTAGCTCAACTGGTCTTTGCTTCCCCGCTCGCTCCCACCGCGAAGTCGGGGCACAATACCGTGCAGCAATTTTTGCAGCAGGGCCAGCAGAGTAAGGCTAATCAGGGCAGCTTTAAGCGCCCGGCCACGACGCAAAAGCCGGACACCAGCGGCAAGCAGAATACGCCCTTGCCCAGTTCCGAGCCGGCGAAGATGCACGATCTGACGTATGTGCTGGACGACACGTTTGTATTGCATCGTCCAACGATGAAACCGAACAGCCAGCCCGACAAAGTCAAGGGCATGGCTATTCCTGGCGGGACCACGCCCCTGATCGCCAAAGGCAGTGATGGTCGCCTGGAAATCGATCTGCCGCGCGGCTCCCTGGACTTTTCGCAGGCGAAACTGGCAGATGGCAGCGCGCCGGTGGGCCAGCTGTTCTTGCAGCTTCACCAGGTTTCCGGTCACGCCATTGAGGAAGAAAGTCTTCTGGGCGCGTACCAGATTCAGATTCTCGATAGCCAGGGCAATGCGGTCCAGGGCGTTCAACTCATGAGCCCGGCCACCGTGGTCTATCATTACCAGACCTGGGAATTGCGCAATCTCAATATGAATCCCAATCTGGTGCGCCTGGCCTGGCCACAACAGCTCGCCGCGGCTCAATCGTCTCAGACAACGGGGCTGGTTATGCCAATGGCGAACAATGCCAGCGCGCAGACACTCAGCGCGCAGAGTTCCACGCTGGTCGGCACGCTGGCGGTTTCCTCGCCCCCGTCGATTGCCAACCCCGCCACACCCGACCTCTTCGAGGCCAGCGGCAACGCTGGCCAGTATGCCTACAGTTATCCGATTACGGTGGCGCCTGGATCGGGCGGGTTTGCGCCGCAGTTGGCTCTGAGCTATTCCAGCCAGAGCACCAATGAGCGCTACAGCCGCACCGCCCCTGCTGGCGCCGAGGGCGACGGTTGGTCGCTTTCCATGGGCTCCATTACCGTCGCTCAGTACAATTCCGACAGCACGGGAGGTACCAGCACCTGGTATTCTATTAACGGCGTCGATGGCGTCAGTGACAAACTGGTCCCCAACCCTGCTGGCCAGACCACCTGGTACATCACGCAGCACATTTCTGGCATGCTGATCGAGAGGACGGGCCAGCATTGGAAGGTCTGGGCCAAGGATGGAACGTATTATGAATTGGGCAACACCAGCGACTCCCAGCAGCAGAATTCAGGGAGCGTGTACGAATGGGATCTGAACAAGATTCTGGCACCGTATAACTCGACCAGCCAGGTTAAAACCATGTTCATTTCCTACCTCCAGGATTCCCCAGATGGTGGAACCACGATTCGCGCGTCAGGCATTAAACAGATCCAGTATGGATTTGCCACCTCGAATGGCGCGACGACCCTGAGTCAGGTGGCCGGAACGATTGATTTCTCCTACCTGGCACCGACGGCATCCTCCCCCTGGGCCAGCACCTACCCGAGCAGTTATTACACGAGTTGCAATCCGTACAAAACGACGACGCTGCGCTGCGATGATCCCATCGACGATCCCAATGGCCTGCCCGCGTCGCCGACGAGAAGCACGCTTTCGCTCAAAAGCATCAAGAGCTACGTCGGCAACGATAGCAGCAACTCGAACCTGGAAATGAGCTACGCGTTTGCCTATACCGACACGACCTTCTGGCTCTGTCATGATCCCTTAACCCAGATCGAAACCTATTGCGCAGGCGAGCACCTGCTCACCAGCATCACGCCCTCGGTTTCGCTCCAGGGGACGAGTCACGCCCTCAAGCCGGTCACGTTTGGGTATACGACCTCTGGACAGAATAACGACCATTACTACGATCACAGCAAGCAAAATTTGGCCGGGACCGGCAATTACGGTGGGCAGAACCAGTGGCAATACCTGAACCATTACGAAGATCTGCGAACCGGAACAGGGGCCAACATCTTCTATGCGACCGGCTATGGCAACATGGATGGCACGCCAATTGTCACCGATAGCCAGGGCAACATCACGGATGACCGCTTTGACCCCCAGTTCTGCTTCCAGCACACAACCTGTACCGGCGTCTACGCGCATCCCGATGATGATAACTGGAGCGTGCAGATCGTGGTTGAGGTTGACGCGCTTGGCACAGATAGCAGCGGCAATCCCTCGGTCGCCAAGACCCAGTACGCCTATGACCTCAAAGCCGTCGCGTCCAACCGCACCCCTGCCGCCAGTTGTAATCCGGTGACCGGGACGGGGATTCCCAGCTACGAGTCCGATTGCGTGGCGGACAACTGGTCGCCTGGCTACGATGGGACGCAGACGCCTGATCACGATCAGGACTGGCAGGATTATTACCATAGTGAGTTCCGCGGCTTCCATACGGTGTACATCTTCAGCGCGGCCAATAACTTGACGGTCGATTCCTACTTTGGCGTCGATGGCTGGTGGACGCCCACCTCCAATGGCACCAATTACAATAGCGGAGAACGCTACCAGGAGGATGTGTACCAGGGAGGGAGCGAGACGCCCAGCGCGCTGCTCAAAGAGACGCGCACGTACTTCGCGGGCGTTGGCAACACCCCGGATGGCAACGCCTATAGCGGCTTCAATACCTGCCATGGCAGCCTCAGTCCGATCTATACGCCTTGTATAGAGGCACCATTAGAGACAAAAACCTTCTTCTTTGAGGGCAATGGCAATGCGACAAATGCGCCGTGGATAGACACGACATACACCTACAACAACCTCAACAGCACGGGCCTGACCGCTGGTCCGGATTATAATAATCTGACGCAGAAGGTCATCACGGGCAGTAATCTGCCCACCAGCATCTATCCGCTGACGGAAAAGTGGACGTATACGCCCCACAATGGGACGGACAGCAATGGCATTTTCTACTATGACGTGGATAAAGTCACCCATAGCGAGGTGGACGATAACAGCGGGCATGTCTGGCAGTGTCAGGACACGACCTACGATGAAGGGGTCGCCTCGGGCGTGACCACGCCCGCCGCGGGTTGGCCCACCACCCAGACGAGTTATAGCACCTGCGGCAATGTGTCTACAGCACTCAAGAGCTACACGGGCTACGACCAGTATGGCAATCAGGTGGCGACGGTTGATCCCTTAGGGGTAGCCAATCCGACCTGGTTGAGTCCAGGCAACGATGGCTGTACGATGTCCACGCCAGCATATCTCACCTCGGCCTGGACCACCGGGCGGTATAGCACCTGTGCCTATTGGGATACGGGTCATGCCGCGGCGAATGTCACGCTCTCGCAGGACGCCCTGGGGCACTCCACGAATGCCAGTTATGACTACACCTCAGGCGATCTGCTGACCAGCACCACCGATCCGAACGGGCAGGTGACGAGCTATAGCTTGTCCTACGATAGCAACGGCAATGAAACCATTACGGTGAAGTCGCCGGGAGAAACGGGTACCTATACCACCAGGCAGAGCGAGAACTCGCAATGTGCGGATGGCATCACCCGTCCCTGTTATGAAATCGACACGAACACCTTGCTCTATAGCAGCGCGGTGTCGCGCACCTTTTACGACGCGCAGGGCCGCGCCATCGAGACCCGCACCCCTGGCCCAACGCCGGGCGATGACACGGTAGTGATGACGGTCTACAACGACCAGAACAACACGGTCTGGAAGAGTGTGCCATTCCAGGTGTCTGATCAGTCCGTTGGCTCTGGCTGGCTCGATCCTAGCACGACGAAGGACATCAACACCAACACACCAGCAGGCACAACGACCTTCATGGATGCCCTGGGGCGCACCATTGCAGTGCAAGACCCCAATTGGAATTCCACGCAAGAGCCAGGAATAAACTGTTCCTGGACAATGGGGGGCAAATACACCGCGTGCGTGAACTACCAGTTTAACACGGCCATTGGTGACTATAGCCCGTATGTAATAGCGACCAGTATTGACGCCAATAACCATGTCTCCGAGTCGTTTACCGATGTACTGGGACAGGTGCGCTATGTGCAGACCAAGAGCGGGGTGCCTGGCAATGGCTCGCTCACAATCGTGAAGCAGGTAGCAACACAGTACAACGCCGTAGGCAAGCCCACTTCGGTCACCGTGACCGACGAGGCGCCACAGAGCGGGCAGAGCATCACCAGTGTGACCACCACCGCCACCTATGATGATCTGGGCCGCCAGCTTACAGCGGTTGATCCCGACCAGGGAACCTTCACGTATAGCTACGATGCTGATGGGCACGTGTTGTCCGTAACGCAGACCTCTGGTTCCAATAGTCGGACCCTTGGATACAACTATGACATCCTGGGCCGCGTAGGCTGCGAGCAGACCGCCGCACCAACCATCAACACCACAGGCGCATGTAGCGCGGGCAACCCGCTGCTGGTGAATACCTATGATACCACGGTGCTGGGCACGCAGGGTTCAACCGATTTCCCGATTGGGCACCTGACTCAGAGCGTGGCCACGACCTATTACCCGGATAGCACCTCGGCGACCGTGACCCAGAAGGTGCAAACCAATCAGCGTGGGCAGTCCTTCAACACCCAGATGCAGCTTGGCTTGCCTGCAAGCTGGAACGTCACGGCGGCGTTGCCCAGCTATCAACTGTCTGTCTCGTACAATGATGCCAACCAGGTCACCGCGACCACCGCAACCGCGGGCACGGCCAGTTACAGCTTCAGCCCGGTCTACGATGCCACCAATGGCAGCCTGATCGGCTTGAGCAGTGGCATTAATGGTGGGCCGGCCAATCTGGCCAGCCTGGCGTACAACGAGTACGCGCAGCTTTCGGGCATCACCCTGCTCAACGGCAGCAGCACGCAGGTGGCCAGCGTCCAGTATAGCTACGATGGCGATCAGCGCCCCAACAGCCTGACAGCCAACTGGCTACCCGGCAGCGGCAATAGCGGTCAGATCCTGAGCCAGGGCCGAAGCTACGACAACGCTGGCAACGTCATCAGCAGTGCCACGACCTTTGCCGCGGTACCGGGCCAAAGTGGTTCGGGTGGCTCGGAAGCGCAGAACTTCTGTTATGATGAACAGAATCGTCTGGTTTGGGCAGGCAACGGCGGCAGCCAGCCAGGAGCGGGCAACGGTACCTGTGGTTCCGGTACGCTCTCCAGCGGTCTGACTGGCGCGGGCTATACCGCCCCATATCAGTACACCAACCTGGGCCAGATCTGGCAGGGACCGGCCAACGGCTCGGGCTACGCGCAGGAGTACCTCTACTGTGACAGCAGCCACCCGCACCAGTTGACGGGTCTGTACGCGTTAGGTGCCACTTGCTCCAACCTGACGGGAGCCGTCTACAGCGCCACCTACGATCCCTGGGGCAACGTCGCCACGCGCACGTTTAACAATATTGCTGCCACCCTTTCCTACGACGCGCTGAATCGGCTCACCAACTACAGCGCGAGCAACGGGCAGGAGCAGTATGTCTACGATGGCTCTGGCCAGCGTATCCTCAAACGCTCGACCAGCGGCAGCTCCACCACGCTTACCGTGTATGCCTATGGTCTGCAAGACCTGACCTATACCGGTGTGGGCAACTTCACCGGGCAGACCGATTACTACAGCGTGGCCGGCCACCTGATCGGTGAATACAATGGCAGCACTACGGTGTTCAATATGACAGACGCACAAGGTAGTGTGCTACTCAGCCTTACTCCCAGCGCTGTCATTGGCGAACAGACCTTTGGTCCCTATGGCAACCAGCGCTACGGCGTGGGCACCATCGGCACCCCCAAAGGCTACACCGGCCAACTCCGCGACAGTCTCACCGGCCTGGACTACTACAACATGCGGTTCTATGATCCAGTAGTAGGAGCGTTCCTGTCGCTGGATACCAAGCAGGGTAACGCACAAGGAATGAGTCCGTACCTGTATGTTGGTGGCAACCCGGAGACGAAGACAGACCCAACTGGGCAGAGAGCCTTACCGTGTACACCCGATCAGGATAACTGTGGCCCACATACCAAGCCTTGTCCATCTGGCACATATTGGTCGAATGGCAACTGCGTCAAGGACAGCAAACCACCTGATCCATGCGCTGACGGACCGAATTGGTACAACAATTGTAAGTACAGTAGCGGTGAGTGCAAATATCTCACTGCGCGGGGATGTAGCATATATAAAGCACA
>DASVMX010000017.1:0-14650 GCA_036384215.1 Ktedonobacteraceae bacterium | reverse complement strand
ACTGGGGCCGGCTGACCCTCTGGCGGCAACTAGTCGCGCAGTTTTTTGACGGACCTGAATACCTGCCTTTCCTGGATGGGATAGAACTCGTTGAAATCGAGCACGCCGTTGCTCCACAGGCGGGCGCGAGCCAGGCCAGAGGCGACAAAACCGCGCCCAGGCCAACCGCGGCCCTCCTGCTAGAGGATCTGGGGGAAACCGCACCCAATCCGAACGCAGCCCTCCTGCTGGCTGGCTGGCTCAAATCCAGCCTGGATCTCACGCTGGTTCCTGACAGCGAGAAAAATCTGCGCGAAAGCGCCGGTGGTAGTTACCAGTGGCTGCTAGACCTTCCTTCCGGCGACCGCCAGGCGCTGCTCCAGATCCGGCCCCGCGAGCACGCGGACCTGCTCCTTGGCTCGATCTACCTGGTCCGCCTGACCTGCGCAATCGAGAACCGGCGCGTGATCTTCACTATCAAACGCGATCCCGACTACACCCATGTCCAGACCTCGGTCGAATCCGTCGAGACAACGCGCCCTATACGTACCGTGAATCTCCCGGACAGGCAGAAAGAAAGCGAACTCCTGCACAACGAGCTGGAGATCACCGTGCACGACCAGTTCTTTGAGCAGGCCCTGCACGAATTAGAACAATTTCTGGGTGGGGTACCAAAGTGAGGAAGGAACAAATAAGAGATGCAAATTGCTATTTATCCTGATATCGATACCATCAGCCGCGAAGCGGCAAATTACACTATGCGCGTGGCGCGCGAGGCCATCGCCACACGAGGCAAATTCACCTTCGCCCTCTCGGGCGGCACCACGCCAGGCAAGATGTATGCCTTGCTGGTCAATGAACCCTACCGCAGCCAGATTGACTGGAGCGCGGTCCACTTCTTCTGGAGCGATGAACGCTGCGTGCCGCCCGATGATCCGCAGAGCAACTATCGCCTGGCGCAAGAGAGCCTGTTGAGCAGGCTCAATCTGCGCCCGGACCAGATTCACCGCATGCCAGCCGAGCGGCCCGACCGCGACAAAGCTGCGGCTGACTACGAGGCCGAGATCCGCAAACTCCTGGGCGGCGACGTGCCTGCCTTCGACCTGATTCAACTGGGCATGGGACCGGAAGCGCATACCGCCTCTCTCTTCCCACACCAGCCCTCCCTGCGCGAAGAGAAACGCCTGATCATAGCCGTCAACGTGCCCAAGCCGCCCCCGGATCGCCTGACCTTCACGCCGCCGCTGCTCGAAGCCGCGCGCCATATCCTCTTCCTGGCCACTGGCGCGGACAAAGCCGAGGCGCTGCACGAAGTCCTGGAAGGGGCCGACAATCCCGAAGAATACCCCACGCAGGGCATTGCGCGCCAGGCCAGGGGCGAGGTCGTCTGGATGCTCGACACCGCCATCGCGCAACAAATTCATCATCTGCAATAGGATTAAGAAGGTTTTTATGGTTGGTTTAGTTCCATCAATACTGTCTGCGGATTTCACGCGCCTGGGCGAACAGGTGCGCGAGGTCGAAGCAGCCGGGACAGAGCGCATTCAGATCGATGTCATGGATGGGCATTTTGTCCCCAACATCACCATGGGTCCGGGGATCGTCGCAGCCGTGCGGGGCGTCACACACCTCCCGCTGGAGGCTCATCTTATGATCACCAATCCCCAGGACTTCATCGAAGCATTCGCCCAGGCGGGCGCGGACGTCATCATCGTTCACCAGGAGGTCTGCCCGCACCTGCATCGCGTCATTCAGCAGATCAAACGCAGCGGCAAGAAAGCCGGCGTGGCCCTCAATCCCTCCACGCCCGTTTTCCTGCTGGAAAACATCTTTCCCCTGCTCGATCAACTTTTGATCATGACCGTCAACCCCGGCTTCGGCGGCCAGGACTTCATTCCCGAAACCCTGCCCAAGATCCGCCTGGCGCGCCAGATCATCAACGACAACGGCTTTCAATGTGATCTAGAAGTCGATGGCGGCATCCAAGAACAGACCGCGCCCCTGGTCGTCCAGGCTGGCGCCAACCTGCTCGTCGCCGGCTCTGCGGTCTACAACAAAAAAGAAAGTGTCGAACAGGCCGTGGCGCGGCTGCGCAGAGCGATTTAAGAGACAGAACAGGCGAGAAGCAAGACGATGGCATAAACATTGACAAAGAAATCGGGGTACTGTGAGCAAGGCGAAGGCAAGCATCGCCTTGCTTCTCGCGAGATTCTCCTGATTTATTCATCAAAGTTCATAGCATCGTCTCTACAGGCGGGCAGCAGCGAGGCAAGCTTGCTGCTGCCCATACTCCAGCGGCTTAGGTGGCTACGCGATCAAAACACTCTGTAGAGTCTTCGACACCTCCATTGACCTGATCTATTATGGCGACTCACTCACGTTCATCAACTATCTGAGCGCCTGCTTCCAGCTTACCTAATAAAAATGATAGCACATAAAGTAGAGTTTTCACCTGGCGGATCTTCTACTAATCAGTCAAAGCCCGCGATTAAGTTATGCCCATACGCAGAGCTGCCTGTTTGGTGATATAAAAGAAGAAGCAGTTTAAATTTTCATCGCCGTTATGAAAAAGGAGCAGGTGTTATGCGTGATGATATTACTGATGTGCCCGGCATTCGCGTGGGGCATGACACGGATCTGGAGGCGGGGACGGGGTGTACGGTTATTTTGTGTGAGACACCAGCGGTAGGCGGAGTTGATGTGCGCGGGGGAGCGCCAGCGACGCGGGAGACGGATGTGTTGCAGCCGCTGCACATGGTAGAAGAGGTGCACGCGGTCGTACTGACCGGGGGCAGCGCCTTTGGACTGGATGCCGCCAGCGGGGTGATGCGCTACCTGGAGGAGCACGAGCAAGGCTACGACACCGGAGTTGCACGCGTGCCGATTGTGCCCGCAGCGGCCATTTTCGATCTTGCTTTTGGATCTGCCAGTGTGCGACCAGATGCCGCGGCGGGCTATCGCGCCTGTCAGCAGGCCACGAGCGAAGGCACACCTCAAGGCAACGTGGGGGCCGGTACCGGGGGTACTGTGGGCAAAATGGCAGGACCGGCCTTTATGATGAAAGGCGGCCTCGGCTCGGCCAGCATGCAGGTCAACGCGGAGATCGTGATCGGCGCCATCGTAGCCGTCAATTCCGCGGGAGACGTGATTGATCCCACCACGCAGCAGATGATCGCGGGCGCGCGCAATCCGCTGGGAGGCTCTATTTTCGCCAATCCCTTCGCTTCCAACGCTTCCGCTGGCACCATCAATCCCGTAGGAAACACTACCATCGCTGTCGTGGCCACCAATGCCGCGTTAAGCAAAGAAGAGGCCAGCAAAGTCGCGCAGATGGCGCACAATGGACTGGCACAGACCTTGCGGCCCGCGCATACCATGTTTGATGGTGATACCGTCTTCGCCCTGGCGCTGGGAGCGCGCGCAAACCGCCAGAGCAACCGGGACAACGCGGCTCTCCAGACCAGTATGCTGGGAGCAGCCGCGGCCACCGTGCTGGCACGCGCGATAGTCAAAGCAGTCCAACACGCCGAAGAACTGCACGGCATCCCGGCAGCGGGCGCGGAGAAGAGCGGCTAATAGATTGTAGAAACAGGTTGTTATTTGTCTTATGGCTGGAGCATCATGAACAACACCACGCCTCCACTCACCAGCATCACCACAATGCAGGCAAGCAGCACCAGCGGAAACATATAGCTGCGTGAAGGGGCAGTCTCGGGCGTGGGGGTGATCGGACCACGCCTCTGCTGGGGAGGTGGCAACGTTCGTTTCGCAGTCAGGGTTTTGAAGCCTCCAGTAGCTAGATCCCAGGAATGAGAAAAATCAGGCGCAGCCGAGGAAGAATCCGTCTTCGCAAGGGGAAAAGAAGCAGGGGTTGGGGCTATGACAGGGGTAGCAGGCGAAGCAAAGCCAGCGGGAATCGAGCGGGCGGCAAAAGCCGGGCGGGCTTGTGAAGACAGAGACTTTGGAGATTGAGCATCAGGTGTTGGCAACGTCACAGCATTTCTCCCTCATAGGGACCGGCAGGCCAGACACAGCACAAAGAACAATCTACAGGAACGCTCTACAGAAGGACCACCAAGCAGGAGTCTTGTGTTCATTCTTATTGTATCCAGGAATACGCAGGAATCAAGGATTCATGACTTATTGGCCACATTTTGCAAAATGTGCAAGCACTTTTCCCCACACCCCACCCCTGAGTTAAAGAAAAGGTTGAGTTTGTGAATGGGCGCTGTGCGGCCCATTCACAAACTCAACCTTTTCTTTAACTCAGGGGTGGGGTGGAACAGTTTACCAGAGAAAAATTCAGGATGTCTGTAAGAGGGAGATAAGGTTGGAGAGGATGCGTCCAGTGGCGCCCCAGATGCGGAGGGAGGCGTAGTCGAAGAAGTAGATCTGGCGGGTGCGTCCTCCGTTGCTCCAGGTTTCGGTATGGGCGATGGCGGGATCGGCGAGGTCGTGAAGGGGGAGGAGCAGGACTTCAGCGACTTCGTCAGCGGACGCGACGAGTGGGCCGGGACCAGAAGGAAGGTGGGCGACAACGGGCAGAATCAGAAAGTTGCTGACGACGGTAAAAACCGGCGAGAGCACGCCTAGCACTTCAACGCGCGCCGGCTCCAGGGCGATCTCTTCAAAGGCCTCGCGCAGGGCGGTCGCGACCAAGGAACTGTCTTCTGAATCATAGGAACCACCGGGAAAAGCGATTTCGCCGCTGTGGGCGCGCAAGGTGGCAGCCCGGCGGATAAAGGCCAGGTGTGTCGCGCTATCCCGCTCAAAAAGCGCGAGCAGCACCGCGGACTTGCGAGCGTCTGGCCGCTCACCTTCCAGCACATCTACCAGCGCTGGCGCAGCCTCTGGCTCCTGCAAACGCGCGCGCAATACAGAAAGCACCTGAGAAATATCTTGTAGATCCATGTTCCCATTGTAACATAAACCCTACCTCTCAAAAATCCCACGAGGCAAGCTCGTGTTTGAGGAGGAAATTGCATCGCCCGGATGCGCTCCAATTTCCTCCTCAAACCTGAGCTTGCCTCGTAAGAAAAAGCCTGGCTGGTTGGGTGGTATCTTTTGCAAGCCTGTGATACAATATGGCAGAAAAATACACATCGGAGCAGATTGGCGAAATGGTTGAAGATTGTCTTGCATTCACGGGGCTCTTTTGGTATAATTAAAGCATCGAGTGGGGGTATACTGTGCTCAGGCTCTTATTGTGTCCGTGACACGGGTTACCTGTCTGCGAGCGTTGTTTCGTATGACCGTTCTCCAGGGCAAAAAATATTGCCTGTTAGATGCATTTCTGGCGAAGAAGACAAGAGCAGCCTGAACCACCTCCTCCGATATGCCTATGTCCATATGACGCATCCCCTGTTTCCGGTGAACGCAAGCAACGTCGTCTTCGCGAGGCAAGCAAGCAGCCAGGCGAAGAGCGAGTCCACCCGATACAGTAGGGCCGTCTGAGGGGCTGGCGCACACCGTGGATCGAAGGGAGTAACTCACCCATGCAAGCAAAAAAGCACGGCGACCTTTCGACAATGCCAGCGGCAAATCTAACAAGCGGACGGGTACAGACGATGTTTGAAGGAAAAGATCAGGAAGGGCGAAACCACACGAACCCGGATGAGGTGGAAGACTTCAATGAGATGGCAGCATTGCTAGAGTCATCCACAACACCCATCAATATCAAGCGCGGCGATGTAGTCGATGGCGTAATCGTGCGTATTGACCAGGATGAAATTCTGGTTGATATTGGTCTCAAGTCGGAGGGCGTCCTTTCCACCAAAGAGCTGCCAGCGACAGGGGACTGGGCATTCGACCAGTTGCACCTCAACGACAAAGTGCTGGTCTATGTGATCCAGCCCGAGACCCCTGACGGTCACGCGTTGCTCTCACTCAAGCGGGCGAACGCGGAGCGCCAGTGGCGCATTGCTGAAGAGCAGTACAAGAGTGGAGAGCTGCTCAAGGCGAAAGTCATCGATTATAACAAGGGCGGCCTGATTGTCGATGTCTCCGGGATTCGCGGCTTTGTGCCTATTTCGCAGATCTTGAATCTGAAGCGCGAAGAGGTGGCAGCCGGCGGCGATAACCAGGAGACGGCGGCCAAGTTGCAGAGCATGAAAGACAAAGAGCTGCAACTCAAGATCATTGAGATCAACCGCGCGCGCAACCGTCTGATCCTATCGGAGCGGCTGGCGGTCCAGGAATGGCGCCAGCGCCGCCGCGAGGAGTTGCTGGACGAGTTGAAGCCCAACGAGGTTCGCCGTGGCGTGGTCAGCAATCTGGCCAACTTCGGCGCCTTCGTCGATCTGGGTGGCGCGGACGGACTGGTCCACATCAGCCAGCTCGCCTGGAGCCGCGTGAATCATCCCAGCGAGGTGCTGAAAGTCGGCCAGGAGGTCGAAGTTCAGGTGCTGAGCGTCGACAAGGACAAGAAGAAGATCGCGCTCTCGATCAAACGCGCGGAGGTCGATCCCTGGACCACGGTGGAGCAGCGCTACACCCCCGGCCAGGTGGTGACAGGCGTGGTGACTAAGATTGCCCCCTTTGGCGCCTTCGCGCGCATTGAGGATGGCATCGAGGGTCTGATCCATCAGTCCGAGCTGACTCCCGGCATGGACCCCAAGGCCAATCTCCACGAGGGCCAGCAGTTGCAACTGCGCATCCTGCGCATTGACGCGGAGCGCCGCCGCCTCGGCCTGAGCCTGCGCCAGGCTGACGAGATGGACGCGGAAAAGCCCGCCGCCGAGACCGCTGCCTCCGATGGGGAAATAACCCCGGAGAAAGCCGCCAGCGAGAAAGTCATGATTTCGCTGGAGGATGTCTCCCACACAGAGGGAACTCCAGCGGAGCGCGAATCACGCCGCGAGCGCCGCGAGCGCGGAGATCGCTCCAGCGAGAATCCGCTCTTCAACAACCTCTCGGTTAGCGACGAAGGCGAGACCACGGCCATGGCGGAAGCCTTCCGCGCGGCTGCTCGCCAGCGCTCGAAAGACGAACCCGAGGGCAGCGAAAACTAAAGAAAATTTCATATGCTCTTGAGGGCAAGCTGAAACGAACGAGGCACCGCCTGGCGGTGCCTCGTTCGTTTCAGCTTGCCCTCAAGAGCATATGAAATTTTCTCATTCTTTCAGAAAGTTCCAACTTTCGCCAGCAGATATCTTGCTACTCCCAATATCTGAGTGATATACTCTTGCTAAGGACAACGTAAATGGATAAGGGATATCGTCCAAACCCAATCAATTTTGAGGAATGTACGCGATACTGCTACAGTGAACTATGGTAGGAGGCATAGCTGCATCACCATTCATTGCTCATCAGATATATGCTCACTGAACATGAACAAACGATTGTTAGACCCTCCTTATCCTGACAGAGCGCTTGCTCGCTCTCTGTCAGGCGGGGGGTCGGTTGTTTCTAGGGATGCATTCATTGCAGAATGAATGGATATCGAGAGAGGGAGGGCACATGCTATCCTTGACGCGATATAGAGGGTGTTGTATGATGAAATGCGCAGTTTACCTGGGCATCACAGAGGGCTCGGTTCCACCCTCTGCAACTGAAAGGGGGGTGAAAACAGGTGAACGATAGAGATAGGTTTGATAAGTTCACAGAGCGGGCACGGAAAGTTCTGAGCCTGGCTCAAGAAGAGGCACAACGCTTCCAGCACAATTACATCGGGACGGAGCATCTCTTGCTTGGTCTCGTGCGCGAAGGCGAAGGCGTTGCGGCAAAAGTGTTAAGTAATCTTGGCGTTGAACTGAATAAGGTTCGTAGCGCCGTGGAATTTATTATTGGCCGCGGGGATCGGATTGTGCTCGGTGAAATTGGCCTGACCCCCCGTGCCAAAAAGGTGATCGAGCTCGCTGTAGACGAGGCCCGGCGCCTGAATCATCACTATATTGGGACAGAGCATCTCCTGCTCGGTCTGGTGCGCGAAGGCGAAGGCATCGCGGCTGGCGTGCTGGAAAGCCTGGGTGTGAACCTGGAGAAGGTACGCACGCAGACCATTCAGGTGCTCAGCCAGTCTGGTTCCCCGCACGAGCGCGACGCCAAGCACTCGAAGACCCCGACAATCGACCAGATGGGTATCGATTTAACGGCGGCGGCGCGTGCCGGAACACTCGACCCGGTCATTGGACGCCATCAAGAGATCGAGCGCGTAATCCAGATTCTGTCCCGGCGCAATAAGAACAACCCGGCACTGATCGGCGAACCTGGCGTGGGTAAAACGGCCATTGTCGAAGGACTGGCTCAGCGCCTGATCGCTGGCGAGGTTCCCGAAACCCTGGTGGGCAAACGCCTGCTCACCCTGGATGTCGGCTCTCTGGTCGCTGGCACAAAGTACCGCGGTGAGTTTGAAGAACGCCTGAAGAAAATTATCGAGGAGATCCGCAGCAGTCGCGACTGCATCATCTTTATCGATGAGGTCCACACGCTGGTGGGCGCGGGCGCGGCTGAAGGCGCGGTTGACGCTGCGAATATCCTCAAACCGGCCCTGGCCCGTGGTGAACTGCAGTGCATCGGCGCGACCACCCTGGACGAGTACCGCAAGTACATCGAACGCGACGCGGCTCTACAGCGGCGCTTCCAGGAAGTGATTGTGCGCGAACCAACGATTGAGGAGACCCTGGAGATCCTCAAGGGTATCCGTGAGCGCTACGAGCAGCACCACCGCCTGACCATTACGGACGAGGCTCTCAAAGCCGCGACCGAGATGGCCAGCCGCTATATCACCGACCGCTTTATGCCCGATAAAGCAATCGACCTGATCGACGAGGCATCCAGCCGCGTACGCATGCAAAATTCACTGGCTCCTTTGAACCTCAAAGAAGCCATGAAGGGTCTGGAGTCGGTCCTGCGCGAAAAAGAGCAGGCCATCCAGCAGCAGGAGTACGAGCTGGCGGCTGAGTTGCGCGACCGCGAGGTCAAACTGCGCGACCGCATCGCCAAGCTGGAGTCCGGCTGGCACCGCGAGCGCGGCAGCGAGAAACCTTCGGTCGGTGAAGAAGAGATCGCGCAGATTGTCTCAATGTGGACCGGCATCCCCGTGATGCGAATCGCGCAAGAAGAGTCCCAGCGCCTGCTCCAGATGGAAGAGGCCCTGCACGCTCGCGTGATCGGTCAAAACGAGGCCATCGAAAAGATCGCGCGCGCGGTCCGCCGCGCACGCGCAGGCCTGAAAGATCCCAAGCGCCCGATTGGCTCCTTCATCTTCATGGGCCCCACCGGTGTCGGTAAAACCGAACTGGCAAAAACGCTGGCGGAATTTATGTTCGGCAGCGAGGAAGCCCTGATCAAGATCGACATGTCAGAGTTCATGGAGCGCCACGCGGCGGCTCGCCTGGTGGGTGCTCCTCCCGGATATGTCGGGTACGAAGAAGGCGGTCAGCTCACCGAGGCGGTGCGCCGCAAATCGTACAGCGTGATCCTGCTCGATGAAATTGAGAAGGCCCACCCGGATGTCTTCAATATGCTGCTCCAGATCCTGGAAGACGGCAAATTGACCGACGCCAAGGGCCGCACGGTGGACTTCCGTAACACCGTGGTCATCATGACCTCGAACGTGGGCGCGCAGCTCTTGAACAAAGAGGCTTCGATTGGCTTCCGGCAGTCGAAAGACCGGGCCAAAGCCAACCAGGCCGAGTACGAAGCCATGAAGGACAAGGTGCTGGGCGAACTGAAGAACACCTTCAAGCCCGAGTTCCTGAACCGTATCGACGAGGTGATCGTCTTCCACTCCCTGCGGATGGAGGAGATGCACTCCATCGTCGAACTCCTGCTCAAGCGCGTGCGCACGCAGTTGACGGAACAGCAACTGGAGCTGGTCGTGCCGCAGGTGGCGAAGGACTTCCTGATCGAAAAAGGCTTTGACTCGCAGATGGGCGCCCGCCCGCTGCGCCGGACCATCCAACGCCTGGTCGAAGATCCGCTGGCGGAAGGATTGCTGCAAGGCACCTACCATCCTGGCGATCTGGTTGAGGCACAGGTCATCGACAACGAGCTACACCTGCAGGTGCGTAACCGCATCGAGCAGTTGCCGCCTCCGACGCCGCCAGAAGCGGCCCTCTCGGCTGGCGGAAGCGATGGCTCCGGCGGGGATCTGTCGCAGGGCTAACGCTGATATAAGCAAACATGTGGGGTGCGCAAGTCGCACCCCACATGTCTTCTCAGGGCATTTATCTCAGCTATCATTTCGTCTATTTGCGTGAAAAACAACGAAGCGGGCAAGCGGTGTGCTACTCATCTGATCTATTAACCAGCTAAAACAACGGATTGAAGAGCAATTACTTATGGCCAAATTACGCACAAAATATATCTGCCAGCAGTGTGGGGGCGAACAGAACAAGTGGGTGGGCAAGTGCCCGGACTGCGGCGCGTGGAACACGCTGGTAGAAACAGTGGAGCAGCCATCAAGCACGTCCCAGCCACGCCGGCCTACCGTCGCGACTGGCAGAACGAGTATCGCACAGGGTACCCAGTTGCCTGTAGCGCTGCCTGCTATTCAACCACTTTCTCAGGAGCGCGTCTCCGTGGGGTATCCAGAGATGGACCGCGTGCTGGGCGGCGGCCTGGTCACAGGTTCGCTAATCCTGGTCGGCGGGGAGCCTGGTATCGGGAAATCAACCTTGCTGTTGCAGGTCGCGGGCAAGATCGCGGAATCGACCGGCGCGGTGCTCTATGTCTCTGGCGAAGAATCGATTGAGCAGGTCAAGATGCGCGCTGAACGCCTGGACATTCGCGGCGAGCAGCTCTATCTGCTGGCCTCGACGGACCTGGAAGTCATAGCCGAGGCGGTGTATCGTTTGAAGCCCGCCATGGCCATCGTAGACTCGATTCAGACCGTGCTTTCCAACAACCTGACCTCCGCGCCCGGCAGCATCAGCCAGGTGCGCGAATGTACTCTCCAATTGATGCAGCTCGCCAAGAATTCGCTGACACCCATCTTCATCGTCGGCCACGTCACCAAAGAAGGCACCGTCGCCGGACCCAAGGCGCTAGAACATATCGCCGACGCCGTTCTCTATTTAGAAGGCGAGCGCTATCACACCTACCGGCTGCTGCGCGGCGTGAAAAACCGCTTCGGCGCCACGCATGAAGTGGGCGTCTTCGAGATGCTCGGCGATGGCATGGCAGAGGTGCCCAATCCCTCGGCCATCTTCCTGGCCGACCGCTCAACGGGCGCGAACGGCTGCGCGGTGGTGGTCAGCATGGAGGGCACGCGTCCCCTGCTGGTAGAGGTGCAGGCCCTGGCCACGCCAACCAATTTCGGCAACCCGCGCTGTACCACCAACGGGATCGAGTACAGCCGCCTGTTGATGCTCCTGGCCGTTCTAACCAAACGCGTCGGCATGGCGGTTGGCAGCCATGATGTCTATGTCAACGTCGTCGGCGGCTTTAGCCTGGAAGAGCCGGCCATCGACCTCGGGGTCGCGGCAGCCATCGCATCCAGCTATCGCGAAAAACGCATTCCGCCCGATATGGCCCTGATCGGCGAAGTAGGACTATCGGGTGAATTACGCCCGGTCAGCAGGCTGGGTTTACGCGTGCGTGAAGCAGCGAAGCTGGGTTTCAAGCGCTGCATCGTCCCCAAAGCGGGTGGAGGCGCAACAATCAAAGCGGAATTAGAAACCTCCGGGCTCCCTGAAGACTTCCATGTTTTCGCGTCTTCTTCACTTGCGGTAGCCCTGGAAGTTGCGTTACACTAGTAGACAGAGGTGGAAAATTGTTTCTCTCTAACTGATGAGGAGGTGCTCATTTTCGACCAGGTTCTGCCAATCATCAGATGCCAGAAAACGGGTGCAACTCACCTTTTTGCCATCGGGCCCACACCGGAGGCGCGGCTGCGGTGCAGCCGTGGGCAGTTGTCAGAGTGGAGGCTCTGACGAAACTCCGTATTCCGTTTTGGCGAACGCCAGGCCGCGTTCTTTAGGGCCAAAACGGAAAGGAGGTGCCGCCGATGCAGCACAGGACCGGCGCGTCCGGTGTGCTCAGCAGCCCCGTTTGCAACAAGGTGAGTCGCACCCCCAGAAAACCAGGATATTGATTCCTGGACCAATTCGTTGTATACTCCACATTCGACATAGTAACTTTTGACGACTTAACGGGTACATGCAAGGCTGATGGTACAAACTGTACAATAAAGTGGTTGTAGCGTTTTCTACTCGCTCTTATCATTTTCTTGTCATCATTCACGAGATCAGCCACAAAACAGCCGCGCACGTAGCCCCTACAGGTACGCGTCTCGTACTTTTCTGGAGGATGAAGGGATGTCTGTTAAAACCATTTCCCGGCTAGTTGGGGCTTTGGTAGCCATTGCTATCGTCGTTTTAATATACTTTCTGGATCGCGCTACGTTTCCCGAGCCGGCTCTGTGGTGGGCCGCGGGAATCGCGGGCGGCGCGGCTCTGCTCGGGTTGATTATTAGTCCGTATCTTACTGTGGTGCCATACCGTTGGATGCGCGAGAGTTCCGCCAGCGATCTGCTGGCCGCGGTGGTAGGTCTGCTGATCGGGTTGATTATCGCAATTATTCCGTTCGCGCTGTTGTCGACGTTGCCCCGCTACCTGGGAAATATCCTTTCGCTGACCGCGATGATCATCTCCTGCTTTTTGGGCGTCACGCTGGCGGTCCAGCGCAAGAACGATTTCGCGCACCTCTTCCAGAGCATCTTTAGTTTCAGTCGCCGGGCACGCGAACGCGAGCGCGAGCGCGACGAGGAGCGCGAGCGCGAGAAAGAGCGCGGCAAAGACAAAGAGAAGCTGGCCAGCGGGCCACCGCAGATCCTGCCGGTCACACAGATCTTGCTGGACACCAGCGCGATCATCGACGGGCGCATCGCGGACATCAGCCAGACTGGCTTTATCTCTGGCGCGCTGGTGGTGCCGCGTTTCGTGCTGGATGAATTGCAGCGCATCGCGGACTCGGCGGATACTATGCGCCGCAATCGTGGCCGCCGCGGGCTGGAAATGCTCAACCGCCTGCAAAAAGACGCCACTGTGCCGATTGAGATCACCGACGCCAATATCGAGGGCGTCAATGAGGTAGATGGCAAACTGGTGCAGTTGGCCCGCCAGCTTCACTGCCCGATCATTACCAACGATTTCAACCTCAACCGCGTCGCGGAACTCCAGGGCGTAAAGGTCTTGAATATCAACGAACTGGCCAACGCGGTCAAGCCTGTGCTGCTACCCGGAGAAGATCTGTTCATTAAGATCATGCAGGACGGCAAAGAGCTGGGCCAGGGCGTGGGCTACCTGGACGATGGCACCATGATCGTCGTCGAAGGCGGGCGCCAGTACATGAACTCGACCATCGAGGTCAATGTCACCCGCGTGCTACAGACCGTGGCCGGGCGCATGATTTTCGCGCACCCCAAACAGCCAGCGTCGAACAGCAGCACCAGCGTACAGGCGCAATCTCCCTCTTCGCAATCATCCACTCGTCAGAAACAGTACTAAGCCAGTATGCAAGAACAAGCCGCAGTAGTCATCGTCGCAGCCGGTTCCAGTCGGCGCATGGGAGGCCGCGATAAGCTCTGGACCCCCCTGGCGGGGCGCGTCACCCTGGCGCGCACCATCGACGCGTTCGCCTCCTTGCCGCTGATCGCGAGCATTGTCCTGGTGCTCAACGCCGAACGCCTGGCTGAAGCCAGAGAACTCTGCCAGCAAGAAGGCTGGTCCCAGGTCAGCGGAATTGTCGCCGGAGGTACGCGCCGCCAGGATTCTGTACGCGCGGGTCTGGACCACCTTGCCGAATTCGTGCCTGAGACGCGCTGGGTGATGATTCACGACGGAGCCAGGCCCCTTGTGACTGGCGAGATTATCGAGGCCGGTTTACGGGCCGCTCAGGAGCACCAGGCAGCGGTGGCGGCAGTGCCAGTCAAGGACACCATCAAACAGGTACACAATGGCATCATCCAGGCTACCCCGCGGCGCTCCTTGCTCTGGGCAGTGCAGACCCCGCAGGTCTTCGCGTTCCCCCTCATTCACCAGGCTCACCATAGCGAACTGGCCGAGAATGAAGCCACGGACGACGCCGCCCTGCTCGAACGCCTCGGCCATCCCGTGGCCATCTTTCCTGGCTCCTATACTAACCTGAAAATCACCACGCAAGAAGATTTACTGCTTGCGGAAGCACTCATTCAAGGATCTAAAAATTTATGACCATCCGTATTGGCAATGCTTATGACGTTCACGCCCTCGCTCCCAATCGCCCGCTGATTCTGGGTGGCGTAACTATTCCCCACGAATTCGGCCTGGTGGGTCATTCTGACGCTGATGTTGTGCTTCACGCGGTCGTGAATGCCCTCCTGGGCGCGGCAGCCCTGGGCGATATCGGCCAGCACTTTCCCTCCAGCGATCCCCGCTGGAAAGATCAGCCCAGCACCGTCTTCCTCGATTACACCTTTGATTTATTATGTCAACATGGTTGGCGGATCAGCAATATCGACACCATGATCATCGCAGAACAGCCACGCATGGGGCCGCACATTCAGGCTATGCGCGCTCACCTCGCGGAGCGCCTGCGCCTGGAGATCGACCAGGTCAGCGTCAAAGCCACCACTACCGACGGCCTGGGCTTTGCTGGCCGCAGAGAAGGTATTGCCTGCCAGGCAGTGGCACTGATCGAGAAATGAAGTTCTGTGCTCTCCTTTATGAGAAGATGTGGAGCAGACCGG
>DASVMX010000016.1:0-4519 GCA_036384215.1 Ktedonobacteraceae bacterium | reverse complement strand
GGTGCCCGTGGGCACCTTGCCCCACATTCCCAACAATCATAAAACTACTTAATGGTGACTTTCGCGCCAACTTTGGCCAGCTCGTCGGCGATTTTCTGAGCCTCTTCTTTGGAGACAGCCTCTTTGACCGCTTTGGGAGCGCCATCGACGACCTCTTTGGCCTCTTTCAGGCCAAGGCCGGTGAGTTCGCGCACGACTTTGATAACCTTGATCTTCTCGGCGCCGACATCGCTGAGGATGGCGTCGAACTCGGTCTGCTCTTCTACCATGGCGGCAGGGGCGGCCTCGACGGCGACAGCCGGGCCGGCAGCGGCGACGGGAGCGGCGCTGACGCCCCATTTCTCCTGCAAGGTCTTGGAGAGCTCAACCAGCTCAAGAACGTTCAACTTTTCGATATCGTCGATGATGGTCTGTACGGACATGGATAGTTCCTCCCACAAATGAATGTGTTGTTAAATTACTTTTACTCCGCGCTGCCGCTCTGTAACTGCTCGGCGCGCGCCTGAATGACGTAAGCAAGATCGCGCAAAGGCGCGTTAAACAAACCAACGAGGCTGGCAGCCGGACCCTGAACGGTTCCCACCACCTGGGCCTTGATCTGGTTTTTTCCACCAGGGATCTTGGCCAGACTCTCGACCTGCTTGGCAGAGAGGGCGCGCCCGCCGAGAATGCCGGACTTGAGCACGGCAATCTTCGAGGTCTGCACATAATCGTTGACGACTTTGGCTGTGGCAACTTCATCCTCATAGCCGAACGCTACCGCGGTCTGGCCGTTGAAGATGCTGATGTCCAGATCGCTCATGTTGCTCCGCTCTGAGGCAATGCGCAGCAGCGTGTTCTTGGCGATCTGGAATTCCACGTTGGCCGCGCGCATTTTCGCGCGCAGTTCGTTCATATCCTTGACCTTCAAGCCCTGCGTCTGCACCAGAATGGCGACGGTCGAGCGGCTGAGCTTGTCGGTCAATTCCACGATTTTATCGGACTTGGCCTGTGTAGGCATCTCGCACTTTCTCCTTTCCCAATGATGTGTATGGAGCGGCGGCCTTGAAGTCCGCCGCGAGCGCCGCCAGGCTTGCCACCCGGACTCGCTCGCCAATAAAAATGGTCTTCGGTTTTTCCCGAAGACCATGCGAGTTCATCTGTGGTTGTTCAGCGCCCGGCTCAAGTGCGCCAGGGCACACAGGCCCGGCGCGTCCTCTCTGAGGGACGCCAACAAACGAAACATCTGACCTCGGCAAGCCGGCCTTCGCATTTGAAAACCATTTACATGCCTGCTGGCATACTTGCTATCTTCGGTTCCCTGACTCCAAGAAGTCAGAAAAAAGAATTTTTGCTCAATCGGGTTTGATGTCCATTGGGAGCACCAAACCGCTCACGCACTGGAGCTGCGCCCCGGTGTGAATCAAATTTACGCGGGCTTCAACGCGGTCGCGACCGAGACATCCAGGTGGAGACTGGGCGACATGGTGGAAGAGAGCACCACGCTTTTGACATAGGTGCCTTTGGCACCAGACGGGCGGGCGCGCATAACCGCGTCCATCACCGAAGTAACATTGGACATCAGTGCGTCCTCGCTAAAGGACATCTTGCCCGCGGGGATGTGCAGCAGAGCAGTGCGGTCGACTTTAAATTCGACGCGACCGGCCTTGACATCCTGAACTGTGCGAGCGACATCGAAGGTGATTGTACCAGCTTTTGGGCTGGGCATCAAGCCGCGGGGACCGAGCTTTTTACCAAGGCGCCCGACCTTACCCATGACATCGGGAGTGGCGATGGCCACGTCAAAACCGAGCCAGTCGGCTTCAATCTGTTTAATCAGGTCGTCCAATCCGACGAAATCCGCGCCCGCCGCCTGCGCCTCGTTGGCCTTCTCGCCTTGCGCGAAGACCAGCACCTTCATCTCTTTACCAGTGCCAGCCGGCAGCATCGCAACGCCGCGCACCATCTGGTCCGCGTGGCGGGGATCAACCCCGAGCTTCATGTGGATCTCAAGCGTCGAATCGAACTTGACATAGTTCATCTTCTTGAGGAGTGTGATTGCCTCCGCAGGCTCGTACAGCTTCTCGGGCTCGACAAGCTTTAAAGCCTCCAGATATTTTTTACCGTGCTTTGCCATTGTTTCTGAATGCCCTCCTTGTGGCTATTTCACCGCAGTGACTTGCGGGCTTGTTATTTCGCCGCCTCAGGCGGCGAGGGAGAAAGAAAGGGTTTCTGGGAACACCCCGGATCCCGGCGAAGGCTTACCGCCCTCTGCACTCACGCTTCTTTAGTCCTGTAGCGTGATTCCCATGCTGCGAGCCGTCCCCAGGATCATGCTCTCAGCGCCTTCAATGCTGATCGCGTTGAGGTCTTTCATCTTCAGCTCAGCGATCTCGCGCAGCTTGGCGCGGTCGAGCTGGCCGACCTTCGCCTTATTCGTCGTCGCCGAACCCTTTTCGATGCCGACCGCTTTCTTCAGCAAGTCTGGCACAGGAGGCGTCTTGGTAATAAATGTAAACGAACGGTCTTCGTAAATGGTGATTTCGGCAGGGATGACCATGCCCACCTGGCCGGCAGTGCGCTCGTTATATTCCTTACAAAATGCCATGATATTGACACCCTGCGGACCAAGCGCGGTACCGATTGGCGGCGCCGGGTTAGCCTTTCCCGCCGGGATTTGTAGCTTTACCACAGCCTTGACACGTTTTGCCATTGTTTTATCCTACTCCTCAAGCACGGAGCCTTTTCCACTTTGACGAGACGCGCCTTGAAAGCGCCCGCCAAACCGGAACAAAGCTTAGATTTTCTCGACCTGGAGGAAATCCAGGACGACTGGCGTTTCACGACCAAAGAATGAAACCAGGACGGTAACCTTGAGTCGATCCACGTTAATTTCACTGACCGTCCCGATAAACTCGGTGAACGGTCCATCAATCACACGCACACTCTGACCTTTCGAGAAACTGACCTTGGCTTTCGGTTTCTCTGTCTCCTTCGTGACCTGCTTCAGGATCGAACGAATCTCGTCCTCCATCAGCGGCACCGGGCGTGTGCCAGAGCCAACAAAGCTGGTGACGCCAGGCGTGTTACGTACAACATACCATGCTTCATCGCTCATAACCATCTCCACCAGCACATAGCCAGGATAGGTCTTGCGCTGCACAGTACGCCGCTGGCCCTGTTTGATCTCAACCTCTTCTTCCATCGGCACGATGATCCGAAAGATTTTATTGCGCATATCCAGCGAGGCGATGCGCTTTTCGAGGTGATTCTTTACCTTATTCTCGTAGCCCGAATAAGTGTGGATCGCGTACCAGGCAGGTTCTCCTGCCTCCGGCCCAGATCTCTTGCGAGGCTCCGGCTGCCCAGATTCATCGGTATGTTCAGTAACCACAGCTATTCCCCTCATTTATTCCCTGGGTCGCACTACTTGCCTGTGATCGCCTTGAAAGCTTGGAGCAACCCCTGGTCCAGCAAACCCAGAATCAGACCGATGATCGTCGAGAGGATGATCACCACCAATGTCATATTCCGGGCCTCTACGAAAGTCGGCCAGGTGACTTTGTAACGCAACTCGCGGTACGACTCGCGCGTAAAACGCACGGGCCTCCAGCTGCGCCAACCGCCCGATTTCTTGGAGGGCGCCTGGGATGGCCGGGCGTCGCGCTTCACCGGCTTGCTCGCCGGTTTGCTCTGGCGCTCTTCGCGAGCGGACCGTTCTGCACGGGCGGATGCGCGGGCGCTTTTCAGCTCTTTTTCGCTGGCCTGCGCCTTTGGCTCTTCCATTTCGCTCTGGCCGGAGCTCTTCTTTTTCTCGGACATTTTGTTTGCCACGTTCAACCTTTCTCGATCAGTAAATGAGCAGTGACCGCGCTACCCTCTTTATCCCGATTTTGCAAAATTCCGATTTTGCAAACAGCTAGATCGCTGTTTGTGTTAGCTCTCCTGGCCGTCTGGCGTTTCTTTCGCAAAATCGGATAGGAGTTACCCCTTATTTGGTTTCACGGTGAGACGTGTGTACGCGACAGGTTGGGCAGAACTTTCTCAATTCGAGACGTTCCGGGTTGTTCTTTTTGTTTTTTGAGGTCGCATAGTTGCGCTGTTTGCACTCGGTACAAGCCAGGATTGCGACGATGCGATTCTCTTTACCTTTACTGGCCATAATTTTATTAACTCCTCAATTGTGGGGGTGTAATCAATAGCATTATGCATTATATAGGTTTTCTGGTTTCCTCACAAGGGCTACAAATGTGAGTTACCCAAAAACCCTATGCGATTTTGTTACAACCACACCTCTCTTCTACCATTAAAACGCCGCCAGGCAAGCTACTGTCGCGGCCAGTCTGGGCAAACGCCCGCGCGGCGCACAGCCTTTACAACCCCCGCGGCGCGCCCACCGGGCATGGCTTCAATATTGTATTTGAAGCCATGTCCGCGTGCCGCTGGTTTCTCGCTGCTAGTCGATTCTGGTGCAGACGCCCGCGCCAACGGTGCGCCCGCCTTCGCGAATGGCGAATTTCGACCCGATTTCCATGGCCAC
>DASVMX010000015.1:0-19878 GCA_036384215.1 Ktedonobacteraceae bacterium | reverse complement strand
GGGGGCAGAGGAAAGCCGAAGGTTTTCCTCTGCCCTCCTCTTTGTTTGCTCTCGTTTAGCCCTTGATCACGATGACTGGCTTGAGGCGCGCGACGAGCTGCGTCAGGCCGGCGTTGTGCACGACGTTGACGACCTGCTGGGCGTCTTTCGATACTTGAACACCTGTAAACATAGGTGAATACATTACCCCTATCCGGGGCGCGGCGATAGTGTCGCTCAGGCTCCGCAGCCGGATAGGCGATTCCCGCAGGAAGCGGTTCAGCTCGTCCCATTGGACATAGGTATGCGTTATGTCCTTTGTATTATTTTGCCCTGAAATTTGCACACGCAGCCCTCTGGATGAGCCTACCTCTGCACTATTCGGGGCAACTCTGCCAGTTTGAGGGCAAAAATGGTTGAACATTCAGGTCGCTTTCCAGCCGGCTTTTCAGGCTGATCGAGCGCCTGCCTACTCGCAGCAGAAAAGTCGTGGCAGCAGATACTTTCTGCTGAATGTCAAAACTTTCTGGCCTCTCAGTGCGAAACTGACGAAAAGGGTAGGGTAAGAGGCCGGGTCCTGATGGCTCAGAACACCAACCTCTCCCATCCGAACAGGGCATGCACGTTTCGCGCACTCTGCTCTCCAAGAGTCGCTACTGGTTCATTCGTGAGAGAGCCTGGAAGATGTGTATCTTATTTCTTATCTTTTTTATCCAGATTTTCTTGCACCTCCTGGTGGAGTTTCTCATTCGGCCCGCCCCAGACAAACGAGGAAAGAGCAACATTAGCTCCTGGAACGAGGCCACTGCCATCGCCTGTGGTCAATACTATCACATCGCCATTCGGCATTTCTTGGACCTGACGAACCACTGTACCTGGGTCGAGTAAGTGATCTGGTCTCGTGGTGTTGGTAACAGAAAAATCTTCTTGATTGACGGTGTGCTCAACTGTACCGAGGTAGGGGATAGTAGTCGTACCCTCATTTACAACAGGTCCCGTCTCATTTGTTGGGGTAACAAAACTCCTGTTACTCACCATACACTCATATACAAGCTTTAGTGAACATCCCTCGTCAGTATTAGTGTTACACATGGGAACTGACGGTACCTCATAGTGATGATCTCCCCAAACCCAACCACTCCATGAGGAAGAAGGCTTCTTTTCTTGTGACATAGTTTTGCTCCTTTCAGTGAAGCTTGTTACAATTATTTCTGCTTGAGCATGCTCGCAAGCGATTTCTCTATGGAACCGCTCTTGATTCAAAATGTATCTCTTTCTCTCGGAGAAAAGAAGGTCGAGAGCTGGTCAAGAATTGGTCAAGAATTGGTCAAGGCACTTTTTCAAGCTTGTTAGGGTAATATGCGTGCGATGCTACTGGTAATCGTTCTGAAGCATAAATAGATTTGTACCTCAATCCTATATAATTGCCCCGAATGTTGCACAGATAGGCTTATCCAGAGGGCTGTGCGTGCAAACTTCAGGGTAAAGTGAATTTGCTTCATTCCAACATTTCCAATTTAAGCCCAAATGCTTATTGTCACAAATATTTGGCTCAGTATTACGCTTGCGGAGAAGGGCATTTGGGAAGCTGGCATGTTCTTTCCCTTGAAAGGGTGGGGGGTGGAGCCATCAGAGGTAAGTGTGGAGCTGCTCGATGTACAGTTAACGTCTCAGCCAACCATACTGCATTATCGCGTCAAGTATATTTCCATTACGGCGAGTAGCCGTGGCGGTACCGGTCGCGCCGCCAGAAAGGAGACCATCCGTCTGCTTGTGCCTGCAGTCTACGAGAGCGAAGCAGAGCGAGTGCTCCAACAGTACCGCTCAGGGATCGTTAAGGTCCGCAACCGCGCTCAAAGCGTCCATGAGTCGCTCGTGAATCCACCTGAGCCCGATTAGTATCAAGAGGCGGCAAAAGACTGGTAGAAGTCTGCGATACCGCTGGCAAACTCCTTCACCAAAAGCGGGACAGACCCAGGTTTGAGGGCAAAAACGGTTGAACATTCAGGGCAATTACCAGTAGAGCGGCACGAACTGGTGAAGGCCAGGGAGTTCATGAACTCCCCGCATCTCCTATAAAAGTTCCATAGAGAGCCGATCAATCGGCCCTCTACGGGGCTTCCAATGAAATCGTGCAGCATCCTCAAACCTCCATCGATGAGAGGAGTTCTCCCTCAGGCCTGCCCATACGCCAGATAATGACGATACGTGGCGCGAGTCTGTGCCCATTCTTTGCTGGCGGTGAGCAAAACCTGCTCGTACCTCTGTGGGGAAAGGTGAAGCGCGGCACAGGCTGGTTCCTTCAAGGCGCGTATGCCGCTGAGATAATCTTTCTCCAGCAATTGTCCCAGGCGATCCCAGTTTCCCAGAGGGACCTCGAAGGTATGGGCGGTGACATTCAGCAAGCCCTGTTGTCTGAGCAGATTTCCCAACTGGCGCATCTGCGTTGTATCGACCCCGCGCATCCCCATAAACTGGCTTGTCCAGGAATTGAGTTCGCGCGTGGCCGACCCTGCATCTGGAAACAGGATATCCGCCTCATAGATTTCCACCCACCCTCCCGGTCGCGTCACTCTCAGTAATTCGCTGAGAACAACGGGCCAGCTATTCTGTGGAACGCCCAGAAAAAGGAGGCGCTGATGAACATAATCAAACATATTATCGGGAAACGGCAACCCTTTGAGCACATTGCCCTGGATAAAATGATAATTATCGGGCACCGATGTCGCAGGAGCCGCCAGCGAGACGGTCTGAGGCGGCTCCAGATCGAGCCCATAGACACGAGCCAGAGGAAAGGCTTGCGCTATCTCGTGGCCCCAGATGCCTGTGCCGCTGCCGACATCCAGGATAGTTTTCACAGACTGATCGAGGGGCACCGCATGATTGCCATGCAGAATAGAGCGGATGATGTAGTGTTGAAAATTGAGCCGCTGGCCCTCCTCCAGATCCTTGGGCAAGGCATAGGGAACATCTTCGCGGAACCGCCGCCCAGGAGCGTCCTTCCGAGGCGAGGCTGTGGCTGAGGGCGGGATGGCTTTGTTCCGCGAAGGACGTTTGAAAAACCAGGGTGACATAGAAGAGATGAATCCTTTCTAGAGAATGATGGTCTCCAGAGACCACTGGAAGTGTGTTCGCGAGCTTCGGGCCTGGTGTGCTAAATGAATGATAAAGCGAACATAATATAGAGTAGTTCATAAAATATTCTGAACTGTTTGTCCATTAAAACGGTATTAAAATTTGCGCAAGAAAGCCGGTGATTCCCAAAACTAGCCCAATGGACTGGCATGCAGCATGGTAGCGATTACAGCATTGTCGGTAAATAGCAGGCCGGATATCAAGGGGTGTCCAGTACGAGTGCTGCCTGTTAACTGGCAAAAGCGCATACTCCCTTTTATAAGCGGAAGGTGGCGTTCAAGCGCTCGATCATGGTCGTATCCAGCACACTTCTCCTTTGCGACTCTATCAAGAATTTCTGGGTCTGTTCGAAGGTATACTTGAAATGTTTCAAAAGTCGTTCAAGTAGATCCTTGGAGGGATCCCTATGGAATCTCAGTATGCCATAGTCCCAAAACAACAGAGCGCGGTGACGATTGAGCGAGAAAATGCTGAGGCACAGCAGCATGCTCTGGATGATGTGTTCACTATCCAGCAGATGGCACAGGCAACCGGTCTCAGCGCCCATACGCTGCGCTATTATGAACGTGCCGGCTTGATGAAGCACCAGGTTGGGCGCGGCGAAACCAATGGCTACCGCGTCTACACCCGGCAGCATCTCGACTGGATTGAGTTCATCAAGCGTTTGCGGGCAACCGGGATGCCTATTCGCGATATCCAGCGCTATACTGAACTGATTCACCAGGGGGAGCAGACTGCCCCTGAACGTCTGCGTTTGCTGAAGCAGCATCAAAAGCGGGTTGAGACGCATCGCTTGGAAATCGAACAGCATCTTGTGTCCTCGCCTGCAATCAAGATGGAAAGATCCTCTGGCTCAATACTGCGGCTTTGAAACTCTTCGAGGTGCCTTCTCAAACCTGGTGGAAAGGAAAAGAATATCAGAAGTTCTTCGCATATTACATGCCAGACGATGAATGGTACCAACCAATTGTGCCAGAATCATGGGTTGGAAATCTTTCAAATATTGAAGATCTTGCATCCGCATCTGTAGACAAAACTCTCCTGCTCCAGGTTCCGTCAGGAGGCAAGATTGCTGTGCATTTATCATGTGCGCCGCTTCGAGATATGCATCACAGTCCTAATGGGGTTGTTTTTCTTTTCCATGAGTTCTCCCCGAAGGATCAGCAAAGTGCTCACTTACAGCGCGTACACGAGGCAGTGTTAAATCTCAACAGAGCTATTGCGCGCATTCCTGGACATTCCCCTGAACAGACGGTGGTTACTTTCCCGGAGGGATCTCCGCTCATGTTATCCCCAATAGTCTTTATTGCCCAGCGACTGGTAAATGTAATCCATGAGGTATTGGATCATCCTCAAGTGAAACTAAACGCATACGAGCCAACGGGCTATCTCTATTATATTGCTGGCAGTGGTTTCACCGCAGAAGAAGGCAAAGCCCTCCTGGAACCTGATGAGCGCCATCTCCTCTCAGAGATTCTCAGTGAAGGAAGTGTTGCCCATCTCCTCGCAAAGCAGGAAGCAGTTGCCCGCGGTGATCACTTAGATCTCCCACCGTCACTCGCCACCATTGCGCACAAGACCATGCTTATAGTCCCCCTATTCCTGGAAAAGCGGCTGGTGGGGATGCTTTGTGTTCTCAAAGAGGGCCTGAATGAACGTCTCTACACGCCAGAGGAGATCGAATTACACAGGTCTTCACGACCTACCTGCTCAATGCTCTCGCTTATTCGCCCAGTCCAACACCTGTAACAGTGCATGTAACGGCAGAAAATTGCATGGTGCTGGTTGCGGTTCATAACGAAGGAGCAGGGATTCCTCTCGAAGAACAGGAGAAGCTCTGGGAGCGCTTCTATCGTGCTAAAGGGAGCGCTATCCAGCATGAGTTGGATTTGAGTTTAGGATTGGATCTCTACTTATACCGAGCATTTCTTGAGTACCACCATGGCGCAGTTGGGGTCCAAAGCACTCCAGGTCATGGTGCAACTTTTTGGTTTGCTTTGCCACTTGTTAAAGACGGAGTAAAATCGAATCGGCGAAGAATTGACCAAATCTTAAGAAGCCTGTAAGGCGGTATCTGTGACAATCCATGTTTTCAGATCTGCGGGATAGTCTCGCCCATATTAACTTGATAGTGTTACCGACAGAACGCATAGCTATAACCTCATCTATTTAATTCGGATCTGTTTATAAAGACGAAATAAGCCATGCCAGATTAACTGCTTCCTATCCTCTTTTATCAATATAAATATCAGGTTTTTTTACATTTTATGCATGAATATTATTTACTTTCTACCCCCACACCCTATACTCGCACGTATGCATAGTGATAGCCACCGACGTGAACCGGTGGCTATCTTCATCCTTCCATTACGCTACTGGAATGTCGGGCTTACCCTTTTACAACAATAATCGGCTTGAGGCGCACAACCAGTCGCGCCAGGCCCGCATTATGAACAACCTCAACAATTTGCTGGGCATCCTTGTAGGCCTGGGGGGCCTCTTCGGTGAGCAGGTTCTTGCTGTGAACGCGCACGGTGACGCCGCGGTTGTGGAGCTGATCGAGCAGATCACGCGGGCTCATGGATTTCTTCGCCGCGGTTCGGCTCTGCCTGCGTCCGGCTCCGTGGCAGCAGGAGCCGAAGCTCTGCTCCATAGAGCCGGGAGCACCGACGAGCACAAATGAGTAGCGGCCCATATCTCCGGGGATAAGGACGGGCTGACCCACCTGACGGTACTTTTCAGGGAGTGCTGGATGCTGCGCAGGGAAAGCGCGCGTGGCGCCCTTGCGATGTACGCATACTCGGCGTTTCTGTCCATCGATTTCATACTCCTCGATTTTGGCGATGTTGTGACAGACATCATAAACCAATGGCATCTCTCTGGCCCGCGCTTTGCGCCCGAAGACGCTGGCGAAGGCCTGGCGCACGCCATGCATGAGCAGTTGACGGTTGGCCCAGGCGAAGTTGGCTCCGCAGGCCATCGCCGCCATATAGGCCTTGCCTTCGTCGGACTGCAAGGGCAGACAGGCGAGCTGGCGGTCGACCAGGTGAAAACCATAGCCGGCCTGCTTGACTTCCGCGAGCTTGATATAGTCCTCAGCGATCTGATGACCAAACCCGCGGCTGCCGCAGTGAATAGTCACGACGATCTGACCGACCTGGCCAATCCCCATGGCCTGCGCGGCCTCCTGGTCGTAGATATGATCCACGGCCTGTACTTCGGCGAAATGGTTGCCTGAACCCAGGCTGCCCAACTGCTTCATGCCACGCTGCAAAGCCATTGGAGAAACCTGGTCTGGATCGGCCCCCGCCAGGCAGCCGCCCTCTTCCGTGACTTCCAGGTCTTCCGCGAAACCATAGCCGTCTTCAACTGCCCAGGCCGCGCCCTGCACCATAACGTCGCGCATCTCGTGGCTGGTCAACTGGCGCATACCCGCGCCTCCCACGCCGGAAGGCAGCGCGTTGAAGAGCGCGTCAGCGAGCTTATCCACCTGCCCGCGAACCTGGTCGCGCACCAGTTCGGTCGCCACCAGGCGCACGCCGCAGTTGATGTCAAAGCCGATACCGCCTGGCGAAACCACGCCCGTCTCCGCGTCAGTCGCGGCCACTCCCCCCACCGGGAAACCGTATCCCCAGTGAATGTCCGGCATCCCCAGCGAGGCACCAACAATGCCTGGGAGGGTTGCGACATTGGCAACCTGGTGCAGAGCATTGTCGTCCAGAATCTGCTGGAGCAGCTCGTCGTCAGCGTAGACAATGCCGGGAACGCGCATCCCTTCCTGATAACTGGCCGGAATCTGCCAGCGAAATGGATCTAAGCGCTGTAATGGGATCTTCTCTTTGCTATTGCCCAAGGTTTTTCTCCCGCGTGGACGCTCTCGGTTCCACGCTGTGTCCCTCTATCTCTATTCTTACGCAAGGGGCAAGAAGCGGGCACTGTGTCCTGCGCTTCTCGCCTCCTCCCGTCTACACATCGGTGTAATCGCTCTTTTCCCCAAAGAGGTAGCTATCGCCAACGTATTTCAAAATCACCCGGCCCAGGCGCGGATCGTGCCGCTCCCGCTCAGGGCGGACCACCGCACCCTCGCGGATATGCGCGTCCTGCTGCATTAATTGCGTCTTGCCCTCGCTGAAACGCTTGATCTCGGCAAGGTCAAAAGAAATGCTGGCCAGCACCGGCACGGTCTCAACACCATGCCGCGCGCAAAGCTCCAAAAAGCGCGGCCAATTCTGGTAATGCCCATCCAGCAGCAGATCAAAGGCGCGAAAACCGATCACGCCCTGTAGCCCGTAGTGAAAGGACTGAATCTTACTGCCATAGACTTCACCAAAGAGAATTACCTGCTGGTGCTCGCGTCCCAGCTCCTCCACCAGCGCCCGCACTGGCTCCAGGCTCAGCGGGAACCAGTAGGTGTTGCTGGCAAAGCGGTCCTCCTCCGGGCGCTTGCGCCGCAGCCCCTTGGAACCAGCCATCAACTCCCCCTCGATCAGGCCCACTCTACATTGAGTTCCATGGATCTTCTCACTCAAGATCACCCTCTCACCCGCGTCAAACACAGCCGGAAAGTTGCGCATATTCTCAATCTCAGTATAGGCCACAAAAAGTGGATGGTCCGCCTCCGCGTCTCCAGCGGTCACACGCAGCGGGGGCTCATATTTTTCAGCATGGTAAAACTCAGCCACGTTTTCGCCAAGCGGCCAATCTTGATCCGGTGATACTGCCAGGCCGAAGGATGGCTCGCCGCGCAATCTGGCGCAGCGGATACGCTGCCTGGACAGGTAGCGGGTCACGCCGAAGCGCTCAGAGATTTCCAATGGCAAAATCGTATCAATCGGGAAGTAGACAATGCGATCTCCAACCTGATACTGGCCTTTCGGCACGACCAGTTGCCAGCCCAGCACCTGGGCCAGTTCGAGCCGGTCGGCATTTGGATGAGGCTGCAAGGCTTCAATCGTGGTCACCGGAACAATTAAACTACTCATGGGCTCCCTCCTGTGCTTCTATCGCGCGCGTGCTCTGATCGCACGGGTCGCGAACCTGTTAAGCCACCTCACGCCATCCGCTCGTCAAAACGCGGCATCTCATCCGTCAGGCGTAAAGATTGACAATTATAGATCTTTAGGGGAGCAAAAGAGCAGGAAAAGTATGGTCTGATGCACCCCTGGAGGCGAGGCGCATCAGATATGCTTAGATATCGAAGATGATTCTCGCCTGGTAGCCTGTTGCCGTGGACCTCACCGCGGCCTCGTGCCATGTAACGGCTTTTATGGCGCTGCTGAGATCGTGACACCGGGCATTATACGGCTCACCGGAGACGGTGGCGCGCAGTGATGTATCTGTGAAGTCGCTGATCTCAAATTGTTTGAGCAGCAAAAACTCGGTGTCAAACAGGAAGATCAGCTCATTCAACCAGGAGACGAGCAGCGCCACCAGATCATGTCCTTCGACCGCAACCTCGCGGCTGACTCGTGCCTCGATCTGCGCGGGCGCGACCATTAAGCTTTCCATACCGGCGGCGGCGTTGGTGAACAGTTCGGGCAAGGTCTGCCCATACGCGTGCAACCCAATGTCCGCGGTATGCTCAAAGACTTCGTAAGCCTTGCGCGTCATCGTGTCTTGTCTCCAGGGTACGACCTCTGTGAGGAAAAACAGGAGTTGGAATATGCTGTAGCTTGCATGTCTGGTCGTACCTCCTTTTTCGCTGATAACTTCTCTTTGGGGTAAATTTCGCGTTTCCATTGACATCTTATCATGTGATTTGCGAATCGTCAAGTAGCAAATGCATGGTCTATATATTTGCGAAGACGATCTGCTGGAGCGACTGGGCCAGGGAAGGCGAGTCCACGGTGGCCAGGTTGCTGAGAAAGATGATCGTTACGTCGTCGTCAATGTAGCGACCAATATAAGTACGAAAGCCATCAATGACGCCATCGTGCCAGATCAGGCGATGACCCGCGACCGGCGAGCCGGTAATGAACCAGCCATAGCCGTAGGTTGAGCCGGCGAAAAGGCTGCCGCTCGTATACGAGGTGAATGCCGCATCGCGCGTCTGCTGCTGGGCGGGAAGATTGGTGTAGAGCGCCTGGTCCCAGCGATAGAGGTCTACTACCGTCGAGTAGAGTAGCCCCGAACCAAAGAGGAAAGACCAGGATGGAGAAACCTGCCAGCCCAGAGCAACGGCTTCATTTTTCCAGCTAGCATAACCGTGGGCAGAGCTGGCCTGCGCGTAAAAGGCATCGGAATCAAAGCCGGTGTCCGTCATGTGCAGCGGCGTGAAGATCTGATTCTGCAAAAACTGGCTATACGGCTGGCCTGAAACCACCTGTACAACGTAGGCCAGGATCTCATAGCAGACACTACAATAGTCGAATTCACTGCCAGGGGTAAAATGCAGAGGCGCGTTATCGAAGCTGGCAATCCAGGCCGCGGGCGATTTACCCGAAAGTTGCGAGGTGTCCAGTTCAGGAATCCCGGAAGTGTGAGTCAGGAGTTCATGCAACGTCACAGCTTGCCAGGGCGACGGACAGGGAACGACATAATCGCAAATGGGATTCTTGACGTTGAGCTTTCCCTGTTGCTGTAGCAACAATAGCGCCATGGCAGTAAACTCTTTCGTGACCGAGCCAAGATAGAAACGCGTCTGAGGAGTATTGGCCTGCTGCGTAGACCAGTTAGCCATGCTATATCCCTGCCAGAGCAGCACCTGGCCTGCTTGCGCAATTAAAACCGAGCCGCTAAAGTGCTCCTGCGCAACCAGGCCCGTAAAGAAGGTATTAAGCTGTGCAGCGATCTGAGCAATCTGCTTGTTCGTGCTGGCTGGCTGTACGGTAGCCTTCACTATCGACGAATGAGCTTTCGGGGAAGACAGCGGCGTTTTTTGGCCGGTCACCGGGGTCATGCTTGTTCCACCACAACCAGTCAGGAGTAGGAGTATCGCTAGAAGCAGTACGACTGTAGCAAATGATCTACAGGGAGCCGCGCTTCTCGCCCGATCCGCGGTACGGCTCCTTTTTGAAATAACCTTCTCTCTCCGCGCAATTTCCCGCATTTCCAAGAATTGTATAGACCGTAACAGCCGAGGAGCAGAAACAGCCCATGGTGTATTCATTCATACTCTCCTTAACAAGGATCTTTTACCATCCACTTCTATAGACCTGATCATACACTTGCCCGCTTTCTTTGTTAGCAGAAAGACAGGTTAAAAAATACAAAAGGAGTAATCCAGGTAAAAATTGTACAGGCTGACCTGCAAGCAAGCCGTGCGGCGCTTTCTGTGGTTTTATCTGATCCTATGAAGCATTACACTGAAAATGATAAACTGTGCCCCTCTATGTAATGATAACGCTCCTGGGATAAGAATGTAACACCGTTAACATTAGATATAAATATCTTTTTTATGCCTATGTTTATTTCTACCAATACATGAGGTGCCTGGCGTTACTTGTTCCTGGAAGCCTATTGAAGACCCCTTTGCCTTGATGACTCAAAAAGGCTAAGAGCTTTTTTTACCGCAGTTCTCTCGCTCTACAAATTGCCTGCCTATGACTTCCGGTTTCGAGAAGGTCAGGAAGAAGAGATAAAGAGACAATACTTGCAAATCGCAAGTGATATGCGAGAGATAACTCTCACCCATGATTTCCGGTTTTTGAAGTGCCGGGAAGAAGAGATAAAGAGACGATACTTGCAAATAACAAGTGATATGCGAGAGAAGGGAAGAGGACAACAGATGCAAGGGTGGCAAGGATATTTCGCAAGCCAGTTGACGCTCACTTCTCCAGAAGGAAAGGATATTACAGATGAATACAGCGGTTCTTGAGCAGGAAACAGTCAATGTCGTTCTAGAGGATGTGGTAAAAGCGGAGGCTGTCGCGGCTTCACCGGTGAAGCAAACCAGGTCTACGACGGTCGCTCTGGCATTTGTGATTGGCTGCATTACGTTGATGATGACGGGCTTCGCCATTATCATCCCAGTTTTCCCGCAGCGTTTGCAGGCATTGGGACTGGGATCTGAGATGCTGGCTCTGATGGAAGGCGCTTTTGGTCTGGGCATGTTTCTCTTCAGCACACCGATGGGCGCATGGTCGGGTCGCATTGGCCGCAAGCCGATTCTTTTTATCTCCCTGGCCGGGTTTATCGTTACCAATCTGCTGCTGGCATTTGTGAACGTTCCGGCGCTGTTCGTGCTGATTCGCTTTGTCGAGGGCGCGCTGATCTCCGGTCTGGGTCCAGCTACAATGTCGATGGTGGGCGATACAATTCCGCTGGAGAGGCAAGGGCGCTGGATTGGCTTTCTGACGACGGCTCAGGCGGTCGGTTTCGCGCTGGGACCTGGCATTGGCGGCTTCCTCGCTCAGACGCTGGGCTTTACCAGTCCCTTCCTGCTCTCGGCTGGAATCGCGCTGCTAGCCTCTCTACTGGCAATCTTCATGGTACCGGAGACTTTGCCGAAACATGCCCGGATAGCGACTCTGCCGCGCGGTGCACGGCGCACGGCGCGCGCCAGCAAGCCTGCGGAGATGCGCTTTGCTAACCTGATCTGGCTGGTGGCTCCATTCCTGGTGATCGATTTCGGCATGATCTTCACCTACCCGTTCGCATTCCCGCAGTATCCTTTCTTCCTGGAGAAGGTGCTCCACTACAGCGCGACACAATTTGGGATGCTCTTCAGTGTCTACGGCATGGCCCTGGCGATCTTCCCACTCTTCCTGGGCCGCGTCTCTGAAATGTTGCCGAAAAAGCCGTTGATCGTCATCGGTAGCCTGCTCTTTGGCGCGCTGAATGTGTTCATGTTCGTGGCTCCTGTCTACCCGCTCCTGATTGTGGGCGCAGCCCTGACCGGACTGGGTAGCGCCTTCGTCGAGCCGGCGATGGGCAGCATCTACCTCGGCGCCACGACTGACCAGAACCGCGGCCAGGTCATGGGCATGCGCGGATCGGCCATCTCGCTCGCCGTGATGCTCGGCCCACTGGTCCAGGCGTTCGTCGGACCCTGGATCACGCCGCAGACCACCTTCGCCATCGGCGTCGCCCTTTCGGCAAGCATGGCCCTGATCGCCTTCTTCCTGCTGAAAAGAGTTCGCGAGACCGCGCAAGCATAAAAAAGAGGATGAGACGAGGATGAGACGAGGAAGCTTGCTCCCTCGTCTCATCCTCGACTGCCGCCGCCAGAGGTTTCGCGCGCTACTGCTGCTCAAAATACCACCAGAGGCCTGAACCGCGGCTCTGACCGCACATGCTTGCTGGCGGAAGCTGTCAGAGCGGAGCATCTGACGCTACCGCCGATGTAGCACCGGAGCCGCGCCTCCGGTGTGATAAACGTCGATTCTCTCTGGAGGGTACCCCCCAGAGAGAACAACGCGGCGAGGGACACCCACAGCGCGCGGTCACCTGATTCGCCAGGGCCCGCGGGCGATGAAATCACCTGCTGGCCCTGTTCCTATGCATGCCTCTTGATGCTTATTCCTGCACGATCAGGTGGAGTTTGCGTTTGAAGACTTTTTCGAAGAGGTCGGCTAATGTCCACACTGGATGCACAGTTCCGGCGCTACAATGCGTGCGCGTCAGAGGCACGGCTCTGATTACGCGCGGTTGGCGATTGACGGAATCCCTCCCCGCGAGCAGCCGCCAGAGCCGTGCCGCTGACGCTTTACTTCCTGGCTCTGGGAGTCACCCTGCATGGCCAGTTACGAATAGCGCGTCTCTCTCTGGGCTGGGAAATCGTGAAGAATGTAGTGCTAGATCACCGCGATCATCGTGGCCAGCACCGCCACGCAGTTTAGCGCCTTGCGCTAAAAACGCGGGCGTAACACGCTCCGAGGCGTGGTCGGCCAGGGTCCTTCGGGGTCCACGCCGGATGCGCTGATCCGGTGTTACATCAGAGGCGCTGCTCTGATCGCACACACATGGCAGCACCGGATCAGCGCATCCGGTATACTCTATTGAGGAGCTTCATCTCCTCCAGTATGCTACAAACGAGGAAAGGATAGAGAGAGAGCGGGCACGTAGTTTTTACGTCCTGGCATCCATCTCTTTGCAGGAACCATGCAACCGCTATCATCAACTGTGCGCGAACATAACCTCTCGGCCTTAGCCGATGATCGTTTCGATGTCCTGGTTATTGGCGGAGGCGTCACAGGCACCGGAGTGGCCCTGGATGCCGCTGCGCGTGGCTATAAGGTCGCGCTGGTCGAAAAAAACGATTTTGCCAGCGGCACCAGCAGCAAAGCAACCAAGCTTGTCCACGGCGGGATTCGTTATCTGCCAAATTTCGATTTCGCGCTGGTCCACGAGGCGCTGGTAGAACGCGGGATCTTGCTGCAAAACGCGCCTTTTCTGGTCCATCCCCTGGCATTTGTGCTCCCGATCTATCACGGCGACCGGCATCCCGTTGGCATGCCCTTTACCACGCCGGGCGGCATCGGACTGGGCGCGCTGCTGGATATTGGCCTGTGGATATACGATCTGATGGCCGGCAAACGCGGCGTCAGACGCCATCGCCATCTCAGCGCTAAAGCGGTCCAACGCTACGCACCTGACCTGATCACGGCTGGCCTGAAAGACGGCTTTGTCTACTACGATGCCCAGACCCACGACGCGCGCCTGACCCTGACGCTGATGCGCACGGCGGCCCAGTATGGCGCAGTCATCGCCAATTATGCCGAAGTAACCTCTTTTGTGATCGAACAGGGACGCGTGCGCGGAGCACACGTGCGCGATGTGCTGAACAACACGGAACTGGAGATTCGCGCGCGCCACGTGGTCAATGCAACTGGCATCTTTTCCGAGCGCGTCGAAGCTCTGGCCGATGGAACGCCTGAGGTTCAGGTAGAGCCCAGCAAAGGCGTACACCTGGTCCTCTCACGCGAGGATGTCAGGATCTCTGATGCCGCGCTTGTTTTGCCTGAAACGGAAGATAAGCGCATCCTCTTCCTGGTACCCTGGGGCTCGCGGCTGATTTTCGGCACCACCGACACGGGCTCAGGGGACCTGGACCATCCCAGTGCCGCGCCAGATGATATTGCCTACCTGCTCAAATACCTCAATCGCTACTTCTCTCTCAATCTTACCGAGGAGCAAATTGTCAGCACTTATGCCGGTTATCGCCCGCTATTCAGTCCGCGCGGAAAAACAACGCGCTCGACGGCCCGCTTATCGCGCACGCATGCCGTACTGGAAAACGCCACTGGCCTTGTCACCATCGTAGGCGGCAAGCTGACAACCTACCGCCGCATGGCTCAGGATACCATGGATCTGCTGAGTAAGCGCGATGGCACAAAGCCGCGGCACCCCACGCTGGCGCTACCGCTCCAGGGCAGCGCGGCCTGGCCCGAAGCTCAGGGAGAACTGGAACGGCGCGGAACGCGTCTCGGCCTGGGTCCAGAAACCCTGCGCCAACTCTCAATCAGCTATGGCAGCGAAGCGCACGCTATCCTGGACATGGTCGAGAACGACCCGTCACTGGCTCAGCTCATGATTGCCGACCTGCCTTATACCTGGGCCGAAGTACTCGCTGCCTGCCGCTATGAAATGGCCATGACGCCCTATGATGTGCTGGCGCGCCGCACCTCCATTACCCTTGAAGACCGCCAGCGCGGCCTGGGCGTGGTCGCCGAGGTCGCGGCCCGCATGGCCCGCGAACTGGGCTGGTCGCCCTCTCAGCAAGCCTCCCTGGTCGCGGACTACCGCGCGGCAATCCAGCGGCAACTGGCAACCGAACGCGGCACTACCAATCAGCAGATCATGCCTACTATTGTCTCACAGAAATCAGAAGCGCTCTAATCGCTAAAAAAGCGGCTATTGATTAACCAGCAAGCGCCGCAGCCTCAAGCTGGACGTTGCCCGACGAACTGCTGGCGCTGGCCAGGGTCCAGGAGACATACAGGCGAGTGCCTGGAACGTTGGACTTGTAGGTGAGGGTATAGACAGCGTTGTCAGCCAGGTTGGGATCGGTGCTCATATCCAATGAAGCATTCGAGTAGCTCGGTCCTCCGATGATCCAGGCACTCAGGCGGCCTTTGCCCTTGTAGACGCCAACATAGATAGAGAGCGTGCGTGTGCTGGTACTGGCAGGCACGCTGACAGTAAAGCCATTGTTGACTCCGGTGACGTAAATACACGAGGTTGTTCTGGAAACACTGGCCGTGGGTGTGCCGTTGTTCCAGCCAAAATCGATGGGCCAGGTGCCATTGGTATGGACCGTGCCCCCTTTTTGCAGGCTATAATCACTGACCAGGTTCGCGTTGCCAGTTTTTCTGTTCACGCCCCCCTGGTAACCCCAGTGAACCCAGTCCAGAGTGCCTGTGGAAGTCAGGTTTGTAAATTGATTGTACTCCCGGTAAGACCCTCCCAAAGCAGAAACCACCCTTACAAAGGTCGGCGTTGCGGTCGGCGCAGGCGATACGCCCGTTGTGGGCGTCGCCGTGGCAGCCCCCGCGCGGGTTGGCGTCGAACCTGGCGTGGACTTTGTCCCACTTGATGGGCTGGCCGCCGCGGTGCTCAAAACAATGGTGTTGCCGTTCTGGCCTGCTGTGGCAGTACTTCCGGCATGCTGGTTCTGAGAGATGGGGTGGCTCATCAGCACACTATATGCAATCAGGCTGCCTGTAAAGAGCAAGATGCCGAGAAGTGGGAGAATCGCCCGCTTGAAAGAGGGCGCCTGTGGCCGGCGCAGCGGCGGCAAACGCGCAAACTGGGGCGCGCGGCCCGCGAGCTGGTTACCCGGACTGGCAGCGGACGTTTGCGCTGCGGTTTGACTCTGTCCCCGTGCTTGCGCGGCCTGGGGCTGGAAAACCGGCGGCGGCTCCTGGGGCACGGACGAACCACCAGGGGCACCTGGAGTCTGAACGCCAAAGGCGGCTGGATTGGGCAGCGTATCCTCCCGCGCGAGCTTTTCCCGGCTGGCAAGATCTGGCTGCGCCGCCTCAGTCGACACGTTCCCCGCCGCAGGCGGTACCGCCAGCAGTGGATCTGGCCACGCGGTTGAGAGCAGTGGCCGGGATGCTGGCTCTGGTGAAAGCTGATCTATTCCAGGCAAAACAGCGGTGGCTGGCACGCGTTTGGCGCGCGGCAGCGGCAGCGTAGGCACTGTGGACGTGGCAAAGGAGAGTGGCGATTGGAGCAGCGCCAGCAGCGCGGAAATGTCTGGATGGCGCGAAGATGGGTCAGCCGCCAATCCGCGCAAAATAGCCTCGTCAACAGTCGCCGGCAAGCCGGGCACAAGCGCGCTCAAGGACGTGGGATTGTCCCAATTTTTGCTCTGCACATGCGCCGCCACGCTCGCCTCCGTAAAAGGCGGCTGGCCGGTAAGAAGCTCATACGCGATACAACACAGCGCGTATTGATCGCTCAAAGCGTCTCCCTGACCCTGGAACTGCTCCGGCGCGCGATAGCGGCGATTGTACGCGACTTTCTCCGGGTCGTCTTGCGCGGGCGTGCTCCTGGCGATGAGAGGGACGCCACTCAACAGCGCCTGCCTGTTAATGTCGAAGAGAATATATTCTGGTTTAAGATGACCGTGGACAATCTGCAAGCGGTGCAGCGCGTCCAGCGCCTGGCCAACCTGCGTAATAATCGGCAAAACCTGCTGAGCCGGGAACGTTTTTGGATAGGCCCGGTCCAGCCGTGTGCGCAGCGATCCTCCTGGTATATATTCACTGACAATATACGCCTGCCCCTCCTCGATGCCTGCCTCAAGGATGGGAACCAGGTGTGGATGGCTCAATTGCTTGAGCTTATCAGCCATATTCAGCACACGTTGTCGCTGCTCCAATTGACCGATAAAAGAGGAGAGGGAAAATGTTTTTAGAATGACTTTCTGATCCGGGCGCGCTTCGGGAAAAGCAAGATACGTCGTATTGCTCGCGCTACTGCCAATCTCGGTAATCAATGTGTAATGAAAGAAACGTTCCTGCATAGCTCCGTCCTATACCATATCTATTTGTTGTCCTCCTGCTGGCGCGGTGATATCCGTAAGCAGATCAGGATGAAATGAGCAGTGAAGCTGTATCCACAATGCGCTTCTGCGTTCCTGTTGGGGTTGGCAACGTATAATTTTCCGCGGCCTCCCGCCAGTTCTCGGCCTGAGAGGTCAGGGTGCTGGTCATACTGGCCAGTTGAACCACTACTCCGTTGATACGCTGGAAACGCTGCGCGATATGCTGAAGTTCTTTGAGCGATTTGTCCGCGAGCACAGTAGTTTCGTGCGTTTTCAGCAGCACCGCATCCAGAAGCTTCATCTGCTGCGCTACCTCCTGAAAACTTTCAGTCAGCGAGTTTCCCTGAGAGTCCGCCGCTGACTGTGGAAATTGCACCTCCGTCACCCACCTGGCCTCCTGGAGAAAGGCCCAGTGCTCACGCAGCATCTCAATATTCGCGAAGAGAGCACTCTCCATTTGGAGAGTAAAGACCATCAAGGCCTCTATCGTGCTGGTAGTCTTCTCCTGCTGCGCGGCAAACGCCTCTGTCAGCTGCGCGATTTCCAGAGCATGATCAACCAGGCCGTGGGAGGTCTGGATGATCTGGTCAGACATGTACTGTGTCCACTGAATAAGCTGGGCGGTATCCTCAACCAGGGCATTGCACACAGCGCCGATGATGCCAAGCGTACCGCCGCTCACGCTGCTGCGCGCTCGCAGGTCGCCCTCCATCACGGGCTGCAATTCTGCGCGCAGTTGCTCAATCTGAGCAGAGAGCCGTGTTAGTTCCTGCCCGCGCGTCTGGGAGTTAGCGCGCATCTGTCCATAACTATCAAGCAATTGATCGAATGTTTGTACAGCAAGTCGTGCGCCCCGTGGGATCTGCAACCGCAAGAGCTGAATATGGCGTGTGCTCTCTCCGTCCAGCGCCCGCTGACAGTTTGAAGTAAACTCGCTCAATACGGCCCCGTAACGCCGCCGCTCCTGTCTCAACACCAGCGGCACCAGCAATACGCTCAAACCAGCGAATAACCCTCCGAGGAGAAAGATCGCCAGGGACTGCCGGCCTGGGCCAAAGGCCGCGATACCTGCGCAAACAAACGCGCCTGCCAGCAGGCAGAGCAGTGCGAACACCTGGAAAAGCGGCTGGGCAATAATTGCCTGGAACGCATATCGCCTGCGAACGCGTGGTGCTGGAAGCGTCTGAGTCATTCCTCGCCCCCCTCTGATGAAACACAACTGGCCGCCCTCAACCGGCGCCAGCGCAAGTAGCTATACAAGTTATGCCTATGGCTGAATAGGATTCAGCACGCCAGATTTCTGCTCCGCGCGGCTAAAAAAACGTCGACAGGTCACTCACCTCTTGCCAGCGCGGAGAGGCAGCGCGCTTTATTTGTTGTTCAGGTTCGCTCGCGAGATAGCTCAGGCTTAGCTGATCAGTGTCCTGCTCCTGCCTCCCAACAATCGGCCAGCCTGGCTCGCTAATCGGCTCTGCCCCGCCTTTCCTGGCCGGTACTCTTGCTATTCTGGCAGTCACATTGGGCTGCGCGTGTGGCTGGCTCTCCGCGTCTTGCCCGTCCACGGCTGGCAATGGCGCAGAGCCAGCAGCAGCAGGGCTTATCGGCGTATTGAGCCATGCGTCAGCCATCAATTCCTCCGGCGACGAGGGAAAAGCCTCATTCTCGGAGAGCATTTCAGGTAATGGAGTCACTGGCAGAGCTACCGATCCTGACTGGCTGGAGGGGGTGAGCTGTGGCAGAGTTTTTCGCTGCGCTTGCAACGAGGTGAGCAGCGAGGCATTCGACAGGTGGACGCGGCTGTGCAGAACCGTGAAGCAGGAAGCCATGAGTTCTCCCGCGCTCTGGAAACGCGCGCGCGGATCGTGGTGGAGAGCGCGATTCAACACAATATCCAGCGCGACAGGCAGAGCCGGGACCAGTTCATGCAGGGATGGCGGGGTCTCTAGTAATGTACGTCGCGCGGTGGTCAGATAGTCCGCCCCCCTGAAGAGCGGTTGACCACAGAGCATTTCAAAGAGCAGCGCGCCCAGCGCATAAACATCCGAGCGTGCGTCCGCCTCCGCTCCTTTGACCACTTCCGGCGCGAGATATCCCGGCGCGCCCAGCGGACTGCCATCCAGCGCCTGTAAATGCACAGGCAGCCTGGAGGTGTGTTCAGAGGAAGCCTCAAAACCCTGGCAGGAAACCATCTGTGCCAGGCGCGCATTCGCGAGCTGCGGCGGCTGGTTCTCCGGCAGCAAGATCCACGCCGGATTGAGAAACTGGTAGATCAGCCCATGCTGGTGCAGCGTATCCAGCGCGTCGGCCACTGGCGCAAGGAAAGCGAAAGCATCCGCGGGCGACCAGCGGCGCTGGCTCTGTAAACGTTCCGCCAGCGTCCCGGCAGGCATATTGGGAAAGAGCAGGTAAGCCATCCCATCAAATTCGCCATAGCCAAAAAGCGGAAAAAGCGCGGGATGACGCAACTGGATCAAACTTCTGGCCTCGCGCTCAAAGCGCTGGAAAAACCAGACACGCCCGCGCGCGGTAAAAATCTCAGGAGGTGGAAGCAGGCGAATGAAGACTTCGGGGGGTAACCACAGTTCTTCCGTGCGCGCACTGTAAAGCGTGGTTGCCATCTCTTTCCTCAGCGGCGTTTCCAGACAATAGCCACGAATCATCCGCCCTGTCTGCAAAGTGCTGGCTTTTTCTCTCACGGCCTTCGAATCCTTTCTCTTGCTCGTGTCATGGACAATTTGCCCTCAGAGAGTACTTTCCAGAATAGTATGAAAGGAATCCTACACCATGTCAAGTACCTTAAGAAATAGAATGAGAGACTGTGGTGGTTGTGA
>DASVMX010000014.1:0-13978 GCA_036384215.1 Ktedonobacteraceae bacterium | reverse complement strand
TCGGATGATACCGATATATCGGTATCATCCGACAGTACCGAATAATGCGGATGGTGGGAGCCAAAAGCGCCGGGAAACGCGCTGAGAGCCGTTTTTGGCGTGCGAGGCCCAATGAATCATGTAACCACGCCTGATCCTCTTTTGCCTCACTGCTCGCTTTGAGAAGCGTACAGTATGCCTCGAACAAATACAGGATTTCTCGTCGGGCGATTCGTACTCCCAGCGGGTCCAATCTCCTCAGCAGTTCCTGATGGACTTCATCGACCGTCCGATGCTCCCTCAGCCGGAGCCGTCCCACCAGGAGCACAATGTCTAGCCCGTACGTCATGTGAGGCAATGCCAGCGCATCCGCTTCTGTACTGCGATAGGTTCGCAGGTGTCCAGAACACTGCTTTTCGGGGCAGCGATAGCCAGCATGCGTCAGTTTGATCACGGCCTGCAAGGTAATCACTGTGCGTTTTGTGAGCGTCAGGGCTTCCCGCAACGTCCGATGGCAGACCTGGCACTCACGCTCAACTGGTCGATACCACCTTTTTTCTGCCCTGACGGAAAAAAAAGAGTTTGAGAGCCAGCGAACAGGATGAGGCGGAACGCGCCGCCTGGCGAGAGCAAGCCAAGCAGTTGTCTACCCAGGATCTGGTGATCGTCGATGAAACCGGGTCTCGGATCAACATGACTCCGCTGTATGCCTATGCGCCGCGAGGGGAACGGGCGATCGGCACGGTTCCCCGAAACTATGGAGCAAACTTGACTCTGATCGCGTCGTTGTCGGTGCAAGGGATGGGCGAAGCGATGCTGCTGGACGGGTCGGCTGACGCTGCTGCCTTTGAAGCGTATATCGAACAGATCCTGGCTCCTAGCCTGCTCAAAGGACAGATCGTGATTCTGGACAATCTCTCGATTCATCTGGGATCTCGGGTCAAACAGGCCATCGAAGCGAAGGGTTGCCAGCTCCTGTTTAGGCCCTCGTACTCGCCCGATTTTTCCCCGATTGAGGGGCCTTTTCCAAATTAAAAGCCATTTTGCGGCGGGTGAGCGCTCGCACACGAGAAGCACTCCAGGATGCGATTATTCAGGCGTTGCCCAGCATTACTCCTGCCGATGCGCTCGGCTGGTTTCGGCATTGTGGCTATCCTGCGCCTTCGACCGGAGGAACGACTTCACAGGGATGAACGCCGCTCTCCCTGTTCAGGTTTGCTGATAGTGGGTGGCAGCTTTTTTGCAAGACAAACAGAGGAACAGATAAAAGACTCCTTCCCCGTCCTCCCAATCTTCAAAGGCAATCTGTCCCAAGAATGGCATCGTCTGCTGGCAGGCCGGACACTTCGGATAGAAGGCATCCTGAATCCACTCAGGATGCCCTCCAAGCTGAGATGTTCCTGGTTCATCTAAGAGGAAGCGACCAACGGCTTCAAAGGGTGTGCTCCGCGCCTTGCCAAGACCTAACGGCGCAGGCAATTCCACCACACCGCTCTCATCGGGAATCCGATGCAAGAGCGCAGGCATCTCCCCATTGAGAGGGCTCCAGTGTACTTCCCCTCCCAACGTAATATCCAGGTAGGTGGTGGCATAAAATGAGCATCTGGAGCAAACAGCCAGGGATAAGTGCTCTCCTTCTGCCGTGATCCATCTGCATCGAGGATCACTGAGATCGAGGTCAAGCACTCGCTGTAATGGTCGCTGACACCATGCACAGCGCCCTTGGTCCGTTGTTGATTCTGCCGCGCGAGGTGTTGAGTCTGCTTGGCCAGCCGGGATCAACTCATAGCAGGTGGAGAAATACAGATCACGTCGCCGGCCATCTGCGGTGAGTTCCCATCCCGCTTCCTGGGAGTAGTTCTCTGGAGGAAGAAACAACTCGGTTCGCCAGGCAGGAGGGTGAAGGCGGAAGGCCGAGAACTGCGCCTGGACCCCCTCCGTTCCCACCCATGCCAGCGCTTGAAGCAGATGACCTCTGCGCTTTTGAGAGGGAGCGTGAAGCAATTCGAGGATCTGTTGGCAGGTGTGTTCCCCTGCGTTCAGATACAAATGGCCTGGATAAAACTGCTGGTGTGCCACGAGCATTGGCAGAAGTGGCACGAGCGTTCCTGGGTGAAACATATTGATCTGAGCGAGCAGATGCAACATATCTCTCCCTTCTTCATCTTGCAAGGGGTATTGCGCCAGGAGACGCTGACTGAGGAGGTGTGCTTCCTCAACACGAAGATCGCGCAGTAGGTGAAGGAAGAGAGGGACCTGCTGCAACCACCCTCGGATATCTCGCGTCTGCATGCGGAGCTCAGCGAGTGAAAGAAGTTGATCGATGGTATCCATGTTTCCCCTTCAGAAGAGAAAAGATCAGGTGAGACGAGAGGGAGGTCCTCCGAAAGCGTCTGCGTTGCCTCTCGACATCACGTGTCCTCGTGTCGCTCGCTCCTTGGCCTCGGTTGCAGTGTAACAAAGGGGCAAGCACTCGTCAATCAAAAGCTCACCCGAGACAGAAAAACAGCTCAACTCTTCTGGACAGCGCTCTAAGGAGAAGCCAGCGTGGAAAGCGCCAGGATAGCGTTCCGTCCTACCACTCCTGACATGAGCAGCGATGCATCGGCACATCCGCGCTGGGTTGACCAGGATCCCCAAGACAAGCAGCACTGACTTGGCTCAGCGACGTGGGGACTCCTGTGCTCAAGCGTTCTGCTTTCGAAAGCATCGTTCATTTCAACGTCAGAAAGAGAACCTCACCCGTTCTTCGCGTGCGAAGACGCGTTTCTGCTTTTCTCCTCTTCACTGAGAAAGAGAGTGCATCTGAAAATGCTGCTGGGCGAGTATTCGCCGTAACGGCTAGTGAGCTGTTCTTATATGAGACAGAACGACAATATATGGTTGTTACGCAACTTTGCTGATAGCAATAGTGGTACACTGAAAGTTTGTGTTCTTGTTGCTTGCCCTCGATATCTTCAGCTGCTCTTCTTGTTGTGCTTTCTCCTTCTTCAGGTTCTTTCTCTTCAGGCTCTTTGGGCTGTAGTGAAGCACGCGAAGTTTGAGCAAAGGAAGCTCAGCTTGACCATACATACTTCGTTTAATGGACTTTAAGCGGTTCACATGTCCCTCTACAGGTCCATTGCTCCAAGAAAATGTTAGGCCTGCACGTACCGCCTCTTTATCTTGTTGCACGCCAGTCACAAAAGACTGGAAAGCTTGGAGATGACTGGCTTCCACTTTATCCAGCCACTCCTCAAGCTGCTCCCCGGCGAGCTCATGTACCATATGCAGAAACTCCTTGACGAGCTGATAAGCGGTTTCCAAATCGGGGTTTGCCTGCCTCAACTGTCGGAGGTTCTCCTGCTCTTCTGGCTTCAAATCCTCATCCTTCCGGAAAAAGAGCCAGGTGGCTTGAGATGCAGAGAGAGCCAAAAGGGGATGAGGCGGAAGGTTCTCCCTCGGTCCTTGTGCTGAGGTCAAACGACGCTTGTGGGAAGAGACGCCAGAGGTTTCTAAAGTCTGCAGATAACGATACATCGCACGCCCAGACCCTTTGTACCCTTGTGCTTTGAGTTCTCTCTCCAGTTGCGCTCCGTTGTGACAACCCTGGTGCCAGCGCGAAAGCACGTAGGCTTTGTAGGCATCAAGCAGACGCGGCCTTTGTTTTCGAGGACGAGAGTAAGGGATGTCTCCCGTAGCAATCCACCGTTGAATGGTTCTCGATGCCACACCGAGCCTCTGGGCGATCTCAGGGCTTGTCATTCCTTGTTTGTGCAATTCCAGGATATGCTCGTAACGAGCCTTTCGCTCGGTTTGACGAGCCTGTTGTGCCTGTGCAATAGCCCGCGTTTGGCCTGGACGCCGGGGTGGAGATGAGGGTTCTTCCACTCGTTTGGATCTGACCGTTCCCACTTCGGCCCGACGGAGTTGAGCAAGGCAGGAAGTAAGCAAGACCGAAACACCAGCAGCCAGATTCTTCACGAGATGCCAACGGTCGCTTACCTCTTTCGCTTGAGGAGCGCCCTTCTTAATCGCTGAGGCATATTCCGAAGAGCCATCGCGGCTAATTATCTTCATCGTGGGGTGCTCTTTTAACCAGGCCGAGACCGTCTCTACGGTACGGTCGGGAAGCAAGTCGATGGGCAAACCTTGTTCCAGGTCACAGATCAGGGTTCCATAGCGGAACCTGCGTTTCCACGCCCAATCGTCCAAACCGATGATATGTGGTTCTGACTTGGGAGACAGTTTCCATTGGTGAACGAGACGGTGGATGGTATCTCGACTCCCGCTCAAGCCCAATTCGCTTCCCGTATCCGCTCCTGCCTGACCTCCTTCCTTGAGTCCGAGTTCACAGAGGGCTTTTTGCAACCGTTTGGTTCGTTGCGCATGAGGATGACAAAGCTCTGGGAGACGTTCCACAAAGATCTTTTGAGCGCAGGTACTCCTTGTGCAGAAAAAACGACGGACGTGCATAATAAGACGGATAGGATGCCCAACGGCAGGAAGATCGCGCAGCGTCCGTGTATAGCGACTTTGAATGCGAGAAGAGACGGCTCAGCTGTCAGCAGCCCTATCGCACCTTTCAACAAGTATTATGACAGGATCATTCTGCATGGCTACACTCTCTATCTCTTCCGATAATGCTGCGGCAGGAGATTCTTCTGCGACAGGGGCTTTCTCAAAAGAACCTGGATATGCTATGCTAGTCTGCAAAAAGACGGAGGAGGCCGTTCTTCATGGATATTTCCCAGGCTCAGGGTGTCCAGGACGCTCGAAATGGCTCACCAGTTGAAGATGAACTGGTCTACGTTGAAGAACTTGCCAGCGCTGAAGATTACTGGCTTTCGATTACCGATGCCGCCCGCGTGTGCCGCGTTCAGGATGTCTCAATCCGCCGGGCGATTAACCGCAAGGTGCTGCCGGTGCGGCGCCAGCGCGCCGGTCAAAATAAGCGCACACGTTTCGTGCGCGCCAGCGATCTTCCCCCTGCCGGTTTCCCGATTATCGACGAAAGCGCGGCGATTACTACACAGATTGGCAAAGTCGATATTCTGAGTATTCCCCAACAACACCAACAGATTATCCGCCAGCACCAGGAACTCCAGGCGCTTATGAGCGATATGCAAGAGGCGCTGCTTACTCAGAGCGAGCAGCTACACGCGAATTTGCGCCAGCAGTACGAATACGTTCAAACCTCCCTGGGCACCGCGCGCGAAGAGCAGAGCCGCCAGCTCGCGGCTGTCGAGCTACGTCTGTTCCAGGAACAGCAAGGGTTGCAACTGACTCTGAGCGAGGTCTCCCGCCAACTGTCCGAGGAACAGCAGACCCTGCGCCAGGATCTGTTGCAAGAACAGGCCAGCGCGCTTGCCCGCGATAAGCACCTGCAAACGACAACAGAGACGCTGAACCAGGCGCTTACACAGACAAACACAGACGCACGCTCGCGAGACGAGCGCCTGCAAATTAGTCTGGATACCCTGCAAACCTCCCTGTTGGAACACCAGCAAGCGGTTCAGCAGCAAATCACCAACCTCGCCGCGGCACAACAACAGGCCATGCAAGATTATGTCAACAAGGAATTCCACCGCATTGAGCAGGAGACGCAGGAACGTTTGCATGATCTTGAGCAGCGCCTCACCACCTACTTTCAGCAATTTACCCGGAGCACAGACGCGCAGTTCGCCAGTCTGACGCAAGCGCTGGCCCAGGTCCAGCAATCCAGTGAAAACGCGTCCCAGGCGCTTGAGAACCTGCGCAGGGATACCACTTTGCGCGAGCAGGAACTCACGCGCTCTCTTCAGCAGCAACAGGCCCGGCTTGACCAGCTTCAGCAATTATTACCCCTGCTTCCCTACGCTGGCCAGAACCTGGCCACCGGGCAGGATATCGCTGCCTGGTCACATGCGCTCACCGAACTGGAGTCTCGTCTGCTGGCCGCCCGGCAGCGCGAGCTTGAGCGCTATCAGCCTCTGCTCGCACTACTTGCACCGGAGCGCCTGGACACGCTTGTCCGCCTGCTGGCAGCGCAGGAGAATCAAACAAAGAAGTAGCAGGAATCCATTTTTCTCGTCCTTCTCACATCCCATTGACAAGGGCTTATCTACGAGCTATATTTCTTACATAGAAATAAACAGAGACTCTGTTTATTAATGAGAAAGAAGGAAATCATGGCACGCATCGTCAATGAAGCGGCCCATGCAGCAAGGCGGAACGCTATTCTCGACGCTGCGCAGCGAGCTATTGTGACAAAGGGCTATGAGCAGATGGCAATCGCTGATCTGCTCGGCGAACTCGGCATTTCTTCCGGGGCGTTTTATCACTACTTTGACTCCAAACCAACCCTGTTGGAGGCACTGGTCGAGCGCATGGGAGACCAGGCGGAGCAGGTTGTGGCTCCTATTCTGCATGATCCAGCGCTGCCCGCGCTCGAAAAACTCCAGCGTTTCTTTGCTGCGCTGGACCAGTGGAAGGTCGCGCATAAGTCTCTGGTGCTTGAGTATATGCGCTGCTGGTATTCGGATGAGAACGCCATTGTGCGCTATAAACTCCGCGTTGCGCGCTACAAACGCCTCGCGCCCTGGCTGGAAGCCATCATCTACCAGGGCATCGAGGAAGGGGTTTTGCAGACACCCTATCCCGACCAGGCGACACGGCTGATCGTTGGTCTGTTCGACGATCTGGGATATGTGACGTTCGATCTGCTGTGCGGGCAAGAGCCGACGCCAGACGACCTGCCCCGCTTTGAACGCATTCTCGCGGCGACAACTGATACGCTGGAGTATGTGCTGGGCGCTCCAAAGGGGTGCTTACAACATTTTGTAACGCGCGAGGAGATTGAGCAATGGTTGCCCCGGTCTACTGGTCAGAAAGAGGAGCAGCAGATTTGATTCCACTCCAGTCCCTGGCAGGACTGAAAGCGTGGCGCTTCTGTCACGTGTAGAGCATCTTTCAATAGGATTTATAGATTCTCAACTGGAACCTCGTAAGAGGAAAAGGATGGTAACATGACAGCGATTATCGAAGTAGATGGCCTGACCAAGCGCTATGGCAGCAAGCGCGGCATTAGCGGGGTCTCCTTCCAGGTGGAGGAGGGCGAGGTTTTTGGCTTTCTTGGCCCCAACGGCGCGGGTAAGACGACGACGATTCGCCTGTTGATGGCGTTGCTGCGCGCGAACGCGGGCACGGCGCGCATCGCCGGACTGGATGTCTGGCAACAATCTGTGGAGATCAAACGGCTGATTGGCTATCTGCCGGGCGAACTTGCGCTTGACCCTAATCTGACCGGAGGACAGATCCTGGCCTACTTCGGCCATTTGCGTGGCGGCATCGATCAGGCCTATGTCAAACAACTGATCGCCCGGCTGGACTTCGATCCCAGCCGCAAATTTCGCCAGTATTCTACCGGCAACAAGCGCAAATTGGGCATTATCCAGGCTTTTATACATCGCCCGCGTTTGCTGATTCTGGACGAGCCAACCAACGGCCTGGACCCGCTGAACCAGCAGGAGTTTGATCGCATGGTTAAAGAAGTACGCGACGACGGGCGCACGGTCTTCCTCTCTTCGCATATCCTGACCGAGGTAGAGCAGACCTGCCATCGCGTAGCCATTATTCGCGAGGGCCAGCTTGTGCGCGTGGGCCTGATCGATGAACTCAAGGGCATTAAACACCAGGAGTTGACGATTACCTTTGCCAGCACAGTACCTGTCTCGGCATTTCGGGGATTGGCTGGCGTGGCTGGCGTGGAAGAGCTGCCCGGCGGACACAGCCTGCGCGTGTCGGTTCAGGGCCAGGCAGACGCGGTGATCAAGGCGGCGGCTCAGCATTCCGTGGTCACGCTGACCAGCCATGAACCCAGCCTGGAAGACATCTTCATGCGCTACTATGAAAACGACGGCGTGGCCGTCAAGGAGGCCAGTCATGTGGCTGACTAGCGTGTATCTCAAAACGCTGCGCGATGCGCGCGTGGCTATCCTGGGCTGGGGCGCGGGCATGGGCCTGCTCATCTATGCCGTTTTAAGCGCGGTCCCCTCGCTGATAGCAACCCCGGCGGCGAAGGCCTCGCTGGTTAGCCTGGCAGGCTCCTATGCCTGGCTGGCCGAGCCGGTCGCGGTGGACACGCCTGGTGGCTACGCGACCTTCAAATATGGCTTTACGATTCTGCTGGTTGCCATCTGGCCTTTGATGGTATGCAGCCGCCTGCTGCGCGGCGAAGAGGAGCGCGGCATCATGGATACCCTGCTCTCGCTGCCGCGCGGGCGCGGGCGAGTTGCGCTGGAGAAACTGGCCGCGGTCTGGACCGCCCTGCTGGGGATTGGCCTGCTCATCGGACTGCTGGCCTTCGCGGGCGGCGCGCAGGTCAACGCGGACTTTGGCCTGGGGGGCGCGCTGCTCTTTGGCTTGAATGTGGCGCTCTGCTGCGGCGTCTTTGGCTCGCTGGCCCTGCTCATTTCCCAGTTTACCCAGGAGCGCCGCGTGGCTGCTGGCCTGACCGGCGGACTGTTGCTGGTCTTTATTGTGCTGGATATGATCCACCGGGTCATCCCCGACACCGAATGGATCAGCCGCTTTTCGCCCGTCTACTACTATAACCTGAGTAAACCGCTGATCCCCTCGTCTGGCACGAATCCTGGCGCGCTGCTCGTTCTGGTCGCGCTGAACGTGCTGCTAAGTGGCGCGGCACTGGTTCTTTTTGTGCGGCGCGACATCGGGGGAACAGCAGGCTGGCAGCGCGCTACAAGACGCACAACAAACCCCGAGCGCGTGGTCCCGGTCAACGCCTGGTCGCTGCGCTCGATCTATGCCCGCGGCCTGGGGATGATCGCGGTTCCAGCCTGCTGGTGGACGCTGGGCATCGCCGGATTTGCGAGCTGGATGGTGGTCATTGCCAAACAGACAGAGACACAACTGGCTTCTATTACCCGGAGTTCTCCACTGCTCCAGTACTTTTTCTCGAAAGTCGGCGGCAGCGATGTCACCACTAACGCGACCATTCTCAGTGCGATCTACGTCTTGCTGCCACTGCTCATGATGGCCTTTGCTGTCACCCAGGCCAATCGCTGGTCCGCGGATGAAGAAGACGGCCTGCACGACCTGGTGTTGTCCGCGCCGCGGTCGCGCCTGGCTCTTCTGCTGGCGCGCTTTGGCGCTCTCACCACCGCCTCGATCTTCATGGGCGCGGTCACGCTGGGCGCGACGCTGCTGGCCTCGCTTGCCACTGGCTTGAAGCTCGACACTGGCAACCTGGCCGCCGCGACGCTGTCCATCATCCCACTGGGCCTGCTAATGGCCGCGCTCGGCTACCTTTTCGCCGGCTGGCTGAGCACAGCACTGGAGACCGGCCTGTTGAGCTTCCTGCTGGTGATCTGGTTCTTCATCAGCTTTGTGGGGCCAGAACTCAACTGGTCGGATGTCACGCTGCGCCTCTCCGCCTTCTATTACTATGGAACGCCCCTGCTCCACGGCCTGCCGCTGTGGGATACGCTGGGCGTGCTGGCGGTCGCTATCGCTGCCCTCGTGCTGGCCACAGTGCGCTTTATACGCAAAGACATCGGACGTTAAGCACGTGTACATGGATGGGTAATACGATATATCGCCAATTCCTGAGCTTGCTCTGCACGGTGTCTGCCTGCTATACTCACCCTGTTGGGTAATAAAAACCAGGTCACGATTCTGAGCAAGGACAGGGAGAAAGATGCCAAGAGCAGCCGCGTGTGCTTTAGTCTGGTTATCTGAGCAGGAGGTCTACGCGTTACGCGGGCCGGGCGAGGATGGTTCGCTGTGGGTGGAAGATGAGGGCTGGCCTGGAAGACTGGAGGAGCGTTCTTCGTTTGCTTTTCATGGGCAGGCCGGACATCTGACGCTGCGCAGGGAAACGCGCCAGCGCGGGGGCGAAGGTTACTGGTACGCGTACCGCAACGATGGTCGCAGGACGCTTAAACGCTACGCCGGGCGCACGGCTGACTTGAGTATCGCGCACCTGGAAGAACTGGCGGCAGATCTCAGCGCGGCGCTGGAGCAGGCAGACAGGCAGAGAGTTGCTGGCAAGCCAGTCTTGTCCGTAGTCAGCCAGAGTGCTCCGGCAGATCAGCGAGGGGAAAGGGTAAAGCATGCGCCTGGCGATCTGACTGGTGGCAAGGGCAGACCAGTGCTACCCTTGCTGGCGCCAAAGCTGAGTATTCCGCGTCTGCCGGCTGGACTGGTGGAACGCCAGGCGCTGCTGGCCGGGCTGGATGCCGGTCTGGAACGCAAGCTGACGCTGCTCTGCGCACCCGCTGGTTTTGGCAAGACGACGCTGGTGAGCCAGTGGATTGCTCAAATGAACAACGCGGAGCACAGTCCCGCCGCGGCCTGGGTGGCTCTCGATAGCGGAGATAATGACCCGGTGCGCTTCTGGAGCTATGTCATCGCTGCTTGCCAGCAGTTCCAGAGCGGAATTGGCCAGGCAGCTCGCGCGCAATTGCACCCGCTGGAGGCAGCGCCTTTCGAGCAAAATTCGCTGGAAGTTCCTCTGACACTGCTTCTCAATGAACTCAGCCAGGTGACAACAAAAGGCGTGCTGGTGCTGGAAGATTATCACGCGATTACCGAATCACAGGTCCACGCGTCACTCGCCTTTTTCCTTGAGCATCTGCCCTTATCGCTACACCTGGTGCTGATTACTCGCGGGGAGCCACCGCTGGCCCTGTCTCGCCTGCGCGCCAGGGGTGAGTTACATGATCTGGGCGCGGGGGAACTGCGCTTTTCCACGGCAGAGATGCGCGCGTTTCTCACGCAAACGCTGGCGCTGGAGCCCGCGTCTGAGACCGTGACCCGGCTGGACGCGCTGGTGGAAGGGTGGGTGACCGGGCTGCGCCTGTTAACGCTTGCCTGCCAGGGAGAAATGAGTGAACGGGCGCTGGAGCTGCGCCTGGCAAGCTTCTCTGGCGGCCAGCGCCATCTGCTGGAGTATTTTAGTAGCGAGGTACTGGCAACCCAGACGGAGGAGGTGCAGCATTTTCTTCTCCAGACCTGTCTGTTTAACGATCTGAGCGCTGCTTTCTGTGATGCGGTGACCGGACGCGTGGACAGCGAGCAAATTCTGGACGATCTGGAACGGGCCAATCTCTTCCTCCTACCGCTGGCCGGACAGGAGCGCTGGTATCGCTATCATCCGCTGTTCGCAGAGGCGCTGCGCCACGAGTCCCGGCGGCGCTTGAGCGAGTTGGCCCGGCGCGAATGCTTTCTACAGGCCAGCCAGTGGTATGAGCAGCGTGGTCAACTGGCGGAGGCAATCGAAACCGCGCTGCTGGCTCAGAGCTTTACTCGTGCCGCGGAGTTAATTAAGCAGATGACTGGTCCGCAGCGTTTCCATGAGATGCGCGAGCATCATACCCTGCAACGCTGGCTGCTGGCTCTGCCCGCGTCCACGCTCCAGAGTCATCCGTCGCTCGGCCTGCTCCTGGCTATGGTCCACATATGTGCCTCTGATTGCCGGCAGGAGTTGTCCGCGGATCTGCTGGCGCGCGCAGAGCAGCCGCTGCGTGCGGCTGAGCGGACCTGGCAGGCTGAAGAGGACCGCGCGGGACTGGGAGAGGCGCTGGCCTTTCGCGTGGTGATCGCGCGCTTCCAGGGCGATCTCGCCCGCGCGGTCCGCCTGGCCCGGCAGGCGCTGGCCTGGCTGGCGGAAGACGCCCGGCAGTGGCGCGCGACGTGTTTGAGCACTCTGGGCGATGATGAGCTGCGGGCAGGCAGACTTGACGAGGCCCACCAGACCTTTCAAGAGGCCCACGCGTGCTTTAAAGCCGCCGGCAACCACTATGGCCAGCGCATCGTGCTTTTGTCAATGGCTGAGATCCGCGTTCAACAGGGGAGATTGCACGAGGGCGCGACGCTCTATCAAGAAGTTCTGGAGAGCGCGGGCGATGATCTCTCCGACCAGGGGCAGGCGCTGCTGGGCCTGGCTGGCCTGGACTATGAATGGAACGAGTTGGAGCGCGCGGAGAGCCGGGCACGAGAGGCACTGAAGATCGGGGAGCGCATTGGTGACGAGGCAATCCAAATTCCAGCGGCGCTTCTCCTGGCGAAGATTCAGCGCGCCCACGGCCAATACATCAGCGCGCGCCAGGAGGTCGCGGCTCTCCTGGCGCGCGCGCAGACCCACCCATCGCCCCTGCTCTACCGCCAGGTCTTCGCATGCGAGGCTCATCTACAGATCGTCGCAGGCGACCTGGCGCGCGCGCAACGCTGGCTCACGTGGCAGAGCGAGCGGACAACAGCACTGCCCATCGCGCAGCGGGAACAAGAGAAGCTCCTGGCAGCCCGCCTGCTAGCCACTCAGGGCAGGGAGGAGGAAGCAATGGCCTTGCTAACCACCACACTGCAATCCGCTCACCAGCAAGGACGCGTCCACGACGAGATCGAAGCGCTGCTCCTGACAGCTTTGACACGTTTCGGGAAACAGCAGAGCCGGGCCTGCTCTGCTATACGCGCAGCCCTGGACCTGGCCTGCAGCGCAGGCTATACGCGCCTCTTTCTCGATGAGGGCGAGTCCGTGGCTGAATTGCTGCGTGCTTTTCCGCTCCTGGATGAAAAAAGACACCTCGCGACCTACGCGCGCGCCTTGCTCCTGGCTTTCTCCCCTGCTCACGGAGAACAAAGCGCCCACGCCAGTGCTGGCGCAACGCTCCTTCCCCCAACCATCGAGCCACTCAGTCCCCAGGAAGAACGCGTACTGCATTTGCTGGCAGACGGGTACTCCAACCAGGAAATTGCGCGCGAGCTGGTCGTTTCGACGAATACCGTGAAGACGCAGGTGCAAAGCGTCTACCGCAAGCTCAATGTCCACAGCCGCCAGGAAGTTCGCCAGTTGATCCGCGAACACCATAGTGCTTTGCCCCTCACGCGGTAACTTTTCCGCGCCAGGGGCGCAATCCGCTCCTGCTTTCCCTGAACACATAATCACCCCACGATCATCCATTTTGGGCGATGCTGGCAAGAGAGTCGCGCGCTATACTAGCTATACCGTTGAGCGGAGACAGGAAAAAGACAGGAAAAACTTTTTCTTGCTTCATCTGATACGTATTATGGATAGAAAGCATTCAATAGTAAAAAGGAGCAATAAACATATGGCCCATGCATTTCGTTTTGGAGTAGTGAACAGCGGCGCGCAGTCGGGAGCCGAGTGGGTAGCGCGGGCGCGTAGAGCTGAGGAGTTGGGATATTCGACGATGTTGATGGTAGATCGCTTGCCGGTCCCGCTGGCTCCGCTCACGGCACTGGCTATGGCCGCGGGCGCGACGACGACGCTGCGCGTTGGTAGCCATGTTTTCTGCAATGACTACCGGCATCCCGTGCTGCTGGCCAAAGAGGCAGCGACGCTGGACTTTCTTTCCGGTGGGCGTTTTGAGCTGGCGCTTGGCTCGGGCGTGGGCGAAAGCGATTTTCAACAGTTGGGGCTGAGCTTCGACAGCGCGGGCACACGCGTCAGCCGCCTGGAAGAGGCACTGCGGATCATCAAGCCTCTTTTACGTGGCGAAACGGCTAACGTGGCCGGCACATACTATACTGTGACCAACGTCAAAGGCACGCCCCGGCCTGTGCAGCAGCCACATCCGCCGATCTTTCTGGCTGGCTCCGGCAAACGCATGCTGACCATTGCCGCGCGCGAGGCCGACATCATCGCAGTCATCGCCTATGTGAAGTCCAGCGGTGGCGCGCCTGAAGATGTACCCCTGGAACAAAAGATAGCGTGGGTACGCGAGGCAGCCGGGGAGCGTTTCTCCCGGATCGAGTTTGCCCATACCGCTTACTACCTGAGTATTACCGATAGTCCGGTCGAGGCCACTCCTTTCTCTGGCTGGTCCATCCCTCAGAAGCCGATGAGCACAGAGCAGGCTATCGAGTACCTGCAAGAGCAGCGTCAGTTGTACGGCTTCTCCTATATTCAGATCGCTGACAATCAGATGGAAAATTTCGCCCCGGTCGTGGCTCGCCTGGCCGGTCATTAGCGCAATGAGGAGGAATATCCAATGCGTAC
>DASVMX010000013.1:0-3896 GCA_036384215.1 Ktedonobacteraceae bacterium | reverse complement strand
GCGGTGCGGGCTTCGCCCGCACCGCATCCCCTTCCTCAAAGTAAAAGTCATGGCTGCGCCGCAGGCGCCAGCCATGACTTTTACTTGGTTTTCATCTTCCTTGATATTCTTTGCGCAGGCGACGGATGCGTTCGCGGTAGGCGTCTTCGGGTTGGCGATAGCCGAGTTTGGGTTTATCGCCCATGCTGACGTGCCATTTGCGGAAGGCCAGGCCGATCTCGGTCTGGTAGAGGGCTTTGATACGCAGCCACTGGCGCACACCCTGCGCGCGCAGGACCTGGCGCTCGTTTTTGGTGCGCATGAACGAGTTTTGCAGGAGGGCGTATTCATTGACCTGGACGATGCCGTTGCTGACCTCGATGGCCAGGTATTCGCGGACCACCGCGGCTTCGTGGGCCAGGCTTTTGATCAGGATGTAGAGCAGGCCCATCTGCGCCAGGAAGGGTGGGATGTAGTTGCCGATGACGGCGATCAGCGCGTAATCGCCAGCTGTGCTGCTGCCGTTGGCTGCCTGGAGCATCTGGCTGGCCTGCAGGTCGATGAAATCGAAAAACGAATGCAGGCTGACTGCCAGTACATAGCCAGCGAGGGGAATGGCAATCTGCTTCCAGCGCGAGCGGGTGTGGCGGATATAGCCCAGCGCGGCCCCGAAGCACGCGATAAAGGTTGAATGGCCGAGCCAGCCCAGGATGATTCTGCCGATGATCAGGAAGAGCAGGAAATGGCTGCCGTTTTGCGCGAAATAGCCGAAGTTCTCGACCATGGCGAAGCCCGCGCCGATCAACGCGCCGTAGACAATGCCATCGGTCACGTTGTCGAATTCGTCGCGCAGTGCGATCAGGAGCAGGATCAGGCCCAGGCCTTTAATGGTCTCTTCGGTGAGGCCCGCATTCAAGCCCTGCGCGAGGGTGTGGAGCAGGGGATTGCTGGCCAGCCAGCCATTGATCATGGTGTCAGCCTGCTTCTCGATAAAGAGCGCGGGCGGGATAGCGATGATCGCGCCCCACAGGAAGGCAGACAGGCGCAGAAACCAGGGTTCGCGTTCGTAGCGGTCCATGAAGTTGACCAGTAGAAAGATGCCGACGGCTGGAATAATAGGAATGGTGACGTCGATCAGAACGTTGGAGATGCCATTTTGTTCCAGCGCCTCAAAGCCAATCAAGCTATTGAGGATAATAGTAATGATCGCGCTGACCGCCAGGATGGCCATGCCGATGCCGGCGATAAACCAGCGGGTGCGCGTGCCCATGCGCTGCGGCAGGGCAAACTGCATGGTGATGCCGCCGCTGAAGACGCTTTCCGGTTCTTCGTCGCTCCAGAACTGCTCGTCGTATCCATCGGGCAGCGGGGGCAGCGGCGTCTCGTAGCGCGCGGACGCCTCGAAGCCATTCTCCTGGCGGGTTTGCAGCAGCGGAGAGGGCGACTGCGGCACGCGTGGAATCCTGGCGGTGACGCGTTCGATGTGCGTGTGCTCGCCTGGTTCGGATAGTGGCCGCGAGATGGTCCTGGGAAAATCGCGGACCGTCTCCTGACGTGGCTCGCGCGTGTGTAGAGTGGGCGGCTGTTCCACGGCGTTCAGCGCGCGGGCGGCAACGGAGGGCTCCTGCGGGCGCGTCTCTTCGTCCTCTACCAGCAACTCATGATGATTTTGTGGCGCGATCAACTGGAGCATCGTACTGCCCAGCACCAGCACATCCTGCGGGCGCACCGGCAGACTGCTGCCACGCGGAACAGGGCGCCCGTTAACGCGTACCATATTCTGCTCGGTCAGATTCATAATATGCCAGCCGGAATGATCGAGCGAAAGACGCGCGTGTTCGCGCGAAACCGTCAGATCGAGCAGGATCACATCGTTATTTAACGCGCGCCCGATAGTCGTCTCCCTGCGCTTCAGGACGTGGACCAACCCCTCCTCGGGCAACCAGCCACCGGGATAACGTCCCTGCATCTGCGCGCTGCCCGCCCCCGCCGTAGCGCGGTTCCCAGGTAGCATACGCACAACCCGCAACACTCCAAAATGATGATTCATGCGCTCTATCGTCGCCCTCTGTCTCTATAGCTCAGCGCCATGGGTCTCCACGCTGGCGTATGTTGTTTTTTTCCGTCTGATGGCATCCTGTATATATACGGTCCAATATAGGCGGAGGTAATACTATTTTACCAAAAAAGCCTGCAACCTGACACTTTCTGGACCATTCATCTCAGGGGATCGGTGCAGAATTGGGTGATGTTGATATTGAGCCAGGCCCACCCCTGGAAGAAGAGAGCAGAGCGAGACAGGCGCCGTGGCGCCTGTCTCGCTCTGCTCTCTTCTTCCAGGGGTGGGGCCCCAAGTCCGCCGCGGCCAAACTTCATTAAAAAGCTACCGGTCTGTTTGTGAGGTGTCAATTTCACTGCTGACTCTTAAAGGATGAGGCAGGGTCATGTTGCATCAGGCTCATCAGACGCTGGCTAGGCAACTCAGACGCTTCATTGACACTCTTAAAAATCTCCTCGATCTGTGCCGGGTTGAGATCGCGCGAGGGGTCCCATCCGTAACGTTTCAGATCGACTCGTCCTTCGTCGCTAAAAACAATCCCTTCGGCTTCCAGCAATTCACGCATCCGTTCCGGTGAGCCAAAGGCCCAGCTTCCGCTCAACTCTCCTTTGCTATTAATCACGCGTTGCGCTGGCACGCCTGGACTGGCTTCGTTCATAATCCAACCAACCATACGAGCGCCACGCGCATAACCGGCACATTTTGCAACCCATCCATAGGTTGTTACTCTTCCTGCCGGGCATGTACGTACTAACGCGAAAACGCGAGCTTTGAGCACAGCCACCTGATTATAGGTGGAAGAAACTTCATCGTTCATTCAATTCGCCTCGTTCTAGAGATACTCAGCATTCTTGCGGCATAGCCCCGGTTTTGCTTGCTGGTAAAGGTGAAACTGGTTATTGCTATCCCGGTTCATATGATTGAGTATATCATGGGAGGCATCAAAGCATCCTTTCGCTCAGTTTCCATCGACGTATGCGTTTACACGCTTTTGTGGTGGACTTCGTAACGCACAAGGATGTTACTGGAGTCCTCCCAACGGCGGATTTCCATGAGCCGAAGCGATACGTCTGGCTTGCCCTCGAAGACAGGGACTCCTTCGCCCAAGACGATATTGCCAATCATCAGATGGATCTCATCAACCAGATCATGCGCCAGCAGATCGTTCCACAGGGTCCTGCTGCCTGTAATCAAAATATCTTTGCCTGGTTGGCGTTTGAGTTCGGCAATCTGCTGGTACGCATCTGCCCGCCTGATGATGCGGTAATTGGGCAAGTTTCCTGTTAGCGTATCTGAGACAACGATGTTGTTGACGGACTTGCTCTCCTGTACTATCTCTCTCTGCTCGTCTGTCCATTCATCAGAATCTGGGTTCTCGGCGACCTCCGGCCAGTAACCGTGGAACAACTCGTGGGAAACACGACCCACAAGAAACGTATCGGCTCTACGCAGCAGTTCGGCATTGTAGCCATTGAAGGCTTTGCCACCCATCACCGGGAACATGACCGAGACATCATTACCTGGCCCCGTGTGATACCCATCCAGCGAGATGATATTGTAGACAATAATTTTGCGCATACTCTCTTTCTCCCTTTGTCGTTGGCTCTCTGCAGGAGCGAGCCTCTTCACTGTTCTCCTCATCTCTTCTTGCGGTGACTGCAGAAACCGGCAAAACGCCAACCTACCATTTCACCGTTCCCGCCGGCCTGATCCGGCAGCAGGTCAACACCTCTAATGGCCTGGCAGGTACGGGCTACACATCCTGGATGTTGCAGGTATCAGTCATCCCAAACTTTGCAAAAGTTTGTCAAAGCGCCCCACCCCCTTTTTTCTCAAGGGGTTTTGTGTGGGGGGGGGG
>DASVMX010000012.1:0-16902 GCA_036384215.1 Ktedonobacteraceae bacterium | reverse complement strand
CTGGAAGATGCCGGCCATGTTGGGGGTGCCGAGTCCAGTGGCGAAGTCCCAGCCGGGGGCGGCGGGATAGTAGAGGTTTATAGTCCTCACCTGTCCGTTTCGCAACGAGGCCGCCCCACCCGGTTAAAAAAACGAATTGGGGTGGGGCTAAGCACAAGAGAAGAGCGCAGAAGAAGCAAAAATAGCAGGGGAAGGAGAATATTCACAATTTTAAGTATATTGAAAAATAACGATTTTTGAGCATAGATTTTTTCTAAAAGTGTGTTATAATAGAACGGCGTTGTATGGTGCCTGGTGTTTGAAGTGGAGAATCGCTGGCAGACCACGCGCCAGACAGGGTCCTCTTTTCCGTTTTGATGAGGGGATTACCCTCTCTCAGGCGGAACAGGAGAGTAGAGAGATGGGACTTTAGTCCAGGAAAAGAGAAAGATATGGCATACGTGGATCAGGTTTTGTACTGTCGCGACTGTAATCAAGAGTTCACATTTACCGCGGGCGAGCAAGAATTTTTTGCCAGCCGGGGTCTAACAAATGCTCCGACACGTTGTCCGGCCTGTCGCGCCGCGCGCAAGCAGGCGGGTGGTGGCCGCAGCGGCGGGCGCAGCTTTGGCGGCGGATCTCGTGAGCGCGAGCCACGCCAGATGCATAACGTCACCTGTGCGAACTGTGGCAATCAAGCACAGGTACCGTTCCTCCCCAGAGGCGATAAGCCTGTCTATTGTGGGGATTGCTATCAGGTACAGAGCGCGGACCGCCGCACCTCCCGCTGGTAGCAGATAGGAGCAAAGGACTTCTCACGTGGAGTAGTGTCCGTCGACAGCGAAGTCCAGAAAACCATGGCGCGGAAAAATCTCCGCGCCATGGTCCTTTTTACTGAAGCAACATGACCTGCCCGCTGCGGATGCTTTCCTGCGCGGCTTCGATCACGCGCAGCGTTTCGATGACTTCCAGGGGATCAACCGGGGGCGGGCCGCCCATGAGGAGAGCCACGCGCAGGAAGGCGTAGAACTGCTCATAGGCTCCCGGTAACATCTCAATAGGGCCATCGTTGATGTAGACGCCACTGATGTCAGTGGAGAGACGGCCCCATTTCTCACGCGGCTCCTTGCCCCATTCAGGGCTGCCGGGCCGCTTGCCCTGGCGCAGATCATTCTCCTGCGGGTCAAGCCCCCATTTTTCGTAGGTGCCGCGCAGGCCAGAAATGCGCATTCTGGGGCCGGAAACACGTGCCACAGCACTCATCCACAGGTGAGCGTAGACGCCGCTGGAGAAGCGCAGGGCGACGAAGGTATCGTCGTCTACCTGTACGCCGGGGCGGCGGCGCTCGCTCTCGGCATACACCTGCGTAGGCTGCCCAAAAAGGATGAGGGCTTGATCGATGAGATGGCTGCCCAGATCATAGAGCAGACCACCTGCTTCATCGGCAGCGCCAAGTTCGCGCCAGGCATCGTGGCGTGGAACAGGCCGATAGCGCTCGAAACGCGACTCAAAGCGTGTGACTGTTCCCAGCAAATCCAGGTCGGCGTCCAGGAGCGAACGCACCGTCCGAAAATCATTGTCCCAGCGTCGGTTGTGGAAGACGGTCAGCAGCTTGTCGGCCTTTTTGCTCGCGTCAATCAGTGTGTGGGCCTCGGCAACTGTGGCTGCCATTGGCTTATCAACGACGACCGACAGTCCGTGCTCGAAGGCTGCCAGGCCCAGGGGAACATGCAGTCGGTTGGGGGTCGCGATGACCACCAGATCATAGCGTGCTGCGTCCCGCCAGAGCGCTTCCACTGTTGCATAGAGCGTTACCTTGGGAAAGTCGCGCAGCGCCTGGATGCGCCGCTCAGGATGATTGGTGACAATGGCGGCCACCTGCATTCCGGGCGTGCTGGCAATCAGCGGCGCGTGAAAGACTGCGCCCGCCAGCCCATACCCGACAATCGCCACGCGCAGGGGTTTCTCATTGGCGAGACTCTCATTAGCAAATGGCATAGAATACCTCAAAAGCGTATGTTTCTGCTTCTTTACAGATGCCCATGTCCCCCTGCCATCTTCGCCAGTAGTGTAACATAGTTCTTGTACAAGCGCAAAAAACCACGCTCGGAGAGTACTTCCAGCATTTCTTGGAGTCGCATCCTGTGACAGCGAAACGCCTCACTTTGAAGATCTTCCTCTCAGAAGTTTCTGGCGGGACATAAAGGAGCAAGCTGCTCAGGAGAACGCCAGGTATGGTATGATTATTGTGACTTTGCCTGAAAACCATGTGACCGAAGCCAGGCTCCCAGGAGGACGTAACGTATGACATTCTTTATGCAACAGAGGCCGCCAGCGATAAGAATGCGAACGTGGTGGTTCATAGGGGGAATCCTCTTGCTCGTTCTCTTGCTCTGCGCGCAATGGCTGTCCGGGATTGTGCAGGCATGGGAAGCGGGCCAGAGCAAGACAGCCTCTCCCGCCATTCAAGATCTGGCTGGCTATGTGAACCCCTTTTCTGGCACGCAGGCCGCGCCCCAAAACCTCGCGCTGGGCGACGGTTTTAACAGTGGCAATGTCTTCCCCGGAGCAGTAGTCCCGCGCGGTATGGTGCAATGGAGTCCAGACACAACCACGGCTCCTGGCGGCTATCGCTATACTCATTCCTTCATCAAGGGCTTTAGTCTGACGCATTTCAGCGGGCGTGGTTGTTCGGCCTATCAGGATCTCCCGTTCTTGCCCCAGGTGGTTTCCCCGCCAGCAGGCACACCTTTTCTAATCGCGAACTACGCGACCCCTTTCTCCCACGCGCGGGAAACAGCCTCGCCGGGCTATTACAGTGTTTTCTTGCCCAACGAGCATGTGCAGGTGGAGTTAACCGCCACACTGCGCACAGGCTTTGGACGTTTTACCTACCCCGCGGGCTCCGAATCGCTCATGTTCATGAATGCCGGTGGGAGCGCGACCGGCGATAGCGCCACACATGTTCAGGTTGTTGATAACCATGAAGTCACCGGCCAGGTGAGCAGCGGCCATTTTTGCAGTCGCGCCCCGAATACCTACACGCTCTACTTCGCCGCGCAATTTGATCAGCCCTTTACCGCGCACGGAACATGGCGGGGCACAACGCTGCATCCAGGCTCATTCCAGAGTTCTGGCAGCCAGTCAGGCGCTTACGTGCAATTTGATACCACGCATAATCAGGTGGTGCAGGTCAAAGTAGGCCTCTCATTTGTCAGTGTCAATAACGCCCTGCTCAATCTCCAGCAGGAGAGCCCCGCCTGGGATTTCAGTGCCGTGCGCACACTGGCACGCACAGCCTGGGATAGTAAGCTCGGCCTGATCCAGGTCCAGGGCGGCAGCCTTGCTGAAAAACAAATTTTTTATACCGCACTCTATCATACATTCATGCATCCAAATGTTTTTAACGATGTCAATGGAGAGTACCCTGGTTTCGATAAAAAGATTCACCAGGCGCAGGGGTACACGCAGTACGAAAATTTCCCTGGCTGGGACATGTATCGCTCACTGATGCCGCTCCAGGCCATGTTGGACCCACAAGCAGTGGGAGACATGCTGCAATCGCTGCTCGCGGATGCCCGCCAGGGAGGAGGTGGTTTGCCGCGCTGGGAAGTCGCCAATGACAACTCCTGTGGCATGGTTGGTGATTCAATGGACGCAGTGATCGCGACCAGTTACGCGCTGGGGGTGCGAAATTTTGATACTCAGGCCGCGCTCCACGCAATGGAATTGGGAGCCTCGAACGCGGATACCAGGGCAGGCCGCTGTCCAGCGCGCGAGGGTTTGCGGGACTATCTGAAAAAGGGCTATGTTACAACAGCCATCGGGTGGTCTGCTTCGATCACCCTGGAATACGCGCTGGACGATTACGCTATCGGCCAGTTCGCCAGCGCGCTGGGCGAGCAGAGTACCGCGCAGCGCTATTTCAAGCGCGCGCAGAACTGGCAGAAGTTATTTGATCCGCGAGCCGGTTATATTGTTCCGCGCACCCCTGATGGCAAGTTTCTCAGCAATTTCACGCCGCAGAATAACGCTGGTTTTGCCGAATCCTCCAGCGCGACCTATACCTGGATGGTGCCGCAGGACCTCGCGGGCCTGGTGAGCAAGATCGGCGGGAATGAACAGGCAGTTGCGCGCCTGGATCAGTTTTTTCAGAAGTTGAATGACGGCGCGAGCAGTCTCTATGCTTTCATGGGCAACGAGCCGAGCTTTGGCATCCCCTGGGTCTACGATTTTGTTGGCCGGCCCGACCGTGCCCAGGAGGTTATCAGACGCATCCAGCAGCAACAGTATAGCGCCACTCCTGGTGGTTTGCCGGGCAATGATGATGGCGGGGCGATGTCCTCCTGGTACATCTTCTCCGCCCTGGGTTTTTACCCGGAGATTCCCGGCGTTGCCGGTTTCGCACTGAGCAGCCCGCTCTTTCCCCTGGCTCAACTGCACCTGGGAAATGGCGCGCTTCTCACCATCAGCGGCCAGGGCGCCTCTGACCGCGCGCCCTATGTTCAGAGCGTGAACGTCGGGCAGCAGGCCTGGAACAATCCCTGGCTGCCCTGGGGCGAGATCCAGAAAGGCGGCACACTCGCCTTTGTACTCGGGCCGCGGGCAAATAACGCCTGGAGCGCGCCCATCCAGGTGATAGAGTAGAAGGCCGTGGACTCAGGAAAACAACGAGTCCAGCGCCTGCGCTTCGAGGTCCAGCACTTCCTTCAATAGCATCTGGAGCGCCTTCTCCTGTTCTCTGTAGAATTGGCGAGGGCTGATGCTTAAGCGGCCTGCGGTATGGTTGTTGGCCAGGTTATATTTGTAGTAGTGGTACCAGAGGATGTTATAGTGCCTCCATTCAAGGGCTGCGTCGCTGCGCATCGTATCAGGACTCATGAGTTCCAGCGCTTTTTTAAACATTTCGCGCACCAGCATGCCGCGCCTGTTGCTTGAAGAAGAAGCGCTGTCCATGATCTGCAAACACACATATTGCAACTCCCCAAACTTCGAGGTTGCCAGAAACTCAAGATCATTCAGGTGATCGAGCGCAATGCGTAGCTCATCCGTGGTCAGCCCGCTTAAGAGATCCTGAGAGATATCGTAGACTTTTTTGCGGAACAGCAAACTCTCGCTCAGTTCTGGATACAGGGAGGAATGGGATGCCGGCTGGACGATTTCTTGCTTCAGAATATTTTTTTGTTCTTCGTTCAGATCTTCCCAGGCCTGGAGAAAATGGGGAGCCAGCTCCTGGTAGAGCACACGCCGAAGTTGTCCCAGGTGGAGAGGACGCTCTTTTTCAAGGGTTCTCGCTGCGAAAAGGTGACGGCAGGCTACCTGCAAGAAAAATGGATGGCGGCCGGCCATTTTCAAGAGCCAGCTCACATCTTCCTCGCTAAAGGGTTGGTTGACTCTCCGAGCTGGCTTCTCAATCATCGAACGCGCCTCCGCTGGCGTAAAGGGCCCCAGGGTGCAGGTCAAAAAGATGTTAAAGAAAGGCGAGGTCTGGATTGAAGGGGAATGACACACTTCATGAAGCGGTTTTTTGGTCGCGGTCACATAGGTAATCAGATCGCTCACCCCTGCTAGAGAGCGTAGCACCGAGAAAAAACCCATGGTAAACTCTGGATTGCTGGTAACACGATCAAAAGCATCCATGAGCAGAACGGGATGAAAACCGTTCTGTTTAATCTCCACCAATAATTTGCGAAATTTCTCTTCTCCAGAGAGATGAACCGACTGGAGGGTCAGGAAGGGTTGGCATTGCCAGATAACCTGTTCGCAGACCTGGTTGAAGAAATCTTCGCGCTTTTTCTGCAAATATTCTCGCCAGTCGGTTAAAATGAAGATGTGCCGTTGCAGATCGGGAGCATAAGGCCCTTGCAGCTCTGGCCGCCCCAGGAAGTTAAGCAGAGAAGATTTCCCAATATGACGGCGCCCAACAAGCGCTACACTCTGATGCTTCGCCGTGGCCTCATACAGCGTTTGTAGCTCATCCTTGCGCCCAAAGAAGAGCGATATATCGTGTACGATATCGTGATTGTAGAAAGGGTTCAGATTCGCCGACATAATGCCCCTCCTGAGCAAGCGCATCTAGCAAGCTGCCTGTGCTTTCCTGTGTAATAAAGCGAGATAAAAATCAGTTGTGAGCGAAACTTAAACTGAACTCGAACAAAGTTCGCTCGTTATCAATAGTACACGATTCATCATAAAGAGTATAGTATGCCAGCTTCGTCCTACGCACTGTCATTTTTCTGCCAGAAGAGAGAAGTATAGGCTGCGGTGAACTGGATTTTATCAATACGATCTCCGCTGGCAGAAAAAAGGCATAGTCTGGCAGTCTAAGCATTATACCTTGGAGGCGGATATGTGCTCTCTTTGTCAACCGACAGGGATTTTATCAAAAATCCAGAGTACAGGAGAGATGCGCGATTATTACTGAATGGAGGATAATATAATGCAATTTGATTCTCATGCGGAACCACCCGGGGAAAACAGGGGACGGCCAGGGCAGGCCCGTCTGGCTGAGAACGATCAAGAGAGTCTTTACGAGCTGCAATCAGAGTTCCAGGCTGCATTACGTCATGGCGCCGCGGTAGAGAATATGCTTGGATCATCGCGCCTGACGGATTGGATCGTGGGTCTGCAGGTCGAAGATATAGATGGGGATGGGGAGATAGAAATACTCGCGGCTGTCCGTGATGGGATGCTGCGCGCGTATACCAACTTTGGTTCTCTCAAGTGGGAGCGCAAGATTGAGAATGAACAGTTAAGCGCTCTGGCCGTTATCCCGGTGAGGGGTGATCAGGAGGACAGCGAGGAGCACCAGGTCAGAATTGTGCTGGGGGCAAGAAGCGGCAAAGTTATCGGGATGGATAAAAATGGCCGGTCGATCAATGCCTGGGAGTACAATACAGGGCGTCCTATCGGCCAGATATGTATCAGTAGAAGCCATCCTGAACACGTAGTGATTGGTTCGGAGGATCGCCGTGTTCACGTGCTGGATAGCGCGACCGGTAAGCGGCGCTGGACGTACCAGGCACGTGGATGGGTGCGCTGCGTTTTCGTTGGAGATGTCGATGGGGACGGCGAAGAAGAGATCCTGGCCGGTTCGGGAGATCAGCGGCTCTATGTTCTCAATCTGGCGGGGAAGCTCCTCCATTCTATCGAGGTGGGTTGTAATATCTATGCTCTGGCCGCGGTTCGAGTGAGAGGTAGCAAGTCCCTGACTGTCGTAATGAGCTCCAACCGGGGAGACCTCCTGGCCTGGTCGATAGAGCGCCAGGATGAGCTGAACTGGGTTGATGCCAGGGTATGGCATCGTTTTGCTGGAGACGGCGTACTGCCAATTACACGGCGCGTTCATACCATTGCTCTTGTGGATCTCAACGTTGATACTATGCCAGAGATCCTGGCTGGATCTGAAGATGGCAGCCTGGTAGTGCTTGACCTGGCAGGAAGGGTGCTCTGGAAGAAAGCTTTCCCGAGCTGCATTTATCAGATCCAGGCCGCAGATATCAACTACGACAACCGGGTGGAGATTGTGGTTGGAACTGAAGCCGAGACAATGTATGTCTTACAATTGCAATTAGTCGCCAATCTGTATCAACAAATCGAAGATCTGTATCATAGGGCGGTTGGTGCGGCAGCTTTACAGACTATAAGTGAACACCTGGTCCCAGGAGAGAGAGCGCTCTTACAGAATTTTATGAAGCAGCCGCCTATCTACCATCGACCACTGGAGCTGGATGAAGCGCTACAGCTCATCCAGGAAGACCACTATGAGAGTGCGTTATCGCTTCTCTCGCGCCTGATTCAGCAAAGGATTCAGTACCGTTGGACCAAACCCTTTATCACTCAGGGGTATGTCTGGACAGGATTTTTCTGTAAATTGGACGAGTGCCAGAATGATACCTTGATCCTTGGCACGGATCAAGGATACGTCTACGCGTTGGATATGTCGCAGCGTACAGGGGTGCCGATCTGGGAACAATCCTTCTGTGAGAATGGGCCAAATAAAGTTCGCATGATCTCCGCAGGCTACCAGACGCGCGAAGAGGTCATCTCATCCATCGCCGTCCTGGCTGATAATCGAGTAGTTTTACTTGGTACGCGAGGGCAAGTTCTGCACACCTTGCATCCAGAGGAAGGAGATGATTGTTGCCGCTGCGCTTTCTACCTGGAGGGCGAGAATGGGAAGCCGGGAGAAATTATTCTGGGCATGGAGAAGAACGCCATCATCTTCTGGGATGCAACTCTGCAAAGACAAACCAGGCAATTCAAGATGCCGCAGGGAATTGGAGTGATTCAGGCGGCGGATCTTCTTGGCGACGGAGAAACCCGGATTATCTGCGGGTCCTTAAAAAACCGCGTCTATGCCTGTACACGAGAAGGAGAGATCCTCTGGGAATTTGCCACCCAGGATCGTATTCAGGCAATCTCTGCCGCGGATATCGACAGGGATGGGCGCGCTGAAATCATTGTTGGCTCCGAGGACCGCAACGTCTATGTCCTTGATTACGAGGGGCATTTGATCTGGCGAGATCGCGTGGGGCGCGGGGTGAGAGACATTGACGTTGGGGACATCAAAATGGAGAATGATCCAGCCGATTCACAACAGCGGCAGCTCAAAGTGCTGGTGAGCAGCTCTGATGGATGGCTCTATATGTTCAACTCCTCTGGTGATATGATTCGGAGTTATCAGTGCTCAGAGCGAGTGCGAGTCGCGCGCGCCAGGGACATCAATAACGACGGTCGGTATGAGATCGTCGTTGCCTCGGAAAACCAGATCGAGTTGCTGCAAATCCTGGATCGGGATGACCTTGCCAGGTTGATTACTCTCTGCTGGAAGCAGTTGACAACGGGTTATGAAGATCTCGCGGTCATCAGAGAACTGACTGAACACCAGGATGGATATATTCGTGGCCGGGCGCTGGCTATTCTGGCCGGGCATCTCAAGCGGAGTGAAGAAGATTTTCAACGGCTCTTAAAAGCATTAAACGATGACTCCCCCCAGGTCTGGCCAGATCTCGTGCGTGCCGTGGTCAATCTCTGCCGGTACGCAAAACAGTCTCCTAACTATGAGCAGAACATCTACTGGGCCAGGCAATTGCTGGATGGCCTGTTCCGCAGGCCAGAAGAAGCGATTCGCCTGGAGATCGTCAACATCTTGCCCTTGCTGGATGACGAGGGAATGTTTTTTGCCTACCTGGAGCGTTCAACGTCTTCCGCAAACATCTGGGTACGCCGGGCTGTAGTCAGACGCCTGGACATGCTGGTGGAAAAATATGTGCTCAGCACAAAAAATGCCCGGCGTGTCTTCTCGCTCTTGCTCATGACAGCCGAAGATAGCGAAGAGTGGGTACGCCAGGAGACCGGGCGCGCACTGGCCCATCACTTTGAGCTTCATACAGAAAATCTGTTCGGCGATTTTTGGGCGCTGCTCAAGCATATTGACCTGACGGTATTGCAGCAAATGTCTTACTCAGTCCAGCGTCCCGCCCTCAAAGGCTTGTTCCAGAGTTTTCTGCGCCAGTTGACAGACCTGCGCGCCGAGAACCTGACTCAGCTTCTCACACAAACGTCCAAATTTATTGAGATGTTAAATCCCACCGGGGTCTTTTCTGGCGAGGATATGTTGCAGATGTACCGGGAATTTGCCCTGGTTTTCCAATCCGCAACCATTAATGACCTTGCGAATTATCAACGAGTGACACGCTCGGATATATTGCGCGACACCCCTCTGGGCAAAGCCAGCAAGATTGTGCCAGCCTTTGAGACCTTTGAGGCGGTGGCCAGAGAAATGGCTCTGTACGAGCGGCGCCAGACCATAGGGGAGCGGGTCTCAAGTCTGATTGTGGCGCAAAAGCTTCTGATAGATTTGCGCGGGGAACTACGCTCTCCCCTTCTGGAACGCGTGACCTCTGACAATCAGAAGATCACCCATGTTCCAGAAAACAATATCTTACCCCTGCTGGTCGATCGATGGCTCGATATCATCACGGTTGAACTGGCTCAGAAGCATGGTTCGGCTGACCTGGTGATCTCGCTGGCCAGCCTGATAGTGCCGCCGGAGGAGCCTGTAACCATCTCTCTGCTGATCCAGAATAAAGGCGAATGCGCGGCTGACAATGTGCAGATTGAACTGCTCAAAAGTGCCGAGTATGAGATTCTCGGGAGCCCCCTGGATAGATTGGAAGAGGTTTCAGCGAATGCAAATTCACCGGCCCAGGCGAATTTTCTTTTGCATTTAACCGGCCACGAAGCCCACCTGGCATTCAAGATCCGCTATGATGACGCGGAGCGCAGGTCCAGGGAGCGCCATTTCACGGAAAAAATAAGCGTGCGGGAACACCAGCGCCCGTACCGCTACATCAGTAATCCATATACAACGGGCACACCGATTCGAGATAAAGGCATGTTTTATGGGCGTAAGGCCGACCTGGAAATGCTCAGCGAAAGCCTGAGCAGCAGCTCTACCAATCGAGTGGTGCTGTTGAAAGGGCAGAGGCGAATGGGGAAGACCAGCCTGATCTATCAACTGGCCCAGAAGCTGGCTGCAGGCCCCTTTCTACCGGCTTTTATTGATCTCCAGAATCTGGCCTTGAAAGAGCACCTGGCGCAATTTCTGGAAGGCTTCGCCCAATGCATTTATGCTGACGCGCAGCTCTGGAAAGGCATTCACCTCAGTGAACCAGATCGAGAAGCGTTTGTGCGCGATCCATCTGCTGCTTTTCGCGACTACCTTGATATAGTCAGAGCCCGGCTCCCTGACCAGCGCCTGATCCTGCTCATTGATGAGTTTGAGGAGATGAATCAATATGTGAAGATCTTCGGGGAGGGCATCTTGCAATACCTGAGAAATTTGATGCAGCATTATCCTGGCTTAAACGTCCTGCTGGCCGGGGTGCCCCACATGCCTTCGATGGACACATACCACTCGACCCTGTTTTTAATCGCGCAGGAACATCGCCTGGGGAAGCTGAAACCAGAGGAAGCCAGGATGTTGATTACCGAGCCAGTGCGCGACTACCTGGAGTATGATCCTCTGGCCGTGGAACAAATTTTGTCCCTGACCGATGGGTGGCCCTACTTTATCCATGTGATGGGCGAAAAGCTCATCAAGCACTGCAACGCTATCAAGAAATCCTACGTGTCGGTAAGCGATGTGAATAGCGCGCTGGACATTACTTTGCATCAACAGGGGAGCAGCATCCATTGGATCTGGAAGGATTTGAAGTCTCCAAAAGAGCGCTTGATCCTGTCGTTGCTCGCGCAGGAGCTTGGCGAAGAGGGGCGTGTTTTTACTTTAAACGATATTCAGCAGAGCTTCAATGCGTATCACATTCCCTGTGAACGGAAACAGCTTGTAGAAACGCTCCAGACGCTTTCCAAAAGTGATTTTATTCAGGAGATGGATAATGGAAATCAGTATCGTATCCTGGTGGGTTTGTTGAAAGCCTGGCTGCGTAAATACGAGCCGCCTGAGCGTGTGGTGCGCGAAGAAAGGTTTTCCTGAACGCTTCATACTTCTGTATCTGGAGGAGAAGGGAGCTGGTATTTCCTTTCCAGGTGCTCCAGCAGAGCGTCTGTGGGCACCTGGATCTGCAAACGGCAGTTCATAGTCTCCGTCGAAGCAAAGGTTCCATTCTCGTGGAGTTTATTTGACGGAGATCCTCCGCCGCAGATCTTGAAATACGGACAGGTTCGAGCGCACTGCCTGACCCCTTCCTGAATCTCTTGCCAGACGCGTCGAAATGTGGGATGGGTATAGATCGTTGTTAACTCGTGCTCAAAGACATTGCCAAAATGGAAATTGCCATAGAGCGGGTGCGAGATACCCAGTAACTCTGGTGAGAAGGTCGAAAAATTCCCGTCGCAATCAAAATTGAGAATCGCCATTGGTACATTGGTTTGTGCATGGACACTCAATTCAGAGGCCTGAATTAGATCCAGCAGGTGATTGATTTCGCGAATCACGAGGGGGTCTGGCGATTGTTCGTTGAGGGCAAGCAAGCGCTGAATAAAACGCTTGTAGTCCCGGATTCCTTCTTCGGTGTGCAGGGAAGAGGTAATATTGACACCTTCTGCCTCTTCGGGATTAAGGCCCAGGCTGTACGGGCGCAGCCCGGCAAAGAACTGCCAGAACTGATCAGGCTGCTGAACAGATAGTTCGGTGATGACTGAGATGACCGAAAAAGCAATATTATTAGCTTGCAGGAGTTCTATGCCACGCATAGCACGCTCGAATGTGCCTCGCTTCGCCCGGTCTACGCGCCGGGCATCATTCATCTCCCGGGTTCCATCCAGGCTCACACCAACATGGATGTGGTGGTCTTGAAAGAACTGGCACCAGCGCTGGGTAATCAGCGTCGCGTTCGTCTGAATGGCATTGCTGACCTGGATTTGCTTGTGATTCCACTTTTGTTGGAGTTGGAAAGCCCGCTCATAAAAGCCTGTAGGTAGCACGAGAGGCTCACCAGCATGCCAGAGAATCAAAACCTCGTCAGCCAGAAATGGAGAAGCGAACAGCACCTTAAAGGCCTGTTCGAGCGTTTCCGGTTGCATGCGCCGGGCAATGGCGCGACCGGGCAGGTAACAATATTGACAATCAATATTGCAGAAGGAAGTTGGTTGAATGACGACGAGTTGAGTGTGCATACCGTTCTCTTAAAAGAGCTTTCTGAAATCAGGGTAATTGTTCCAGTCTGCGAAATCCTGCCATCTGGTGGGCCGCTGCGAGGAATTCATCTGAGCAGTTTTTTCGCGCGCATTCGTCTGCCAGGCAGCGCGATGCCGTATGGGTAAGGCCAGATTACTGGCAACCGGATGCTCCAGCAATGTTTCTTGTTGGATGCAATGGCGGATTTTTTGTATGCGATCTGTGATAGATTGCAAGTTCGAGCATGCAGGTTGATTTCCTTCCATAGATTTGCTCCTGATACGATTTGTAGTAAAAAACCAAGTCATAAGTGAATTACCGATATAGTAAGTGTAACACAGTAAAAAGCCCTTGTCTATTCCTTTTGTATATCAATGCAGACTATTTAGTATGGAAATAATGGCAAGCATAAACGCCCGGCTTGCGGGAGCGGTGATCTCAAGCAAAGTTTGTATTTGACCTGGCACTCTATTCATGGGATCGAGGCAAAAATCTGTAGATAAAAAGAAAAAGGAAATACAAAGGGGGGTCGATGCCGAGTAACGGCAGAGCAGATCAACAGTTATTGCCTGTCGTGATCGGGTTCAGCGGGCATGCTGCCCAATCCAACTCTTCCATCCACTGCTCCTGGTGCCTGGTCTTGATCAGCTTTTTGTAACTCCGGGCGACAATAAGAGAACGAAAGCGGCTGTGCCAAATAACATGGCGGGTTGTATTTAGCATGTCCTTCCTTTCCGCTCTGCCGCTACCCGACAAGTAAATTATAACTTCTTTATGGGTCGTCTGTAAAGGTATATGGCCGATTCTGCGTTTTTTTCTGCAAAACTCGTTGCCCTGCGCATAGAAAATAGAGTAACCAATCACAAGAACAAAATAAAAATTGCCAATAATTTGATTGAATTTGCCAAAAGTATTGACAAATTTACGATATGATGGTAGTATTCCTTTGGAAGCAGAAATAATTGCCAGGTGGTTAATAAAAAACTGCAGACAGGAGTGAAAGTCGCGGAATGAGGCCCGAGGGACGTGCCTTTTCCGCGCTGATGATAGCGAAGAATCGAGGGATTGACTATGGCCGTGTTGCTCAAAAATTTGTTGGCGCGTGCGCTGAACGCGAAAGACCTGGTCGCGCTGGGTGAACTGGTACGTCTGTGTGTAGAGGCTGAGGAGTGTGTGGCAGGTGGTCCGTTGGGGGAACTGCTCGCCGGACAGCCACGCCTGGACCTCTTGCTGGAGAATGATGCCTGGGTCATAGTCACTACCAGAGGGCAACTGGCGGGATTCGCCTGTATCTGGCGCGAGGAGGATACACATATGACGACGTTCCTCTGCGTCCATCCCAATTACCGCAAACGTGGAATTGGAACGCTCCTGTTGAGGATGGCCGAGGTGCGGGCACGCGAGTATACGCGCCAGGCTGCCCCGGGACAGCGCGTGGTAATGCGAGGGGCCATCAATAGCGCGAACGAAGGCGCGCAACGCCTGTTCGAGCGCGAAGGCTACCAGGCAGGACGGGCATTCTTGCGTATTTCTTGCTCGTTGAACGAGGAGAGCGAACTCCAGGAATTGCCGCTTGCCGCGCGCAAACTCACGCTGGACGTGGGCCTGGGACAGCCAGATCAGCCGCTCGCGGCTACCGTGCTTGAAGACCGGGATGTGCTGTGCAGCGTCTCTCTCCACAGGACATACGAGAAAGAGTTGCGCCCGGCATCCCAGCAGGTCGGCGCGCCCATCAGCCTGGAGGCCGTCGGCATCTGAGGCGATCAAGTCATCAATTGATGAGACAACATATAAGTGGACACAACAAAGAGAGGGTAAGCAATGCATCCAATTATCACGCGGGACCCGGTGAGCGGAAACGAATTGATCGTCACGCGGCTGGAGAGCCCGCAGAGTGGGATTGTGATTGAAGGGCAGTTTAGTCTGGGCTGGATTGGACGGCTCAACCGCGAGCAGCTTGATTTTGTTGAGCTGCTGGTGAAGAACCGGGGCAACATCCAGAAACTGGCCGCGGACCTGGATATCGCGTATAACACGGCGCGCAGCAGGCTGGACGAGATCGTCACGGCGCTCGGTGGCGCGCCTGAGAATGATCATCGCATAGACCGGCGCCAGGTGCTGGATCGGCTGGCCGCCAATGAGATCAGCGTGGGCGAGGCCATGCGCCTGTTGAAAGGCTAGGTGAGCGCGATGACAGTCACACGAGAGGAGCGTGATCGTATTCTCGGCATGGTCGCGGCTCGCCAGGTCAGCGCTGAAGAGGCCGGGCAGTTGTTCGACGCGCTGCTGGAAAAGCCTGTTGAGCCCCCGCCAAAGCCGCTGAGCCGCACCATCCGCGTGTGGGTCACTGACATGACGTCGCGTAGTCGTAAGGTCAACATGACCGCGACGCTGCCGATAAGCGCGCTCAGGATCAGTCTGCAAGCGCTGGGGGGCCTGGTCCCTCAACTGCGCTCTGGGCGCGCTGAGGAAATTGTGAATTCGCTGGAAAGCGGTGTCACCGGGCGGATCGTCGATTTGCAAGATCTCGAAGATGGAAAACGTATTGAAATTTTTATTGAACAGTAGATAATAAGTACTGGCTAAGGAGAAAAAATATGCAACAGACATTCTCACTGGAAAAAGAAGCGCGTATCAACCTGGTCAAGGCGCGGGGTGATCTGAATGTGCGGGGGTGGGATAAGCAGGAGATCAGTGTAGATTGGGACGATCACAGCGGCGACCTGCATCAGGAAGGCAATGTACTGACGCTGGCGAACAACGGCGGCGACATACAGATTTTCGCGCCCTATGATACCGAGGTACGCGTCGATATGCTGGATGGCGATGTCTTCGCGCAGGATCTCAGGCGGATCGAGCTCAAAAATGTGCGCGGCGACGTGGATTTGCGCAATATCGGGATCGACGCTGGCCTGGAGTACAACGGAGAAGCGATCTTTTTGCAGGATATCGATAAGGACGTGACGATCCAGCGGGCTGCATCGCTGCGCGCGAAGCGCAAAATTTCAGGAAGCACCCAGGTACGTGATGTGAAGCTGGTGGAAATTGACGCGGTGAAAGCGGACCTGGATCTGCGCCAGGTTGACATGGCTTCGGTGGGCAGCGTGGGAGGTGATCTACAGGTTGCGGGCGTGGCCGAGGCGCTGCGCTGCGGCAATGTGGGCGGGGATTGTCAGATTGGCGATGGCGGGAACGCCGACATCAACCTGGGGAACGTCGGCGGGGATCTGCTGTTGAGCGGGGCTGCGAAACTTCACATCGGCAATACCGGAGGGGATGCTGATCTGCGCGAGGTGAAGGGGAATCTGCATATCGGGAACACCGGTGGTAGCGCGCGTATCACTGGAGTTGGAGGCAATTTGACGGCCGGTCAGATTGGCGACGACGCCCATTTGCAGGATATACAGGGCTCTGTGCGCGTGGGCGGCATCGGCGGCGACCTGGATCTCCAGTCCAGTTTTCCCGCGGAGAGCAAGATGCACCTGAACGTGGGCGGCGATGCCATACTTAGCCTGCCTGTGCCGTCCAACCTCTCGCTCCAGGCCACTGTGGGGGGTGCGATTATCAGCCCGACGCTCACCTTCGACCGCCATGGCAACCTTGTGCGCCTGGTCTACGGCGAGGGCGCGGCCCAGGTCCACCTGAGCGTAGGCGGCGATCTGCAACTGCGAGGCGGCGATACTCCGCGGGTGAGCAGTTCAAGCATGCCGTGGGAAGAATTCAGCCAGGAGATGGCCGACCTTGGCCAGAGCATGGCGCGGTTGGGACAGGATCTCGGCCAGGAGTTTATGGACATGTTTGGCGAGATGAGCCAGTCCGCGTTTTCCTGGAGCGACGAGGTCGGGCGCAAGGTGGAAGACCAGATGCGCCGAGCGCGCCAGAAAGCCGAGCAGCACGCGCGCAAGGCTGAACAGCGCGTGCGCGAAGCCGAAGAGCGAGCGCGGCGCCACGCCGAACACGGTCGCCAGCAAGCCGAGCGCGCCAGGCAGAAGGCCGAACGCTTCTCCGTGCGCATCAACGAGCGCGAGTGGCAGATGAACCCTGAGCGCCTCAACGACCTGGTCAATCGCGCCCAGGAGGCTGCCATGGAGGGCGTCGCAGGCGCTCTGGAGGCTGTTGAGCGCTCGGTAGCCAACCTGCGCATCCAGTATCCTCCGCGTCCTGGCCGGCCCGTGCCGCCCACGCCGCCAACTGGCGCGCCGGTACCGCCAGTACCGCCGATGCCGCCCACACCACCAGCTGGTGTGCGGGTACCGCCAATTCCACCATATCCCTCCGTG
>DASVMX010000011.1:0-24076 GCA_036384215.1 Ktedonobacteraceae bacterium | reverse complement strand
GTCTGGCGAGCGACTCTCGCCAGACACGCCACAAACAAACCTGTGCGAGTGCCGCAGGCGCGAGTTTTGATTTATTATAGATCATTTCTTCGCTAATGGATTTTTCCCTTGCCCTGGGCGGTTGTAAAAAGGAGAGTGTGCTTGTGCGTGTTCATGCCTGGAGGTCTCCGTGAAATTTGTGAAATTCCTCTTCATCTGTCACCTGATTGCGCTGGCGCTGGCTCTGTGCGGACTCCTCTTGCTTCTTCCGCGCGCCGGATTCTGGGGGAGCGATCCGGCGAGGATGGAGGCCTGGCAGGTGCTTTTACGCGTTGTGGGGGCGCTCCAGATCCTGTTTGGAGCGGCTACGATGTTGTTTTTTGGCTGGCTCTACGTTGGCCCGCGTAAGACGCTGGTGTTTTTTGTGACCTCGCTCTTTGTCTCTTTCCTGCCGGGCTTTTTGTTGATGGGCAAGACGGCGCTGTTAGGGGTGTTTACGCCTGAGATCTCTTCGGCCTTTTCCGAGGGCGCTCCAGGCGTTTTCTTTATCCTGCTCTCCTGGTTCTACATGAGCTTCACTTCATACTTGCTGGCGTGTAAGCTGGTGGCCAGGCTGGGGTTGAGCTGGCAGACTTTCTGGTCGCTGCTGCTGGGGACATATTTTCTGATTGCCTGGGCGGCGGCGCTCAATGGCGCGCTGGCGAGTGTGCGCCTGCCAGTGCAGACCTCGATCTGGCATGTCTACGGCTCGGCTTTTGGGCTGCCGGTCTACAATGTGCTGAACTGGATTATCGCTGGTCTGATCCTGCTGAGCCTGATTCAACTGCTCTGGCGCGACCGGCTGAACGCGCAGAGCCTGGTGATTGACCTGCCGTTCGGGGTGTATACGGCGAATATTGGCTTTGTGATGATTCTGAGCTTTGGCGCGGGCCTATGGTTTCCGCTCTTTCTCTCGGCCCTGTTTGTGCTGGCTCCTGAGACGCTGGCGCTCTATCCACGCGAGGATGCTTCTCCCGAGCCGCCGGGGAGGGCGCGGGCGCTGACGAGCCAGGTGATCTGGCTGTTCCTGCGCGTGGCCACGCTGGGCCTGTTCAGACGCCAGGTGCGGGTCAGCGCGGAGGGTGTGGAGTATATCCCACGTTCGGGCGCGGTGGTGATCGCGGCTCGCCACTTCCACTTTCTCTACGATGGCTATACCCTGGTGCGTGTGGTGCCGCGCCGCCTGCATACGGTGGTGGCGCTGGACTGGCTACAAATCCAGAGCCTGCGCCTGCTTATCGAGCTGGCCTGCGGGCTGGCGGACTGGCCGGTGCTGTTGCGCGGTTCGGAGATGAAGAGGCGGTCGGCGCATGGGCGCTGGGTGTATCAGCCGGTGGAGGGACGGCGCTATCTGCGCCAGGTAATGCAGGCTGTGATACGCCTGCTGCGCGCTGGAGAGGTGCTGGTGATCTTCCCCGAAGGGTATCCCAATATCGATCCGCATCCCACGCCCAAGCAGGATCTGGAGTCTTTTTTGCCCTTCCAGGCGGGTTTTGTGAAGATGGTGGAACGGGCTCAGAAAGATGGCCACACACGGGTGGCGATTGTTCCGGCGGGATTGGCGTATAGCAGTCTGCGCGGCAAGGCCTGGCGGGTTCACGCGCGCTTTGGACCCGCGCTCTACCTGGAGGATTTCGCCAGCGGCGAGCAGGCTCTGCGTACCGTGGAAGAGCGCGTACAGGCGCTTTCTGCTGCTACTCATTCTCTGTCCGAGCTGCCAGAGTAAGGAACGCACCGAAGGCGTGGCTCCTCGCGCAATACACCGTTTTCGGACTCTCTGAGATACTCCTGACGGGGGATCTGGCGACCTTTCCAGGTGGTGCGCTGGCCGCCCAGAACCTGGCGCGTGACATCCAGGGCCATCAGGCCGCAGACGGCCCAGGCGAGGGGCGCGGTCAGGGACCAGAGCGGTGAGAGGCCGTATTTGTGATCAAAGCGGCGTTTGGCGTCGATCTGAGCCAGCAGGATCAGACTGGCCAGCCAGAAGGATGCGCGGCGGGTGCGGCCTGTGCCGGCGAGATAGAGCGCGGTACCCGCTGGCCCCAGGCCGTAGACGATCAGTGCCAGGGCGGCGGGCAGACCCCCGCAGGGGATGCGCGAGCGCACGATCTCGCTGTAGCAGCTCTTGCCCCAGCCCTGGCGCGCGCTCTGCCAGGTGGTCCACTGGCGATTACTGAGCAGGCCGCGGCCATCGACGATTCCCACGCGCCCGCCAGCCTGCTTGATCTGCTCGGCCAGCGCCAGGTCTTCGACCGCGCAGGCGCGCATCTCCGGGGTGTTGTAGCCACCTGCCCGGAAATACATGCCTTTCCGCAGGAGAATATATTGCCCGAAGGCGAAGGCGCGGCGTGAAGCGGGATTCTGGATGCTCGCGGGCGTGAGACGCTGGGCCAGGAGGATCTCGGTCACAGGCATGAGCAGCGGCGTGGCGGGTCCGCTGAGCGTCATAACGTTCATCCCCATCGAGAGCAGGTCAACCCGCTGCTGGAGCGCGTGGCCGACCATCAGGCGGAGCGCCTGGAGCGCGTGTCGCGTGTCGGCGTCTGTGAAAAGCAGCCAGGAGCCCTGAGCCAGCGTGGCTCCCAGGTGGAGCGCGTGGGTCTTGCCAGCCCAGCCAGCAGGCAGCCGCTCGACGTGCTTCACCTGCACGCGTGGGTCGCGCTGACACCAGGCCGCGAGCCGCTGCGGCGTCGTGTCGGTTGAGCCATCGTCAATTACGATAACCTCGAAATTCGGGTAATCCTGGGCGGTCAACGAGGCCAGGCAGGCGTCGATATGCCTGGCCTCGTTGCGCGCGGGCAGGATAATCGACACGTGGGGGGCTGGCACAGGGAGAGCAGACTGCTCCGGTGGGTGTAGCTCCGCGGTACTGCGCCTGGCCCTGCGCTGGTGCCACAGCGCTACCCCGCCAGCCACCGCCAGCGCGAATAGCGGCAGACCCGCGAAAAACGAACGTCCCATACTTGTCTTTTTCAAGAAGGTGCTCCTGCCTGGCTTCACAAAAAACCGGGGGCAAGCCGATGGCAGGCCCAGAAGAGATTTTGTTGCGAACCAGGCGTCCCATTCGCTTGCCTGCCTCTATACGTCCATTGCCGGTTCCCCTTTCACTATACACCGGGACGAGACGCGACCGCAACCACGCTGCCGCGCCTCCGTTGTGTTTCTCCTGGCTCATGCCTCTGTTTCCTTGTCTGGCTATACTGGCAGAGTGAGATATGTGATTATGAGCAATCTGGAAGGATCGAGCCGTTTTGGACAGGTCACTGGAGGAGGAAAACATGCCAGAGCACAACGCTCAATCTCTCAGGAGATTGTTTTTCTGGTTCCTGGTTGGTTTTTGTTGCCTGGTGGTGAGCGCCTGTGGCGGGAACACAGTCAATATCTACGATAACGCGCGCGTACTGGATACCGCTCAAGTACGAGACTCGGCTGCTAAGGTCTCTAAAAACGTGAATGTGTATACGTTTAACGACTTCCATGGGAAGCAGGAAGATTTTTATCCATGGGTTACTCGCAAGCTCGCCGTCAACACCAATACCGTTTTGCTGGTAATAGACACCGTTCACCCGTCTCTCTACATTCTCAGGGGAGGCCGTGTGAACCTTTCGCGCTCGGACATGTCGCAGATAAACAATTCTTTTAGAACAACATACGGCAGCAACAACGGCAATTACACCGGAGCCACCATTTCCGCGCTCAACTCGCTCCAGGACAAATTGAGCGTCAACCATGCTTCTCCGCTGCTGCCTCTTTTATGGTTGATACCCCTGGTCGTACTCGTAGGCGCGTTTTTCTTTGTCTTTCAGAAAACCAGGAGGCCACACTATGGCTAAGCAATCAGATGTACACGAACAGACCCTGGGGATGAGCAGTCGCGTTGGGCCGCTGGAGATCGACTGGCCGCGCACCATCGGCTACTACGGAGGCATCAGCCTGGCGCTTGCGTTTGAACTCATCGATCCGCCACTGGCGCTGTTTATCGCGGCCATCCCCCTGCTCAAAATGCTCAACCGTCCCGGAGCAACGCGCCCCTCTCGCTTTGTTGGCCAGCTCCTCGAGGGAGCCGCCAGACCCGTCGGAGGCAGCGCCGAAGCGACGATCCAGCTGGTCGAAACAAAACAGCACAGGCCTCATCGTCTCTCCATTTTCACCGAAGCTCGCCAGCTCGCCGACCAGCTCAGCGGGAACCATCACGCATAAGGAGCACACCGGACGCGCTGGTCCGGTGTGCTCTCTTCTGGTGTGTTTTTACGCGGAGGAAACTGCTGGCTGGCTTTCCGCCATGGGCCGGGTCACTTCTTCCTGCTCGCTGGCCTGCTCGTGGTTCGTGTTGAGCAGGCGGTTGAGCAGGAGCGCGGCCAGGGCGCTGGCGCTGACGATCAGCAAGGCCGAGGGCGGCGGGATGACCAGGCTGAGGAAGCGGCGCAGCGGTGGGATGCTGAAGGCGGCTAGCAAGACGCCCAGCGAGCCTCCTACGGCTCCCAGGACCGGGCGAGTCAGGCGCCCTTCGGCTCGACCTGCCATCAGGGTTTGCGCGAGCTGGGTGACGACGATGCTGGTGAAGGCAACCGAACGCGCCTGGGGTAGACCGCTGGTGCGCAGTGTGAAGAGGTAGGCCGCCAGCGAAGGCAGGGCGGTGGCCAGGCCGCGGCGGACAACCTCGCGGAACAGCGGGGCGTCCAGGGTTGACGCTCCTTCGCGTTGCAGGCGCGTCAGATCGCGATGCTCCGGTTGTTGCAAGATAACGGCCATGGCGGGCAGGATGTCGGTAATCGCGTTCACCGCCAGGATCTGTCCGACCGTCAGGGGCGTGCTGACTCCCAGCAGGCTGGCGCCAATGACCAGGCCAAGTTCGCCCAGGTTGCCTCCCAGCAGCAGACCAAGCGCCCGGCGCATATTGCTCCAGAAGCCGCGTCCCTCGACAAAGCCCTCTACCAGGGTTGAGAAGTCGTCGTCGGCGATCACCACGTCCGCGGTCTGGCGCGCTACCTCCGTGCCGCTCTGGCCCATGGCCACGCCGATATCAGCCAGGCGCAGCGCGGGAGCGTCGTTCACGCCATCGCCGGTCATCGCAACCGTATGCCCCTGTCTGCGCAGGCTTTCAACGATGCGCAATTTGTCGAGCGGCGTGGCCCTGGCAATTACCGCGGCGTGCTTCAGGCGCTGATCCAGGTCGCCGTTTTGCAGGTCCGCGATCTCAACCGCGTTCAGCACCTCGCCATCGCCATCCAGCAGACCTGCCTCCTGAGCGATGGCCCGCGCGGTCGCGGGATGGTCGCCGGTAATCATAATCACCCGCACACCCGCGGCCTGGCAGCGCTTGACAGCCTGCTGTACGGTTGGGCGTAGGGGATCGTTGATGCCCACAAAACCAAGCACGGTCAGATCCTGGGGATCTTCGAGGGGCAGCTCTGGTGCGCCTTCCGCGATCATCAGCACGCGCAGTCCGCGCGCGGCCAGGCCGCGAGAACACTCCAGCAGCTTCGCCCGCCGGGCGTTGTCCAGGGGGCGCTGTTTGCCGTCCTGGAGAAAAGTCCGGCAGCGCGAGAGCACGACTTCTGGCGCGCCTTTGATACAGAGCCTCCCTTGAGCGATAGTCACGTGAAACGAGCGAGCCGGGTCGAAAGAGAGTTCCGTCTGGCGTGTAAGATCCTCCCGCGGGTCCAGGCCAGCGGCAAGGGCTCCACGAGTGACCGCGACATCGGTGGGATGCACGTGCGCGCCCTGCGCGTCGGGATGCGGGCTGGCCAGCGCGGCGGTGCGTAGAACGCGCATCAGCGCTGTCGACAGCGTCGCGCTGGCCGGAGCTTCATGGCTGGTAGCGTCGGCCACCACGCTCAGTTGCAGGCGTCCCCTGGTCATCGTGCCGGTTTTGTCCGCGCAGACCACATCCACGCGCCCCAGAGCTTCGACCGAAGAGAGGCGGCGAACCACCGCCCTGTGCCTGGCGAGACGGCGTGCCACGCCGGCCTCGCCGACCCTTGAAAGCAGCGGCAGCCCTTCAGGTACACCCGCCAGGGCCACGGTGGCCCCGGTGGCCAGCAGAGCCGTGAGAGGCTGCTTCCAGAGCAATCCAACCGCGACCACCAGCGCGCCGCCAGCCGCCGAAATGGGCAGGAAGAGGCGCAACATGCGGCTCAAGCGCGCTCCCAGCGGACTGACCTGGTCTTTCTCTTCCGCAAGCGCGAGCCGGGTTGCGCCCAGGCGCGTCTGTTCGCCGACCGCGACCACGATGGCGCGCCCGGTGCCGGTATTGACATCACTGCCTTCCAGCACGATATGCACGGTCTCGCTGCCATTCTGCGCGAACTTGACCACGGGAAACGACTCCCCGCTGAGCGCGGCCTCGTCGACTTCCAGACCCTGTGCCTCGATGACTCGCGCGTCAGCGGCGATGCGATCTCCCGCCGCGAGCAGGAGCAGATCGCCGGGTACCAGTTCGCCAGAGGCGATTGTCTTCTCCTGCCTGTCGCGCAAAACACGCGCCTGCGAGGTGCCAATCTTATTCAGCGCTTCCGAAATCTGGTTGGCCTTGTGTTCCTGCCAGACACCAACAATGGTATTAGCGGCAATTGTCGCTCCAATGATCGCCACGTCGCCGACTGAGCCGAACATGAGTGAGAACACTGCTCCTGCCGCGAGGATCGCCGTCAGCGGAGAAGTCAGTTGTTCCAGCAGCGCGGCCTGCATGGGACTGCGTATCTTGCGTATGGGCAGCTTGCGCCGCCGCTCATTCACCTGTTTGCTGCTCAAGCCGTGTTCGCTGGTCTTGAGCAAGTGCAGCACCTCGTCCACGTCGCGCCTGCCCCAGCGCTCCGGCTGCGGATCTACCAGGCGGGCCGCGGTCGAGCGGGCCTCTTTTCCGCCGCGCAGGCGCAGCCATCCATCGGCCAGCGCTCCCAGAGCCGTGAAATAGACCGCGCGCGAAGCCTGAGCCACGGCGGGAGCGCCCCCGAAGCCCCAGGCAATGCCGATCAGGTTAGAGAGAATTGAGAGGCCAACCGAGTCCCGTGTGGCCTGATCGCGCCTGGCACCGGCCACCAGGATCGCCGCCACCGCGGCCAGGTCGGGAGCCAGCAGGTCCGCGCGAGCGGGCAAACGGCTGCGGTCGTCGGTCAGGCCAATGGCCAGGTCGCACGTGGCAAAGCTCGCCATCGCGCTCACGTTATCCGAGACAAAAGCCACCAGTTCGCCCTTGTGCTGGCGTTCAGCGATGACCTGGAGGGCCGAATCGCTCTCAAGCAGTGCGATATGCGCGCGGTGCGCCAGGGAGCGCAGCGCCAGTTCGTCGCCCTGCGAGAGCAGCGCCAGTTCAATCCCCAGGTGTTGACAGGTTGCTACCAGCGTCTCAATCCCCGGCGCCAGGCACGGGCGCAGGGCGAACAGGGCCAGCGGCCTGCGGTCCTTTTCCCGGCGCAGCGCCAGGATGTAATTCCCGCGCTGGCGTAACGAGGCCGCTTCCGGCAGCTCCTGCCAGTCCTCGATTGGCCCCAGCGTGTAACGTATATCCCCCACGGAAGCTCTCGCGTAAGTTCCATCAAAGCTGCCGCCCGTCGTGCTCATCAGGCTGGTCGCGCGGAAGATATCGCCCCAGGGAGAGCCAGCCGCGTTCGCAATGCCCGCGGCCCGCGCCAGGGCATCTTTGGAGTGCATCTCATCGCTCAAAAGCAGCACATTGGCCAGTTCAAATCTTTCTGTCAGCAGGCGCGCGCTCTCCAGCAGCACCAGGTTGGGACGGCGGATCATTCTGGTAGGACGCGTGCCCACAATAGTCACGTCAGCCCGCAGCACGCGCGCGTTCGCGCTCAGATCAGCGCTCTCCATGCCAATTGTCGAGGTGCGCGAATTCACCAGCAGCAGAGCCGCGAAGGTCCGGCTGAACGAGCGCGTGAGCACAGCCGTCAGAGCGGCGTAAGCCAGCGAGACGGGCACATGGAAGCGCTGGTACTGGTCGTAGAGCGTGGGAGCAACTGGCGCGGTCCTGCGTCGGGGCATAAAGCGCGCAAACGACGCTCCGCCTTCCAGTCGCGCTACGAGTGGCCCGCCGTAGACTCGCGAACCGGGCGGGATCAGCGTGCCTGGAGAGACCGGCAGTGGCATCCCATCGAGGCCGGTAGCCGTTCCGCAGCCCTCCTGCACCAGCGCGGCCAGGGAGACGCGTTCGCCGCTTTCCAGGTTGACGACCGCGCCAGAGTGGGCGGAAGGAGCCTGTGCGACGCGCTCCTCGTGACGTTTCCAGGCCGCGCGTCGCGCCTGCACCTCAGTCAGCAGGCGCAGCGACTCCGCGCCCACGAGCGCCAGACCGAGCGGGCTATTGGAGATCGTAAGCATCGCGATCCCAGGCAGGCTGAAGATCAGGTCCGCCGTGTTACGTCCAAACACCTTGCGCATCCCGTTGCGTATCGATGAGAAGCTGAGCAGCAGACTGATAGACCCGGCGGCATAGGCAGCCGCGCCCGCGCCGGGCAGGTCTTCCGTGTGACCAGACAGGCGCCGTCCCGTCAGAAAGCCCAGGCCCAGCGCCGTTCCCACCGTTCGCGCGATCCCCTGGATCAGAGGCGCGGGATCAAGCGGGTACGTTGGGCGATCTTCTCCCACCAGGTCTGGCAACTCCAGCTTCGCCACCTCCTCCAGCAGATCGTCCAGCTCCGCCTCGTGTTCCGTAAACTCGACCAGCACGCGGCCCGTCAAAGGATTGGCCAGAGCGCGCACCCCTGAACGCTGTTCCAGTTGTTCAACCACGCGCCGGGCCAGGTGCGGGTCGCAGTCCATCCCGCGCACCGCGATCCGCGCGCGAATGGTCCTGCCCCGTTTTTCGCGCGTCACAGGCGGCAACTCTGGCTCTTTCAGTGGCAGGCTTTTCACCTGTTCCAGGTCCAGTTCTTGCACCGCGCGCAGGATGGCCTGCTCGTCAAGCGCGGCGGGATCAAAGGAAAAAAGAATGTTCCCCGTAGAGGGATTAGCCTGCACCCGCTTTATGCCCTGCAAATCCTGAAACCGCGCCTCGATCAAGCGCTTTCCCTGCCCCGACCATCCCGGCACGTGAACGCGCATTCGTCCAGTCGTCGTATGCAGCACGCGTACATCCGCGACTGCACCCCCTGCTGTCCCCATGGAAATCTCCAACCCTTTTCTAGTCAATCAGCCCGGACATCTCTCAAAGTGCCAATTTTCTCTGATGCTTATTTTGCCCGTTTCCTCGATTCTGGGGCGGAACAGGCCTGTGCTCGCGTTTATTCTGCCTCGGTTCGCTGGCCATGCTGCCCTATCCTCTGAGAATAGTCTACTCGCGAGCACCAATCCCGTTTGTTTGTATCGGCTCCATCCTTGCTTAACCACAATTGCATCCAGAATCCGTGAATGGGATCCCAACGGAGGCGAGCTCCATAGGCACGTACTGAAGGGGAAGCTCATCAAAAGCCTCCTGAGAACGCACCAGCCAGGAAACGCTGGTGAAGCCACGCCTGAAAGACCAGCCTATGGAACTGGCCTCTGTTGGGATAGTTTTTTTGCTCTGAAGCAAAAGGGTGTATTTCATGTAGCGATGGAGCGTTTTTCTTGTGAAGCGGCCTGTAGAGCCATCTCAGGTACGCTATATAGACAAAAACACTCATGTAGCGATGCAGCGTTTTCCTCAGAACCTGAGGAATTCCTGCTTGAAGAGAGCATATGCACGAGAAGAAAAACGCTCCATCGCTACATGAAATACACCCTCTGGTGAAATCTGGCTGTGCCCCTGGTTGCTGGCGGAAAGGTTGAGCCGGATGCTAAAATAGAGCATAAGAGCAGCGGGTTATGCCAGAAATAAAGGGATAAAAGAGGCGTTTCATGGGAAAGCAGGCAGGTCGCCAGAGCCGGTCAGTTCGCTCACCGCGCAGGAAAGCGTCAGCGCGGCAGGGGCGGAACACATTGGGCCTGCGTCTTTTGTTACTTGTGGCGCTGTTGATCCTGGCCGGGTTGCTCCTCGCGCGCATCCCGCCTGATTTGCTTATAGCTGGAGAGATGGCCATTTTCGTGCTCTTCTTGCTTCTGCTGGCGACCTGGCTGTATGTCCGGTCTCGGCCCACGGCGGAAGAGCGAGATGCGTGGCGACGACAGCAGATGGAGTCCACGCGCCTGGAGCAGATCGCGCAGAGCGTTGGGACGCGCCCGTTGGAACTCCAGGATCTGGTCTATCTTGGACACGACGAGTTTGAGCATTTCACGGGCGCGCTGTTGGAAACGCTGGGCGTGCTCTTCAAGTGGGAACGAGTAGGAGGAGCCGGGGATCGGGGCGTTGACCTGCGAGGGCAGGATCAGTACGAGCGGCTTTTTATTGTCCAGTGCAAACACTATTCTGGCAGTTCCATTACCCCCAGGATGACGCGCGAATTGCGGGGGGCCCGGCAGGGCCAGGGAGCCGATACCGCGTGGTTTGTTACCACCTCTACGTTTACAAAGCAAGCCGTGGAGGAGGTCAGCAGCCTGATTCATCTGGGGCACATGGCTCTGGTTGATGGCCAGAAACTGATGGAATACATTCACGAGCATTGGGACGCCCTGCCCGAAAAATGGCGGTGGCGGCTCACCGAGTGCATGATGGAACGTGACCAGCAGCGGCGCGAGGGATAAAGCTGCTCGCCAGTGATCTGGCTGGCGAGCATTGTTCTGTTTTCTTTAACGAGCAGCCACTGCTGGCTCGTGGAGATGGCGCGTAACATCGCGACTGTAAGTTTCCAGGAAGGCGCGCTGGTCCTGGCGCGCGGAGTGGAAGACCAGGTAATCGAAGCCCAGGTCGATGAACTGTTGCGCGAAGGCGCGATGGTCTTTCGCGTGAGCTGAGATGCAGCCAGCTTTTTTGATGGCTTCGGGCGTGACGATCTGGCCGTTCTCCGCCGACCGCTGCGGGCTATAAATTTTCTGGTCGAACAGCGCGGGAATGTAGGCTCCGGCCCAGTATTTGAGATGATTCTCCACCGCTGCGGGCAGGTCTTGCTCGTATTCGACGTTTAACTCAATGATCCGTGGCATCCGCGAGGGATCTTTGCCTGCCTCGCGCGCACCCTGCTCAAAGTTTTTGAGCATCTGGCGATAGACCTCCAGTGGCTTGCCTGCGACCGTGAACAGACCATCGCCGGTTTTGCCAGCGAAAGTAGCGCTCTGGGGAACCATCGACGATATGTAAAGGGGAATCGGCTGCGCGGGTGGGGTGTAGAGCCGGGCCTTGTGGGTCTGATAATAGGTTCCCTTGAAAGTGACCTCTTTGCCTGTCCAGAGTTCGCGCATGAGCTCAATAGCTTCTCGCAGGCGGGCAGCGCGTTCCGCGTATTCAGGCCACATACCACAGGCCGCGTACTCGTTCAGCGCCTCGCCGGTGCCCAGGCCCAGGTAGACCCGGCCTGGTGCCAGGCAGGAGAGGGTAGCGACCGCCTGGGCGATAATGGCGGGCTGGTAGCGCAAGGTAGGACAGGTTACGCCAGTGCCCAGGCCCAGGCGCGTGGTTCTGGCTGCCACCGCGCCCAGCCAGGTCCAGCAGAAAACAGCCTGGCCCTCTTCGCTCCAGGGGTGAAAATGGTCGCTGATATCGAGAAAATCAAAGCCGACCTCTTCCGCCTTTTGCGCCGCGCTCAAGAGATCGCCAGGAGAAAATTGTTCCGCGCCGGCCTTCCAACCAATCTTAATCATAGAGTGCAGCTCCTTTCACGGCTTGCTCGTTCTTAAGGCTAAAACTGAGAAACTCTGCAAAATAGTGGACCTCACCGGAAGAGATCACAACAGAACTGGCCTCCATAGGCGCGTACTGAAGTCCTCCCAGGCAGGAGTGCAGAAGTCGGCTGCCTCTCTCATCCCCCGGATGCGGCTGCCTTTCTCATCCCCCGGATGCGGATGGCCCTTTGCCGGGGCAGATGAAGCGATGGGGTGTCCCCAGACCCCTTCTGTGCGCGCCTATGGAGCTGGCTTCCGTGGTAAACGTTGCTGGAGGAGACTGTAGCTAGCTGGACTTCTCTTCGTCTGCGCGACGCTGGGAGCCACGCTCGTGGGTGGCCTCTCCACCTTTCTGACCGGCTTTGCGAGCCTCCGCGCTGCTGAATTCGTGAGCAGTGCCCTTCTCATGAGCGGCTTCCCCGCCCTTATGACCGGCTGCGCGGGCTTCTTCGCGGGTCCACTCGTGAGCTGTGCCCTTCTCGTGGGCCGTTTCCCCGCCTTTGCGGCCAGCTTCACTGCGGGACATCTTTCCCTCGCCTCTTTCTTTCTCAGGCATAAACTACTCCTTAATTTCTTTGTTGGTTATGCGTACTGAACTCTGCGACTTTTTTCGTCTCTGCCACAGAAGGACGAGACATAGCTATTACGATTGCCTGTCAGGATAGGATACTCAAGCCGAAGCCAGTCAGGCCGGGCGAAGAGCTTTCTGGCTTTCATCTTGCTTGTGCATGAGTATCTTCTTCCAACAGGCCTGCGTGAAATTGGTATATTCAGTTCCTCTTTTTTGTGTGAGGAAGGAGAAACAACGTTATGTCAGAGCAACAAACGCGCGCGGCAAGCGTCGGCGTCTCAGTCCTGGTCAGACGTGGGAATGAACTGTTGCTGGAAAAGCGAGCCAGCGTACACGGTGCCGGCACATGGGGAGCGCCCAGCGGGCATATCAACTTTGGCGAAGTGCCAGAACAGACCGCGCAACGTGAAATAGAGGAGGAGACCGGGATAGCGATCAGCAGGCCAGTCTTTCTCGGCATCACCAACGACGTGTTTGAGACCGAGCAAAAACACTACGTCACCCTCTGGTTCGACGCCCTGTACCAGTCAGGCGAGGCCAGGGTCCAGGCGCCAGAGGAAGAGGCAGAAGTAGGCTGGTTTCGGCGCGATGCTCTGCCTCAGCCATTGTTTTTGCCTCTGCACCATCTACTTAATGGAGATGTGTACATCTCAGGCATCGAAGGATAGGGCACGACCTGTCTGTGGATACACAATCCTGCTGGCGAGTCTTCGGGATCTTGCAAACGCGGAGCTGCGCCCCCTCCAGCCAGGAGTAGTGCCAGTCGAGACAAAAGAGATCGTTACCAATTCGCAGGCCTTCTATAGTAGAAATGGCGTAAAGATCACACAGTCGTGTACAAAACACAACGATATCCTTATGCCCCGGTATACGAAAAGTAGAGTACGAAGAATTGAGGAAAAGAACATGCAACCATTGGTGAGTTTTGACTGGCTGGAGGGACGCTCCAAGCAACTGGCCTATATCAGCCAGGATCATCACATTCACGAATTTCACGTCGGGACAGGCGGGATGTGGCAGCATACAGATCTCAGTATGCTGGCGAGCGCGCCGCTGGCCACGAGCCGTTTTCTCGTTGGCTATACCTGCCCTCAGACAGGCACCAAGCAGATTGCCTACCTGGGACCAGATGGCCATATTCATGAATTGCAGGTCTCCGTTGGCGGCTCCTGGCAGCACACGAACCTGAGCGTGCTCGCGGGTGCTCCCCCGGCCATCCAGGTGACCGCGGGCTATAGCTGGAACGCGGGCAATACCCGCCAGATCGTCTTTGTGGGCGACGACGCGCACCTGCACGAACTGTACCAGGAGGCAGGCCGGCCCTGGCGTCATATCGACCTGACTGCTCTGACCAACGCTCCCCTGCCCGGCAGTCACCACATGGTTGGCTACGAGTGGACCGAGCGCTGCTCCAAGCAACTGGTCTACGTCGGGCGCGACGGGCACCTGCACGAACTATTTTTGCAAGTCGGCGGAATCTGGGAGCACTGCGACCTGACCGCGCTGACCAACGCCCCGCGCACCATCGACCTCACGGTCGGCTATGAATGGCGCGACGGGCGCTGCCAGCAGATCGCCTTTGTCAGCGAAGACGGCCACATCCACGAATTGTATATGACCGCCGGGCAGACCTGGCAGCACGCGGACCTGAGCGCCATCACCGGCGCGTCGCCCGCGATGAATGTCATGACCGGCTATGCCTGGGATAGCGGCCATTCCAAGCAAATTGCTTATTTGGGACGCGATGGGCGTATCCATGAATTGTACGTTGAAGCGGGTAAAACCTGGCAGCATGTCGATCTGAGCATGCTGGCCCAGGCTCCAATGACCCAGGTGACATCGCTGGCCGGCTGCGCCTGGTCCGCGGGCGACTCCAAACAGGTGACCTACGTGGGCAACGATGGAGACGTGCGTGAGCTCTGGATGCCGCGCCACAGCGACTGGAAAGCAACGGATCTAAGTCGAATCGTTATGGCTGTACCAGCGCGCTTTTAGGATCGTCTGAGCGAGCCAGCAGCGCGCACAAAGGAGGAAAGATATGCCTCAATGTCAACAGTGTGGCAATGAATATGACAAGGCCTTCGAGGTCGTCACCAGCGCTCACAAACACTACGTTTTCGACAGCTTCGAGTGCGCCGTGGCCAAACTGGCCCCAACCTGCAAACACTGCGGCTGTCGTATCATCGGCCACGGCATAGAAGTCGGAGACGACTTCTACTGCTGCGCCAACTGCGCCAAAGCCGAAGGCGCTCAGGGAGTCGAAGACCGAGCCGCAGCGCTCAAACACTGATTTCCTGGTACCATAGAGGAACATTTTGGGGAGTTCGCTTTACCAATCTGCCAGCGGTGCCTGCCCACTGCGCCAGGCCCATTCGCTATCGTGCATAAAACGGACTCCCCATGAATCGGTGATCTGCCAGTCTCGGAAGCTATTGATGCAATTCCAGAGAGCCTCAGCATTGACAACCGTTCCCTCCCTCAGTAACGTTTCCGCCAGGGCGAGGAAGTCGGCGGGCTTCTCTGGCGCGTCCTCAACAGCCCGCATCAGCCACTTGTGAAAAGGATAGAGCATACGATTGTACGCCAGGAGCAGGCGAGCAGAGTAAAAAACCATCTCACTGGTGGCATGAGCCATTAAATAGACAGCCTGCCTTTTTGCAGCCTCACCAATGAACCAGCGATGCGCCTGGACCTGGCAATAAAAGGAGCGCATCTTTTTATCTCGCTCATGTTCCTGGTAGACTGGAATCTGTTTGAGGAGTTCATTCAGGCGCGGAAGATGAGAAAAAGCAATGTGTGCATTGATGAATGCGGCCCGCGCCGGCTCACTGCCCCTCTGAGCCACATCGTGAAGAAAAGCTTCGGTAATGATTTTTCCATCGACATATCCTTCAGGATAATCACAGATTTCGGCATTGTAATATCCCAGATCGTCACTGGCAACACGCCTGGCGTACTCCTCCTCGGTTGCAACCAGCAAAATATCCACATCAGAGTTCACACTTCCCCATCCTTTCACCAGCGAGCCACCTACAACCAGGGCCAGATAGCGTGGATCGTCCTGAAAAAGCTCTTTAAGACGTTCAACCACTTTCAGGTGATGGGCTTGCATGTACATTAAACAGACCCTTTCTTGAGAAAGAACGTAATGATCATTGCTACCAATACATGCGCATAAACACGCGAATCGTAGCCTTTTAAGGCTAACATAAGAGCAATACTTTTGCAAGCGCTTGCAAAACGCTCTCATTGCCGGGTAGAGCCACATGATCCGGTGAAGGTCCACAACGGTGGCCAGTAAAATATGGTATAGTGGTCTAGATGTCTTGACATATAAACCGAAATGCTTTATTGTTTTCTCAGACCTCTTTTCAATGGTAGGCCACGTTCTCAGATACACCGTGCCAGGTGATCACCATCCGCTATGAGAGCGTCCTGCGCACGGACATCAGGTTTCTATGGAAGGAGCCATCTTATCATGGATTATCTGGCCAAACGCAAATTGGCTGGCGCGTGCGCTGTCCTTCTCTTGCTCAGCCTGCTCTTCACCGTGGTTTTTAGCCAGGCCCTGCCCGCGCACGCGGCGACACCGCCAGCCTGGAGTCCAAACGGCGTGCAGTATCACGCGGGAGACCTGGTTACTTACCAGGGAAACACCTACAAGTGTTTGCAGGCGCACACCTCTCAGCCAGGCTGGGACCCCGTTTCGGCACCAGCGCTCTGGCAGCTTCAGACAGGTCAGCCAACGGTTACCCCCACTTCCGCGAGTACACCTACGGCTACCCCGACCTCTACGAGGACGCCCACGCCCACGCCGGCAGCAACCTCCACGCCAGCGCCAGGCGCGCCTGCCAAACCTTCGATCTCTATCCAGAAGGTTTGGGATGTCGGTGGCGGCAACTACTACGATGTCATCTGGAGCAAATGGACGGGTATCGACGGCACGAACTGGCAGTTGCTGGAAAACGGCAAGGCTATTTTCAGCGCGACGATTGCCCCGAATAATGGCGCGCAGACCGCGACGTACCGGGTGACGGACAAAACCTATGGCGTCTATGCCTACCAGGTCTTGTTGAGCAATAGCGCGGGCACGACTGCCAGCGACCCCCAGAGCTACGCGGATGGGGGAGCCAGCTATATTGCTCTGAGCGGCAATAACGCGGACGTTGGCAGGCAGTCGCTGGAGATTACCATCAACCAGGGCGATAACGATTTCACCCTCAGCGACTCCAAAGCTACCAGCCCTTCCTACTCACTGCTCAGCAACAACCTCTCGGTCATCAGCTATCAGATGCTGAACGCGACTACCCTGCGTATTCACGGCATTCAGGCCGGACGCTCCTCGCTGCGCGTCACGGAAAACACCACTGGAGAAGTGCGCTACCTGGGAATACGCGTGCGCACCTCCACGGGCCAGAATCCGGGTATGCCCGCTTACCTGGCGCTGGGCTCTGAGAGCGAAGATATCCAGGGCGATCTCGATTTCTGGCACAGCTATGCCACCGATGGGACCAACAAGCGCGTGGATATGCGCTACATCTACATCAATGGTGGCCCGATCAATGGCTGGCGCACCTGGACCAGCGCCGATGGCGGGCGAGCCATCTCCTACGTGCGCGAGAGCTTGAAGATGGGTATGATCCCCTTCTTCGTGTATTATAATGTTCCCGATAGCAGCGAGAGCTATTCTGTTGACCAGCAGCATATCAACGACGCGAGCTATATGCAGGCGTACTTCAAAGATCTCCAGTTCTTCCTTGGTCTGGTCAGCCAGGAAGCAGGCGATGAGAAAGTTGGGATTGTGCTGGAGCCAGACTTTATTGGCTACATGATGCAGAACTCCAATGGCAAAAATCCTACGCCGCTCACCCAGCTCTCAGCCCAGGCCAGCGCGGCCCACAGCTCAGGCGTGCTCTCGTCCAGCGATCCCACTTTCCCCAATACGATTGCCGGTTATATTCAAACAACAAACTATATCATTCACAAGAACGAGCCAAACGCGCTCTTCGGCTGGCAATTCAACCTCTGGGCTTCGCCGGGCATTACCGTCAACATTCCTTCGACCGGATTGATGCGCATCACCGACTCGATAGGCATCAGTGCTGGACGTACCGCGCTCACCAACGAGGCCCAGGCAACCGCCAACTATTATATGACCGGGGGGATCACCAGCAACGGCGCGAGCTTTATCTCGGTCGATAAATACGGTCTGGATGCCACAGGTACAGGTTCCGCCAGCGACCCCGCCTCGGCAACCTGGTTCTGGAACGCGGATCACTGGAATAACTACCTGCTCTACGTCAAAAATCTGCACCAGGTGACCGGCCTCCCGGTCATTCTATGGCAGATACCCGTCGGGCATATCAACACCAGCCAGGCCAGAGATCCCTATCCAGGCAGCAATGGCACGTTCCCTGTACTGGACAATTCAGTGAATCACTATGAGGATTCCGCGCCAACCTTCTTCCTGGGCGACACCTTCCAGCCGGGCAGCAGCACGCGCTTCAACTACTTCGCCACCAACCAGGGCGGCGATCCCAAAATCACCACCTCTGGCGGCACTACCATCACCTGGGGCAGCCACATGCAGGAGGCCAGCGCCAGCGGCATCATCGCCATCCTCTTCGGACCCGGCGTCGGTGCCAGCACTGACGATGTCGGCTCGCCGCCCACGGACGGCTACTGGTGGATCTCCCAGGCCCAACTCTACTACAAAAATCCCACGCCACTGGCATAGCAAAGGGAAATGAGAGCGAACAAGCCACCAGGGAACGGACAATGGCCCGCCATTGTCCGTTCCCTGGTGGCTTGTTCGCTCTCATTTTTTACTTTTTTGGGACCAGGGCATCCATAGCGACGGTTTCTATATCGCGGCTGGCGAGCTGGTTGCTGATCAGGCTGGCGTAGTAGCCTTCTCTGGCCAGCAGCTCCTGGTGGGTGCCAGATTCGACGATTCTACCTTCGTCGAGAACCAGGATGCGGTCCGCGCCGCGCACAGTGCTGAGGCGGTGGGCGATAATGATCTGGGTACACGTAACGGCTTGCAGATTTTGCTCAATCACGCGCTCGGTCACTACATCCAGCGCGCTGGTGGCTTCGTCAAGGAGCAGGATGGCTGGCGCGTGGGCCAGTGCGCAGGCCAGGGAGAGGCGCTGGCGTTGTCCACCGGAGAGCGCGTTACCGCCTTCCGCGATGAATGTATCGTATTGCATAGGCATCTGGAGGATGTCCTCGTGGAGGGCCGCGAGAGTGGTGGCCTTGATGATCTCTTCCATGTTCATATCGGGATGGTGAAAGGTGATATTCTGGCGGATAGAGCCACTAAAGGTATGCATATCCTGCATGACGATACCCAGTTGAGCGCGCACGGACTGGAAATCGAGCACCTGGAGAGGGATGCCATCGTAGAGAATCTCGCCCGCGGTGGGCAAGCAGAGTCCCAACAAAAGTTTGCCCAGAGTACTTTTGCCAGAGCCAGTGCGCCCGACGAGCGCGATTTTCTGGCCCGCCTCAATCTGGAGGTCGATCCCTTTCAGCACCAAGGGTGCGGTGGGGTCGTACTGGAAGTCGACATGCTTGAGCGTAATCTGCCCGCTCAGGCGCGGCGGCTGCTGCACCTCCTGCATATGTTGCTCTGGTTCGGCCTCCATGATGTCGGCTAGCCGCTCGATGTGGGAGCGGGCGACCTGTAGAAGCTGTCCGCTGCTGGCCAGAGAGCCCAGAGGAGCCAGAAATTCTCCCACCAGTACATTCAAGGCCAGCATACTTCCCAGGCGCATCGAGCCGGCCAGCACCGCGTTTGTGCCCACCCAGAGCAGGGCCAGCGGTGCGAAGATGTTCAGGATGCCGGTGAAGGTGCTGATAAAGTTGGTCATGTAGTTCAGGCGCACGGAGGTGTTAAGTTGTTTGATGAAGAGATTGGACCAGCGCTGAAAGGCTTTTTGCTCCGCGCCAACGGCCTTGAGCGTTTCGATGCCCGTAAGCATCTCGGTGACATAGCCCTGCGATTCGCCGATGGCATCCAGTTCGCGCCGGGCCAGGCGACGCACGGAACCGCGGGTGGCCAGCAATAACAGTACCTGGAGCAGGCCAATGACCAGCGCGATGATGCCGAAGTTGAATGACTGCGAGAGCAAAATGCACAGATAGATAATCACCATACTCCCATCGAGGATAGTCGAGACCAACTGGCTGCTGATTAGATTGCGCACAGTGGTGTTACTCGCCACGCGAGACATGATGTCGCCGCTTGAGCGTTGTTGAAAAAAGCGCAGGGGGAGCTTGAGCAGGTGCTCAAAAAAGTTTGATGTCAGCGAGGTATCGATGCGGGCCTGCAGGTAGATGAGCAGCGATGAACGAATGAGCGTCGTTGCCAGCTGGGCCAGCATGATAAGCGGCAGACCCATAGCCAGCACAGGCAGTAACGCGACCTGGTGACGAGGAAGGATCTGATCGATTACTATTTTTGTGGTAAAAGGAATGACCAGCCCGAAAACTTGCAAGAGCAGTGAAACAAGGAGAATCTGCAAAAAGATAAAAGGGGCTTGCTTGAGATATTGCGTCAGATAGTTGAGCAGCGAGAGCGACGGTTTGGGCGAACGCCTGCTAAACTCCATACCCGGCTCCAGCATGATCGCAACCCCCGTAAAGCCTTCGTCAAATTCCTCGCTGGAGAGGCGTTCGCGCCCGACCGCGGGATCAACCACGTCCACACCGGAGGGGGTCCAGCGCTCGACGACGAGAAAATGATTGAATTGCCAGTAGACAATCGCAGGCAGGCCGACAAAGCGGAAATCTTTGAGTTCCAGAGAAACCGTCCTGACCTTCAAACCATAGCGGCGCGCCGCCTGGACAATGCTCAAAGCCGACAGACCATCCCGGCCTACACCTGTATTCTTCTGAATCTCCGCGATACTTGTCTTGCGACCATAATAGCTGAGAATCATCGCCAGGCAGGCGGCTCCACATTCTACCGCGCTCATTTGTAAAAGTTCTGGCACTTTACGTCGAACCATGTCTCAAACAGCCTCCCACTTTTTTCTTTACCAGAAGTATAGTCATCCTCAACAATCGGCCTTTCCATATGTAGAGGGCATGCTTCCTCCCTGGCGCGCATCGATGTCTCCAAAACACTCCTGCTGTTAAAAACTGTGAATGGAGCGACAGCCTTTACGTCCGTCGCTCCATTCACGAGTTTGTTTAACAGGTCAGGGCAATACATACACATCAATCGATTGTTGGGCGTCACTATACTTCTTGTGTGAGCGACTTATGGATGGCTAGTCGCGAAAAAGGAGCTTTCCTGCAAAAAAGTGCTCAGCGGGACAGTGGTTGAGTACAGGCATGGTGAAACGTTAAAACGTATGAAACCTGCCACAGGCATCTTTTCGAGATTACCATCATTTGATGCTATAGTATGTGCTCGTTAATGCCAGATGTCCTGAATTGCTGGAGAATACTTTTGCGGGTAAGCCGGATAAAGCGCAGGGAGCTTGTTGCGCGACAATTAATTTCAGTTTCACCCAGAAAGGGAAACAAGTATGAAACCCATCAATTCGAAGCTCTCCGAGCAATTCGCTGATTTTATTGATCTGACCGATGAGAATCTGGAAGAGATCAATATTCCCGAGCTCGGTCGCATTCAGGGTGCCGGCTGGAGCTGTAGCTGCAGCTGCGGGGGCTTCTTTAGCGTTCGCGCCTCCAGCTTTGCTGGTAGCTGTAGCTGTAGCTGTGAGAGCTGCTCGTGTGGGAGCTGCTCGTGTGGGAGCTGCTCGTGCTGGAGCTGCTCATGTGGGAGTTGCTCATGTGGGAGCTGCTCATGTGGGAGCTGCTCGTGCTGGAGCTGCGGTAGCTGCTCGTGTGGGAGCTGCTCGTGCGGTAGCTGCGGCTTTGACGATTTCGGCTTCTAATTACGAGCACTTCGCGGCTCGTTACATGGTGTGCCCCAGGAAAGGTGAGGTGTCTCCATTGACTCCGTGTCTCTGGGAACTACCTTCATCCAGAGTATATCTCGTTTGATTTCTGTGGAGAAAGCTCTCCTTCTCTGTTCATCCTGGGAATGGAGCATAAGTGTGAGAGCTTTCTCCTTTGAATGAAAGGGAGCTTCTCCCCGCCGCTGCTCAGGATAAAAGTCATCCTGGCGAAGATGGGTGAAAAGCAAACCTGTTTCATAGAGCGGTGTTTCTCGTGCCTGTGGCGCCTGAACAGCCTCGGATAACGATGGTTGCTAACAGCGCGAGCACGAGAAGCCCGCTTCTACCACTGTTGGGGGTTAACATTGATCCATGGGCGGTGCTTCCGGTGTGGACCCCCGTTGAATGTAATATGCCTCCTCGCAAACAGAACTGAACTTCTGCTTACCTGGACCTTTTCTCAAGAGAGAGTTGATTAGAAATGTTAGCGCAAAGCACGCGATTGAAATGTAAAGCAGATACCTGTTACATCCCGACAGCCGATGGAGTGTATCTCTGCGGCAACGAGAGCCGCCTGGCTCTCAAAGGAAAGAGCTTATATCCTCTCTTAGTCCACCTGGTACCCCATCTCAACGGGGAGATTACGCTTGAAGAGTTGACGGGCGAACTGGATGGAGACAAGAAGCGCATGGTAATGAACCTGCTGGAAAAATTATTTACCCATCGCTTTCTTATCGATAAAAGTCAGAATCAACCCCACACACTTGCTCCACGCGAACTTGAAGACTATGCTCCGAATATTGCTTTTATCGAGTCATTTCAGGCCTCGGCTGCGGCGCGGTTTGAACTGTTTCGGAAGACACACTTGCTGCTGATTGGCTCCGGGTCTGCTCTGGCTGCGCTGATTCAGGCGGGTTTCCGATGCGGTGCCGGGCGAATCAGCGCCATGATGATGCCAGACGGTTCGCGCCAGGAGGCGGCGGAGGTGTTGGCCGCCTGTGCCTCCACCGAGGTAGACTTGCTGGAGGCTGCGGCCTGGGAGGACGAGGCTGAGATGCGCGCGGCTATTCAGGCATGTGACGTTGTTCTGTACCTGGCGGAATGGCCGCTGGTGGAGCCTGCCCGGCTGTTGAACAGGCTGTGCGTGGAGCAGCGCAAGACGTTGATGCAGGCGCTGCTGGTTGACGATCAGGCCTGGCTCGGCCCGCTGGTGAGTAACGCACATAACGGGTGCTGGGAGTGCGCCTGGCGGCGCTTGCAGGCAAACCAGCCACAACTCGCGGACCATTCTGCTCCGGCAAGCGCGCCTGGTCGGTCCATCACCGGACCACAGGCCGCTCTGCTGGCAAGTCGGCTGCTCTTTCCGGTCTTTCGACATGTGACCGGGAGCGGCTCTGCTGAAAGCGCCGCGCAGGTCAGCGTGCTTGATCTCACAACGCTGTTGAGCGAGAGTCACGCGTTTCTCGCGCATCCCTGCTGCCTGACCTGCCAGCATCCCGTCGTTCCAAACGCGCTGGATTTCCTTGAGCAGGTCCAGCGGTTGAGCCAGCAAAATCCGCTGGACCCGGAGGTCTTCCTGGAAAATGTGGCCGCCTGTGTCGATGAACACCTGGGGCTTTTTACCACGCTGGAAGCTGGTTCTTTTGCCCAGGCTCCGCTGGCGGTCTACCAGGCGCGCCTGTCCAGATCCGCGGATGAAGTGGACCCGGCGGAAGATCGCGCTGTGCTCGCTGTGAGCATTGACGCGAGGCATGCCAGCATTCAAGCCGCGCAGAAGGCGTGCGAACGCTATGCCGCACGTTGCGTGGACAAGCGCCGCCTGCTGTCTTCCGAGGCGGCGCGCCAGGCTGCTGCTCCTGTTATTTCGGCCAGCCAGTTACTTGGGATTGGGGCGCAAACGCGTACCCAAACAGGTGAGGGGTGGACCTGGGCGCTGGACGAGCGGACCAGGCAGGCGGTGCTGGTGCCCGCGGCTCCCGTTTTCTCTGACTCAGAGCGGGGCGTTGCCTCGGGCATGACCTGGGAGGAGGCTCTGAGCCAGGCATTGCTGGACTGGTGTACCTCTCTGACTGTGGAACAACTTGAGGATGCCCGCGAGCCTTATTCCTTACTCGACCTGGATACGGTTCCCTGGACTTCGGCGGGAGCCCATCTCTCGCGGCTGCTGAAAGCTACAGGCGAGCCGTACGCGGTTTACGATGTGACGGGTCCACTGGGCGTGCCCATGTTTGCGGCGTGTCTGAGGGGCAGAGTGATCGCGTACAGCGCCCATTGTGACGTGGAGCTGGCGCTACGCGTGGGACTTGAACAGGTTTTGCGACAGTATCAATCCGAAGTCTTTCAGCAGCCCGAGTACGCCCTGGCGGCTGTGCCCGACCTGCCGGAGAAGCTGCGCGGAACGCGACTGACGGCTGTGAGCTACGAAATGCCAGCGTCCTGGTCCGCCCGCCTGGAATGGCTGCTTCAGCGGCTCCAGGCCAGCGGTCTGAGCGCCTTCGCTGTGCCGCTGGACCATGATCCAGCCCTGGCAAAGGTCTTGCCCTTTCTGGTACGCGTACTGGTGGGGAGAAGTGAGTTGGAGAAGGGAGCATAACGCGATGCAAGAGCATGTCATTGATTTAATTGGTTTGATCGGACAGGGGCAGATTTATCAACATGTGCAGCGTCAACTGGAAGACGAGTATCATATTCTTTCCTGCACAACGGATAGTTCGCCGGAGCAACTGGCGCGCTGCCAACTGGTAGTCTATTGCCGGGATACGTGGTTGCCCGAGGAGATTCAGAAGGTCAACCGGCGCTGCTTGCAGGCCGGCGCGGCCTGGCTGCCGGTGTTTACGCAGTTTGACGAGGCGGTGGTAGGACCCTGTGTGGTGCCGCACAAACCAGGATG
>DASVMX010000010.1:0-2137 GCA_036384215.1 Ktedonobacteraceae bacterium | reverse complement strand
GAGCAATTCGGCAGCGCCGAATTGCTCTGTCTGTTCTGGCTTGCTGGAAATTTCGATTCATTCTGTTTTGCAAGATTCGACATACTTCTTATCAGGGGATATAATGCTCTGTCTGGTATATCAACGTATTCGTTTTGATTTAACATGCTGATGCGAATGAGCGCACAAAGATGGCACAACGATTGACCAGGGAGGGTTTTTACAAGCTATGTCTCTGTCTCCTGAACCAAAGCAGGAGCATCCCAGCACGTATATGGTGCAGGATCGCTCCAATCAAGAAGAAATGCTTCGTTTGCAGAAGCAAGATCTCTGGACTACGCTGGGTATGGGCGGCGTGCTGGCCGAGCAGCCCGATCCTGCACAACTGCGCCGCGTGTTGGACGTGGGCTGCGGCACAGGCGGCTGGCTGCTGGAAACCGCCAGGCTCTATCCACAGATAAAGCCGCTGGTGGGGGTGGATATCAGCAAGCGCATGCTCCAGTTCGCCACTGAGCAGGCCGAAGCGCAGCAACTTGCGGAGCGTGTTGAATTCCGCGTGATGGACGCGCTGCGCATGCTTGAGTTTCCCACTGATTTTTTCGACCTGGTCAATGTACGCCTGGCCACAGGCTGGTTACGTACCTGGGATTGGCCGAAATTTCTGGACGAGTGCCGGCGCGTCTGTCGTCCCGATGGCGTGGTGCGCGTGACCGAAGGTAGTATGGCTCCTCAGTCGAATAGCCCGGCCCTGAATCGCCTGTTGGGCTTCTACTGTACCGCGCACTATCAATCTGGCCATCTCTTTACCCCCAATGGCGATAGCCTGATCCAGGAGTTGCCGAAGATGCTGGAGCGCTTTGGCTTTCTGAATATCCAGGTACAGGAGCACGCGGGCGTTACGCGCGCAGGGACCGAAGAATGGCAGTTCTTCTACGAAAATATGCGCCTTCTCTTCCGCACTATCTCGCCCTTTTTGCAAAAGTGGCTGCGCCTGCCCGACGACTACCAGGAGATTTGCCAGCAGATGCTCAGCGAACTGCAGCAGCCCGACTTTGAGGCCACCGCGCTTGTGCGCACCGTCTGGGGCAATACGCCTTCCAGCAAGTAACCTTTCGCCTGGACTCAGGGCGCCATAATCGCCCGGCCCGCGACCCGCTTCTCCGCTGTCTCTACGCGGCGGTGTGGCCTGCCTGCATTGTGAAGCTTTCGTGTAATTTACAAGGAGGATTGAAGCGCTATGTCGACCTCGCCAGAGCCAGAAGATGAGCGCCCTGACACCTATTTCGTCCAGGACCGCTCTACGCAAGAAGAAATACTCCATTTGCAGAAGCAGGATCGCTGGACGACCGCGAGCATGGGTGGTGTGCTGGCGGAGCAGCCTGATCCTGAGAAACTGCGCCGCGTGCTGGATATCGGCAGTGGCACTGGCGACTGGCTACTCGACGCTGCCGGGTTGTATGCGGAGATTATGCTGCTGATTGGAGTGGATAGGAACAGCCACATGGTGCAGTTCGCGCGCGAGCAGGCAAAGGCTCGGAAGCTTGAGGGTCGCGTCGAGTTTCATGTCATGGATGTGCTGAGCCAGCTTGAATTCCCCAACGGCTATTTCGACCTGATTAATGTGCGCTTCGCCATCAACTATCTGCGCACCGTGGATTGGCCCGGCTTTCTGAACGAGTGCCGCAGGGTCTGCCGGCCTGGTGGCGTGGTGCGTGTGACCGAAGCCAATATCACGCCAGATACGCCCAGTGCCGCGCTGATCCGCCTGGTCAAACTCCAGCACGAGGCTTTATATAAAGCAGGCAATCTCTTTACGCCCGAAGGCGCCAGCCTCGTTCAGACACTCCCCAGACTCTTCGAGCGCAGCGGCTTTCAGCAGGTGCAAACCTGTTCGTACTCTATGGAGGCCCGCGCCGGCACTGAAACCTGGCAACTCGCTTTCGACGATCTTCGTTTTCTCTTCCGCACCAATTTGCCTTTTCTGCAAAAATGGACCACCGTGCCTGATAATTACCAGGAAATCTACCAGCAAATGCTCAAAGATCTCCAGCAGTCCGACTATCGCAGCACCTCCCTGCTCTTTACTACCTGGGGCACCAGGCCAGAGTAATAAATATTGGAGGCAAGCTCTTCTTGTATAGAGCAAGCTGCGCGAAAC
>DASVMX010000009.1:0-26330 GCA_036384215.1 Ktedonobacteraceae bacterium | reverse complement strand
TCGCATTGATCGTCGGCGGACGTGAACGGAAGGCACGTGACGCACGCAAACGCGAGACAGCACTCGGCGTTGTGCACGGCCTGACCGCATTGCGGCGAACGAAGGAGCAGATCGACGCAGCCGCCAGAAGTGCTGGTTGTCCTGTCAGATATGCAGTTCTACCCGCCTCAGGAGATCACGCGTGGCCAGGTCAACATTCTGCCACGTCGCTACCAGGGGATGCTCATGCAACCGGCGTTCCGCCAGATGCCACCGCTGGCAGCCGCGATTGTGCTCTATCGAGAGGTGCTGGGCAATAATGTCAGCCTGGTGCTCTGGAACCTGGCCAGCTACGAAGGTTCGCCCGTGCCCAGCGGCATGGATCGACTGCTTATGCTCAGTGGCTTTGACACCAACAGCTTTCAGATCATGGAACAATGGCTTCAAGCCGGCAGTCCCGGCACCGCCATGCCCACCGATCCCGAACACGCGCCGTCCGGCAGCGGTCAGAGCAACTCCAGCTTTGAAGCAGTCCTGGCCGCGCTGCGGCGCTATTAGGGATAGTATAGAAGCGAGTATACACGATACTATCTCCCATTGCAAACACCGATAGAAATCTTCTCTATGTGCTTTTATAAAAAAACACAGCTAGAGATAGAAGAAAACAATTCTAACACGTGAGAAGCCAGCGCCCCCGCGAGTTCGCGGGGCGCTGGCTTCTCTGTGTCCATGTGAAAATGCCGGCAAGTAATTCTTTGTCCTATCCGCGTTCGGTGCCAATCACGCGGGCCAGGCCGAGGGCAACCAGGATGATCAGACCGGTGGCGGCGTCGATCCAGAAGGTCTGGATCTGCGAGAGGATGAGGATGTTAGTGACGAGGGCGAGCAGGATGACGCCGGTGAGAGCGCCGAGCATGCGTCCGCGTCCGCCATCGAGGGAGATTCCTCCGATGACTGCCGCGGCGTAGACGGAGAAGATGAGATTGTTGCCCTGGCTGGCGGTGACGGCGACGACCTGGCCAGCGGTCATGAGTCCAGCAAGTGCGGCGAGGATGCTGGCGACGATGAAGACACCAATGCGGATGCGGTCCACGCGAATGCCGGCGGCGCGTGCTGCTTCGGTGTTGCCGCCAATCGCGTAGATGGCGCGCCCGACTCGGTGATAGCGCAGGAAGAGCGAGGCCAGCAGGAAGATCAGGCCCGCGACCCAGACAGAGACGGGAATGCCCAGGAAGTAGGCCGCGCCCAGAAAGATAAATTCGTCGGGCAGATGGTAGATGGTGCGCCCACCTACGATGCCTACTTGAACGCCCGCGAGCAGGATTAACATGGCTAGCGTGAAGATGAAGGCGTTGAAGCCCAGCTTGATGACCAGAAAACCGTTAATGGTTCCGATGACCAGCCCAACCAGCAACACAACCAGGATGCCAATATAGGGATTCCAGAGAGTGCCCAGACCCTGAGCGTCTTTGGTGACAATCAGAAAGGCTCCAACCATGGGGGCCAGTCCGTAGGTTGATTGGAGCGAGAGGTCGAATTTGCCAGTGATCAGAATCAGACTCTCGGCCACGACCACCACGCCCAGCGGCGCGGCCTGCTGCGCAACGGTGACGAAGTTGTCCATGGTGAAAAAGGCAGGATTGACAAAGGCTCCAATGATGATCAGAAGGATAATAATGGGCACCAGAGCCAGTTCGCGTACCCAGTTGCCGAGCAGATAGCGGCCATAGCGATTCAGCGCACTACTGCTTGTTTCCTCCTGGCGCTCGACCGGGCGATCTTCTATTGTCGGGTTAGTCATAGCGATTTCTCCTTGCTCCTTCCGATTTCCCCTGCCCTGATGCCGGCTCAAGACCTTCAACTGCCGCGATAAGCTCGTGCCGGTTCCAGGGCTGCTGTGTATATTCCTCAACCAGCTTGCCCTTGACCATGACGAGGAGCCGCGTGCAGATGCGCAGGTCGTCCAGGTCGTCGGAGACCAGGAGCACCGCTGTGCCGCTGTCACGCGCGGCTGCGATGACATTGAGTAGCGCTTCTTTTGACGCGACATCCACGCCAACAGTCGGCGTCACGACAACCAGGACCGCCGGTTTGCGAGCCAGCGCCCGCCCGACGACAACTTTTTGCTGGTTCCCTCCACTCAACTGCCCGACGTGCTGGCCGAGGCCGCTGGTGACAATGCTCAACTGCTCGACCAGGCTGGCGGCGAGACGATCTCGACCGGGGTCCGAAACAATGCCCCAGCGTGAGAGGCGGTCAAGGACGCAAAACGTCAGATTTTCTCCCACGCCAAGATAGGGGATAAAGCCGCGCTCGTGGCGATCCTCCGGCACGTAGGCAATGCTCTGCTTGAGGGCCGCGTCTATTCTGCCCGCGCGCACAGAAACGCCATCCAGCTTGATTTCTCCTTGCGCTGGCTTGATCAAACCGACAATGGCATCCGCGACAGTCACGGTGCCAGAGCCCTGCAGGCCAACCAGTCCCAGGCACTCGCCCGAACTGACGGTGAAGCTGGCGTCTTCAACTAGACCCAGCGTGGCCGGGACGCGCAGATGGGAGACTTCGAGGCGCGGGCGCCCTTCCACGCCTGGGCGAGCCGTGGCCGCAACCTCACTGGCCCTGCGCGGAACTTCTCCCACCATGGCTTCAACCAGGCTCTCCTGGGAAATCTCCGTTACTTCTGTATTCAGTACACGCGTGCCATCGCGCAACACGGTTACCTGATCGCATACCTCGTAGATCTCCTCCAGGTGATGCGAGATATAGAGGATGCCGACGCCGCTGGCTTTGAGCCGGCGAATGCGCTCAAACAGGCGCTCAATCGCGGCCTTTTCCAGCGAGGCTGTGGGTTCGTCGAGGATTAAGAAGCGCGCACCGACCGACAGGGCACGGGCGATCTCGACAATCTGGCGCTGCTCAACGGTCAGATCCTGGACCAGGCGGTTGACATCCAGGTCAAAGCCCCAATCAAGCATGACCTGGCGCGCGCGCGCGCGCATGGCCCGCCAGTCCACAAGGTCGCGATTCTTGCCGGTCGCGCGATTGAGAAAGACGTTTTCCGCGACCGTCAGGCTGGGTACAACCATTGATTTTTGATAGACACACGCGACCAGGCGCTGCCAGCTCGCGCGATCGGCCAGATTTGGAGCGGCCTCAGATCCTAGCTGGATGCTGCCACGGTCCGGGCGAAGCAGACCCGTCAGGGCCGCGACCAGTGTGGATTTGCCAGCGCCATTGCGTCCGACCAGCGCGTGACATTCCCCGGCTCGCACATCGAGCGAGACATCACACAGCGCCTGGGTTTCGCCAAAGGACTTCCAGACGCTCTGAGCCATTCCAACGGAGGGCCGGTCAGCGACCAGCCCTCCACTGTTGATAGATTCCATCACGATCCCTCCGTTGGAGAACTGGCTTGCGGACAGTTCTCCTCCGTTCTCAGATTCCATGGGCTATCCGTTGGACTTCGAGTTACCCCAAAGGTTCGGATCGTCGACATTGCTCTTGTCCACGACCGGCGCGGGCAGCGCGTCTTCCAGGTTGCCCTGCAAGTTGACAATCGTGCTGTTGTGATCGGTGCTCTGCCCGGCTGAGTAGGTTTTCCCTTCAAGGGCCGCGCGAGCGTAGAAGATCGCGTACTGTGCGTAGGAGTTGGCTGGCTGCGAGATAGTCGCGTCAAGCTGGTCGGCGCGGATCAAGGCGTGCTCGTGTGGCACACCGTCATTACCAATCAGGATCACATGGCTGGAACTACCAACCGCCGTGAACTTGCCAAGGGATTTCTCCGCCGCGAGAATGCCGTCTTCGGGCGCGCCCCATTCGACATAGATGCCTTTCAGGTCAGAATAGGTGCTCAGCGCGGTGCGGGCATCGCTCACCGCGGTCGGGGTGTCCCACTTTGTAGCGTATTCAACGACCTTGAACTGGGGGTATTTGGATTGGATCACCTGCTTACAACCGTCCGAGCGATCTTTTCCATTTAGAGATGCCAGGTCGCCCTCCAGGATGGCAATGGTTCCACTGGAGCCTGTGGCATGTTTGGCAATATACTCGCAGGAGTTCTGGCCATATAACACGTTGTCAGCACGCACAATCATGAAGACTTTCCCGGCGCTGGGCGCCACGTCAACACTGACGACGGGGATATGCTTGCTGGCGGCAAAATCGAGCGCCGGGGCGATGGCTGCGCTATCGACCGGGTTGACAATCAAAGCCTGCGCGCCTTCCTGGATCAGGGTATGAATGTCAGTGATCTGCTGGGCCGCGTTGTTGTTGGCGACCAGCGGCCCGATCAACGAGGCGTTGTACTGGCCGGCAAATTTGGTTTCGTATGAGATATAGTTTGTCCAGAAATCGGTGTTATTGAAGGTCAGCGATACACCGAGCTTGAAACTCGCGCCTGGCGCGAGATTGCCGCTGCTCGATGACGAGCCTGGATTTGACGTGCCGCCGCACGCCGCCAGGATCAGGGTGAGAAGAGCGAGCACACCCAGTGCCCGCAGACTTAATGCGAACTTCGATTTCATGGTTCCCTCCTACCGGTTGTTCCGGCGAAATAACTGACATAGGGGCATCATAATCACTGCCTGTGCTCACGTCATTCTGCGCTCAGGCAACTTATCCGTCTTTGGCTGGCCCGCTATCGGGGTTATGAAGTTCCTCCCTCCTTTCCTTCTAAAAAGATATCTGCCAGCACGCCTCCCATGGCCCGCTGGATATGCTCGGCCAGTTCACGCTCGGCCTCTTCGACATTTCCGTCCAGCAGTGCCTGCAAGATGCGCTCGTGGTCGTTCAACGCGATTTCCATGCGCTGCGGATAGTACGTATCTTGCATCTGGAACATTGAAAGCTGACTTCGTAACAGAGAAAGGCTGTGAATCAGGCGCCCATTGTTTGAAGCCCTCGTGATAAGCATGTGGAAACGAATGTCGATCTGTAAAAAACGCAGGACAGGATGGTTCGCAAGGTCCGCACGCACCGCGTATAAGGCGTCAAGCTGCGCCCTGAGGTCCGCAGGATTGAGGCGAGGAGCAGCCAGGCGCACGGCAAGGACTTCCAGCGCGCCGCGCAACTCGTAGATTTCGTGAATATCCTGCACTGTATACGTACGCGTCCAGAAACCACGCCGGGGGTCCGAGCGCACTAACCCTTCCTGCACCAGGCGCTCCAGGGCCTGGCGCACCGGCGTGCGACTGATCCCCAACTGCTCAGAAAGCGTGACATCCGAGAGCCGCTGCTCTTTGTTCCCGCCAAACATGATCACACGCTTCCAGATCTCCTCATACGCGTGATCAACTACCGTGGGCATGACACTGCGCTCTTGCCCCCAGAGCAGATTAAAGAGCTCCTCGCACAAATCTTCGTCAAATACCTCTGCGACTGTGCCCTTCTTCCGGTCATTTGCTTCTGTTGAACTCGATGTCATGGGATTGTCCCTACCTGGCTTTCACACTATCCAACGGCGACCTTCTCTATGCTTTGCTAGAAAGGCTCTTGATTTTCCGGTCCACGTACTGTATTCTGTATACAGAATACAGTATACTTATCCAATCTTGTTTCGTCAAGGGTTTCCCTGGGCAGCAGGTGGTCATCATCTTCGCATAGGGTCATGTAGTACCGGAGCCGCGCCTCCGGTGTGAAGGAGAGTGTTGTGGCGCTCACTATTGTTGGTGTCCAGACATACGATATTCGTTTTCCAACATCGCGAACCCTTGCCGGTTCTGATGCAATGAACACGGACCCGGATTATTCCGCGGCTTACGTGGTTTTGCAGACTGATCATCCCGCGGGGTTGGAGGGGCATGGCCTGACCTTTACAATCGGGCGTGGAAACGAGGTTTGCGTCGCGGCCATACGGGCGCTGGCGCCACTGGTCATTGGTCGCAGCCTGGAAGCATTTACTGCGGACATGCGCACTTTCTGGCACCATATCACCGGGGATAGCCAGTTGCGCTGGATCGGGCCGGAAAAAGGGGCGATGCACCTGGCGACCGCGGCGGTGGTCAACGCGGTCTGGGATCTGTGGGCCAAAGTTGAAGGCAAACCGCTCTGGAAGCTGCTGGTCGATATGACCCCTGAGCAGTTGGTAGCTTGCGTCGATTTTCGCTATATCAGCGACGCGCTGACTCCCGCCGAGGCGCTCGAACTGTTGCAGCGCCAGGCCGCGACGAAGGCGCTGCGCGAGGAGGAGATGCTGCAAGCCGGTTTCCCCGCGTATACAACCGGAGCTGGCTGGTCTGGCTATAGCGATGAGAAGATGCGCCAGCTCTGCCGCGAGGCGCTGGCCAATGGTTGGAGGCACTTCAAGCTAAAAGTCGGTCTGAGCCTGCAAGATGACCTGCACCGCGCGCGGATTATGCGCGAGGAGATTGGCCCGGAGTCCACGCTGATGGTCGATGCCAACCAGGTCTGGGAGGTGCAGGACGCGATCGCGCGCATGCGACAACTGGCGGCCTTTGATCCTTTCTGGATCGAGGAGCCAACCAGCCCGGACGATGTGCTGGGCCACGCGACGATTGCGCGCGCGCTTGCGCCGATCCGCGTGGCAACCGGTGAGCATGTGCAGAACCGCGTTATCTTCAAGCAACTCTTCCAGGCCGGGGCTATTTCTATCTGCCAGATCGACGCCTGCCGCGTCGGTGGGGTCAACGAGGTTCTGGCCATCCTTTTGATGGCCGCGAAATTCGGCGTGCCTGTCTGCCCACACGCGGGAGGCGTTGGTCTGTGTGAATATGTCCAGCACCTCTCGATCTTCGACTATATCGCGTTGAGTGGTTCGCTGGAACATCGCATGATCGAATATAGCCCCCATTTGCACGAGCATTTTGTCGATCCCGTGATTATGAAAAACGGGCGCTATATGCCCCCACAGGCTCCGGGCTATGGCGTGACCATGCACAAAGAATCGATCAACGCCTATTCTTATCCCGACGGGCCAGTGTGGGCAGAGCAAAGGAGTTAGCTATGCGCAGATTTGGACAGATCATTGGTTTAAAGCCGGATGCCATCGAAGAATACGAGCGCCTTCATGCCGCGGTCTGGCCGGATGTGCTGGCGATGATCTCGGCATGTAATATGCGTAATTATACTATTTTTCGCCACGGTGAGCTGCTTTTCGCCTATTTCGAGTATATTGGCGACGACTTCGAGGCCGATATGGCGAAAATGGCCGCGGACCCACGCACGAAGGAGTGGTGGACCTGGACCGATCCGCTCCAGGTGCCATTGGAGACGCGCGCTCCTGGGGAGTGGTGGACTTCCATGAAAGAAGTCTTCCACACTGATTAAAGTGTTCGAGGGAAAATGGAGGACACAAGGGACTGAGAAAGAAGGTAAAGCAAGTGTTTCGTCTGGATAAAAAGATTGCCTTTGTCACAGGAGCCGGTTCAGGCATTGGCGAGCAGATTGCGCGGCTCTTCGCGCAGCAGGGGGCGCATGTGATTCTCGCCGATATCAGTGTGGAGGCGGTGGAGCGAGTGGCCGGGGAGATTCTCGCCACGGGCGGAAGCGCGCGCGTGCAGCAGTTGGACGTGGCTTCAGAACTCCAGGTGCAGGCCGCTTTTGAGGGCGTGGCTGCCGCCGAGGGGCGGCTGGATATCCTGGTCAACAACGCCGGGATCAGCCACGTTGGCTCGATTCTGGAGACCAGCCTGGCCGATTGGGAGCGTGTGATGAGCGTGAATGCGACGGGTGTTTTTCTCTGCGCGCGCGAGGGGGTACGTCAAATGCAGGCCCAGGAGCCGGCGGGCGGGGTCATTATCAATCTATCTTCTGCCGCGGCCCTGATCGGGGTTGAGCGGCGCCTGCCCTATAGCACCAGCAAGGGAGCGGTGCTGGCACTGACGCGCGCGCTCGCCATCGATTTTGTCGCTCGGGGCATTCGCTGTAACGCCATCTGCCCTGGCACGGTGCAGACGCCGTTTGTAGATGGCTACCTGGCGCGCAATTTCGCTGGCCACGAAGACGAGGCGCGCCAGAATCTCCACGCGCGCCAGCCAATCGGGCGCATGGGACGCCCGGACGAAATCGCCTCCGCCGCGCTCTACCTGGCTTCCGACGAGGCGTCCTTTGTAACTGGCTCGGCTCTGGTAATTGATGGTGGTTGGACGGCGAAATGATCGCCGGAGGCTGGCTCCAGGAAAGATAGACGAAGATCCCTCCCGGAGCCAGCCAGAGAAAAACAAGGAGTACAGCCTATGTCATCCTGGGCAGAAACTCAGGGGCCGCTAGCACTGCGCTCGCTGGGTTCCACCGGCCTCCAGGTCACGCCTATCTGTATTGGAGCAGCTCCTCTGGCAAGTATGGAGGAGACGTTTACCTACGCGGTTCCCAAAGAGCGTGCCCTGGCGACGCTCCACGCGTGCTTTACCGGACCTTTTAATTTTCTCGATACCGCCGCCTCGTACGGGGATGGGGAGAGCGAACGTTTGATAGGCCAGGCGCTCGCTGAATTGGGCCAGTTGCCACCCGGCTATGTGCTGGCTACCAAGGCAGATCGCGATCTCTCGACCGGCGTTTTTACAGGCGCGCAGATGAGACGCAGCATCGAACGCAGCCTGCGCCTGCTGGGTCTGGAGCGGCTACAACTGGTCTATCTCCACGATCCCGAACATATTTCTTTTGAAGAGGCCATGCAGCCAGGTGGTCCCGTCGAGGTGCTCCAGCAGTGCCAGAGGGAGGGTCTGATCGCTCACCTGGGGGTGGCTGGCGGCCCGATTGATCTGCTCATCCGTTTTGTAGAAACGGGTCTCTTCGAGGTGGCGATTTCGCACAACCGCTCTACCCTGCTCAATCGGGAAGCCGAGCCGCTCTGGGATACCTGCGCGCGGTTGGGCGTGGCCGCGGTGAACGCCGCGCCTTATGGGAGCGGTATCCTGGCCAAAGGACCGGGCGCCTACCCGCGCTATATGTATGGCCAGGCCTCTCCAGATCTGCTCAGACGCGCTGTACTGATGGAGGAGGCCTGCCAGCGCCACGGCCTGCCCTTGATCGCGGCTGCCCTCCAGTTCTCCTTGCGGGACACGCGCATTACCTCCACCATTATAGGGGTAACGCGTCCAGAGCGACTCATAGAGACGCAGGCACTGGCGCTGCATCCGATCCCGGACGAACTGTGGACCGAAATCGATGAGGTATATCGCTCGTAAATCAGAAAAGAAGCTGTTTGTGCCCACAGTGCTGTCATTGCAAAAGAGAGGACCTATGTATGACCGAGACGCTTCCAATTATCGATGCCCATGTCCACCTGTGGAATCCTCAACAGTTCACCATGCCCTGGCTGGAGGATATTCCCAACCTGAACCGTCCCTTTGGCCCAGCAGACTACCGTGAACAGACCGGCGGATTGCCCATCAGCGGGCTGGTCTATGTCGAGGTCGCGGCCGAGGCGCGGGAAGCGCTGCTTGAAGCTCGCCAGATCGTGGCCCTGGCCCGGACGGAGCCGCTGATCCAGGGCATTGTGGCCGCGGCACAGCTTGAGTATGGAGATGCCACACGTCCCTACCTGGAATCTCTGGTGGCTCTTTCGCCGCTGATCAAAGGGGTCAGGCGCAATCTTCAGGATGAAACGGAGGCCGGTTTCTGTCTGCAACCCGATTTTGTCACAGGTGTGCGCCTGCTGGCGGAGTTCGAACTTTCTTTTGACCTGTGTATCAAGCACTGGCAACTACCGGCGGTAACCGAACTGGTTCATCTCTGTCCGCATACCGCCTTTGTGCTGGATCACGTGGGAAAACCGGACATCAAACAGGGTCTGCTTGATCCCTGGCGCGCTGACCTGGGCAAACTGGCTGCGCTGCCAAATGTCTCCTGTAAAATCAGCGGCATGGTCACCGAAGCCGATCCCACGTCCTGGCAGACAGCCGACCTCGAACCATTTGTCAGCGCAGTACTCGACGCTTTTGGAGAGGACCGCGTGCTCTTTGGAGGAGACTGGCCAGTCATGCTCCTCGCCTCTTCCTACAGGCGCTGGCACGAAACGCTGACAGCCCTGACCGCGCACCTGCCGCTTGCAGCCAGGCACAAGCTCTGGTCCGGGAATGCTCAGCGCTTCTACCGCCTGGGCTAAGTGCGCTTTCCACGCGCATTTGATGGGTACGAGTCCAACCAGCATCCAGGGGACCTGTTACCGGAACCTTTTGCTATGCTGCCGATGGCTCCTGGTCGGGATATACGGTTTACAGGAGCAGGCATTCATCAAGAACGCCTGTACCTGCACTTTCTTGCATAGCTAATCGTTGAGCAGCAGGGAGAGCGAGGGCGCTGGTACCTCGTGATCCTGTGAGATCGAGATTACAGCCGTTCCGACCGCGAAAAATTCGATGACGTGCGAGCCCCAGCCGTGGCTGCGCTCGACGATTTGCGCGCCGACGACGCCCTCGGCCTTCAAGCTGACCGCTTCAGTCTGCATACGTTCCATAGACAGCTCGCGCGCGTCGTAGAGCCCCTGTGTGTAGTTGGTCATCTCCACGTTACGCCCCATGCGGTTGAACCACTGTCCCAGCCCCTGGCGCGAAACGTGATAGACGCAGTTGCCCATGACCATGCCGACTGGCCGGTAGCCCGCGCGCAGCAGCGTCCAGAAGTCCTGCCCTGAGAGATCAGAGGTAAAAGGCATATTGTGCGCGTTGCGGTAGGACTTCCCGTCACGGGCGCGGATAGCGGTGCCTATGGCAACAAACTCGGCCAGCGATTCCCCCCACTCGTGGCGCGTGACTTCCAGGCGCACGCCCACAATCCCATCGGCCTTGAGTTCGTCAGCTTCTTCTTCCATACGCGTCATGGCCAGCTCGCGCGCGTGATACATGGCCTGGGTCAGTACAGTCATTTCCTGGTTCTGACTCCAGTTTGCCCATTGATAGCCGATATGATAAATGGAACTCCCTACAACCAGGCCCACCGGGTCGAAACCAGCCTCGCGCACCAGGAGAAACTCGTTCACGCTCAGATCGCTGGTAAAGAGCCCGCGATGAGTTGAATCGCTGCGCATGCTGGTCAGACGTTCATGCGCGTGGGAAGGCAGATCATTATTTTGCAAAGACATCTGGTTATTTTCTCCTATCAATTCTTCTAAAACGGCAAAGATAGACAGACATGCGTTATTCGCGAAATGTCAACTCCTGGTTCTGCCCGTAGCGGCCAGGACGCAGATCAGTAAAGGTAAGAGTAGGTTTGGGACTGGGAATCACATGGTCTTTTTTGACAGCAATAATGGATGTGCCCAGCACGGCAAAGTGGATGTACAGATCCATGAACTTTCTGGATGGGTTGTCGGTCTCGTACTCACTCACCTGGCGGTCGTTCTCGATATGCATCCCGACGATGCCCAGAGCCTGCTGCTTGCGCGCCATACTGCTTGCGCGCTCCATGGCCAGGTGGCGCGCGGTGTACAGTCCCTGCGTGAATGGCTGAATCTCCTGGTTTGCCGCGCCAACCCACCAGCCCTGGATCTGCTGGGTTAATTGACTGCCCAGAGCAACATAGTATGAGCAGTAACCTGTGACCACGCCGGCGGGATAATACCCCGCCTGGAGCAGTGTCCAGAATTCCTGGCCGGAGAGGTCGCTGAGAAAAGGCCGCGCGGGCTGGGGGGCATTGGGCAGCTTAATGGCCGTGCCAATGGCGGTATATTCCAGCAAATTCGCGCCCCACTCGTACCGGCGCCGGGTAAAGCGCACCCCTACAACTCCGTGCGCGCCCAGCAGTTTCGCCTCCTGTTCCAGGCGGCCAAGAGCCAGCAGCGCCGCGTGCTGGTGCGCCTCCGAGAGCGTGCCCATTTCCATATACTGGGTATTCCAGGTGTACCCCCGCGTATATTGCCAGCCGATCTGATAGATCGAACTGCCCATGACCTGGCTCAGGGGGCGATAGCCAAGCTCGCCAGTTAACAGGAATTCTCTGGCGCTCAGGTCGCTGGTGAAAAGTGAGTGTCCTGCCTCCATCTCTTCGCGCAGGCGGCGCTGGGCCTTGAGTGGCAGTCCGCCACCCTCCAGTGCCTGGCGGCTGGCCTCGGCTTCCTGTTGTTCCTGTTGCCTCCGTTGTATTTCCTCCGGCGGGAGGCGTCTCCAAAGGGGCATAATCTCCTCCGTTTAAAGCAAAAAACGCTCTAGAGCCTGGCGGGCCTGGTCGCTCTGACCCGCCTGACTGGCCAGACCCACGGCCAGTTCCTCGATCCAGCGGTCCATTGGAAGCTGATCTGTTTTGAGCACAATCCCTCGCACAACTTTGGCTCGCAGGGTAATCAGCGGGCCCTGCTGCTCGCGAGAAATACGGTACTGATATTCCCCCAATGTCACCAGAATCTCCCTCACGGGATGCTCGCGCGAAAACAGCTTGTTTTGACGCACAACCGCCGTCTGATCTGGCAGCGCGCCTTCCAGCTTAACCGCCAGTGCCTCCAGAAAGGCCTTCAGATCGCTCGTATCAGCCCGCAGCGACGCGGCCAGCAGATCCACCTGCAAAGACATCGGCTCCTGTGACACTGGTTGCAATGCCATCGAATCACCCGCTTCGTCCTGCATGCTCCACTCCTTCCTTCCTCGCCAACCGGCAGAGCTCTTCCCGGTCGCGGAAGTTTATCTGTGTATTTGTGCGTCTATGCTAACACAAACGCACATCGGTAGTCACTCTCAAAAGCAGATGCCTTTAGTGTATCACCTTCGCTCGCGCCTGTTTATCACCAGGCGTGCAACCTCCTAGTACTATTCTGTTCGTTTTCATTTTGCGCCGCCACAGGCGGCGCAAAATGAAAGAAAAAAGGTTTTTGCGAGGACACCTCGCGCTCCGGCAGGGGCAGCGCCCCTGCACCCCGTAAGAAACTACCAAAGTAGGACTAGGAGCTATCTTCATAAAAAAGCAGAAAAAGGAAAGATCAAGAATGATGAGTGCATCATCTTGAGAGAAGAGCAGCGCGTTTGCTCTTCTCCCGGCAAAGCGGATATACTTTCTACACATACCATAAGAAAGGAAAAGATGATGCACTGGTATAATGAACCTCCTGTGTGGACAGCCAATGATGACACCATCACCGTTCAAACCGCGCCCGAAACTGATTTCTGGCGAATTACCCATTCCGGGTTTATCGGTGACAATGGACATTTCTATCACCAGCAGGTGACGGGAGATTTTCAGGTTGAAGTGAAGATCAGCGGCCAGTATAACAGCTTATACGACCAGGCTGGCCTGATGGTGCGGGTAGACGAGGCCACGTGGCTCAAGACCGGGATCGAGTATATAGATGGCAGGCAGTATGCCAGCGCTGTTGTTACGCGCGAGTTCTCCGACTGGTCAGTGGTGGCTCTTCCACAAGCGCCAGCCTCACTCTGGCTGCGTTTGAAACGCCAGGGTATCACCATCGAGATTTTTTACTCGCTCGATGGCATTGAGTACCAGTTGCTCAGACAGGCCTATCTCACCTCGCTTGAAAGCGTCGGGGTCGGCATTATGGCCGCCTCCCCCATCGGACATGGCTTTCATGCTACCTTTGAAGGGCTGGCTCTCAAAAATAGCTAGCGAATGACCGTTGAGAAACGCCTGGCCGTCATTCACGGGCCAGGCGTTTCTTAATGACCGCGGATCTAGAGGGAAAGTTGTTCAGCCAGGTATTTTAAGCTCAATGGATAGCGATACTCGATGGCCGAGTGCGTGGCGGGAAACAGTTCAAAGAAGACGCCCCTGGTTTTGCCGATGCGTTCCAGTGCCTGGCGAAAGGCTTCCGCGCCGAGATCGAGGTAGTACTGGTCGTACTTGCCCGCGTCGATGTAGATGGCCCGCATTGAGCGCAGGCTCTCCGCGTGGGCGGGCACCATGCGCACGGGGTCCCAGGCCAGCCAGCGTTCCCAGACTTCGGGAATCAGCGCCCCGGTGGTAGTATCGAAAGGCAGGTGAACCGTCCCATCTTCGTCAGCCGAATAGCAGGCAGCCATGGCCCACTCGTTGGTCAGGACGTTATCGCTGTTTTTGGCAAACGGCGGGCGGGCGCGAAAATCCTGCCAGAATTTCTCAAAGGAGCCGCTGTATTGTTCGCGCAAAATACGCGCGGCTTCGCGAAACTCCGGGAGATAGCAGGTCTCAAAGAGCGCGTCGCCCGCGTGCGTTGCCAGGCCGCCCCACAGATCGGGTCGGAGCATTGGCGTAATCATCGCGCCATAGCCACCGCTGGACTTGCCAGCGATGCCGCGGTGCTCGCGCCGGGGAAGCGTGCGGTAACGAGCATCGACCCAGGGCACAATCTCATCGCACAGATAGCTGTGATAGCGGCCAGTCGCGGGCGAATCCACAAACTGGCTGCCGCCCAGCGAGGTCCAACAATCCACCCAGACCACGATGCAAGGTGGTGCCTCCTGGCTGGCAAAGAGTTCATCCGCCATTTCGGGAAAATTCTTGCGCATAGGAGAGCGATTGCGCCACATATCCAGTTGACCGGTAAAGCCCTGAATCATGTAGACCGTGGGATAGCGCCGCGCCGGGTCGTCGTCGTAGCCTGGCGGAAGATAGACCCACAGCGGTCGCCGGAAAGGATCTCCCAGGCGATTTCCCTTGAGCACATCGCTTTCAAAAACAACCTCGTCAAATCGTCCAGCCGTCTCAAAAGACCAGGGAATCATAGATCTGCCTCTTTGTTTCTCTCTATCATATCCTAAACAATGCTTTCAGGATATCACATCAGCACTTTTCCTGATTTGCTGGCGGTCAGCACTTGAAGGCCGCCAGTTGCTGTTGCAAATCCTGGAGCGCGCTCTGAGGATTGCCCAGGTAGCGTGAATCGGTCAGAGCTTTGTGGAGTTGATTGTAGATGATCTGAGAAACCCCATGTGTGCTCTGGTAGCAAGGAGAACGAGGCCGCGAACCAGCTTTATTCAGGATCGCTGGCAGTTTTTCCACCAGTGGCTGTTGCTTCCCCACGATGGGATCGTCCTTGTAGATATCCTTGAGCGTTACCAGGAACGTCCCCTGCGTAGCGGCGTATTCCTGGGCGTTGTGCTGCATCAAGTAGGAGATAAAGGTCCACGCGGCCTGCTGTTGCGCCGGGCTGCTGGAGTTGCAAATGGCGAGCTGCCAACCTCCAACGCACGAACGCCCGGGAGCACTGGCACCGGGCAGGGGCGCGATTCCAAAATGTCCGGCGACCTGGCTTTTTGTGGGGCTCAGATTAGTTTGCGCAATAGCATACGTCCAGTTGCGCATAAACACAGCATTGCCGTTTATCCATTCGTTGAGCGCGCGATCCTGCGTCCAATCAGAAATAGGATGGGTGATAGTCTGAGGTGAGATCCCCGCGCTAATCCACTCTTGCATCAGTGTCAGTGCCTGTACTGCCGCGTCCGCGACGAATGTTTCTGGTCTCTGGACATCCAGCCCCTGCCCGCCACATCCGAAGTAAACCTCCAGGAAATTGCAGAACAGGCCTTCAAAGGGTGCGCCCTGCCAGACATACCCATAGATCTGGCTTTTTTGCTGTTTCTGCACCTTTCTGGCCATATCTTCCAACTCCCCCCAGGTTGTCGGGGGCTGTGAGATGAGATCAGTGCGGTAGAAAAGCAAGCCAATATCTGATCTGAAAGGGGCCGCGTAGACCTTTCCACCCACCCTGGCAACCTCTACAGGCGTAGAAAGATACTGTGTGGTATCAAGTGGAGGGCAGAACTGATCCAGGGGAAGAATCCACTGCTGGCGAACAAATTCATCGATCCAGGTCACGTCCAGGGAGATAATATCGACCTGCTTCTGCTTCAGTTGCGCAACAACTTCGTCATGGTGGACGGCAGTATCTGGATCACCAGAGTGATGCTGAATTCGAATGGAAGGATGGTGAGCCTGGAAATCCAGCACCAATTGCTGATAGAGTCCATTATCCCGCTCATGGATCCAGTTCAGAGTACCCTGCGCGCCTGTATCACCGCTACACTGGGAGGTTGATTGAGCATTATCGCAGCTGGCAAGTGCTGAGGCAAGCCCACCTGTGAGACCGGCGCGCAGGGTATGCGTGAGAAATGCTCTGCGTCCGCATGGTTCGTTAAAAATCTCTGCCAGGCCTCTGTTCTTAATGATCCTGGCGCGTTGCTCGTGAAACATAGATCCGATCCCTTTCAAAGGTGCTCAGGGAAATGGTAGAGCTATCTCTATCCAATCTGGGTAAATCCCCGATCATCCACATGAAGTACAAGGACAGCATCCTTTCTTGCAAGCGTCCCATCGCGAGTAAAGCTCAGCAGCCCGGAGGCTCCCTGGATTGGTATAAAGCCCGACCCGTCCAGCGCGCCCCAAACGTCTGCTATAGTAGGTAGGGCATCGTCCTTCCGGGCGCGCAGTGTCGTCTGTGTCAGGACAAGCGCGGCGTCGTAGGCAAGGATGGTGTCATTCGAGGCCAGGACGCAGGTATAATAGCAGAGCGGAGAGGCTCTTTGTGCATTAAAGAGCTGCTGATAGTCCCTGGAGAAATTTTGCCCGAAGTTCTGATTATGAACTGTTTCATGAAAAGCAAACGAGGTATAATACAGGCCATTGAAGACTCCCGGGTATTGTCTCGGTGTATTGACCATTTGAGACAATACATCCCCACCAATAACATTGATATTGGGAAGAGAGCGTAGTTTATCCAGAATAAAGCGCGCGTCGTTGGGGTACCCCGCGAAGTAGATAACCGCGTTGCCGTTATCGCTCAGATAGGGATTGAGTGTATTGCATACGCCGGGGGCGCGGCAGTCCCGACCAACGGAATACATTATTAACTGAGCAGTATTTCCCGAGGCCTGGTAAAATGCATCCCCCAGTTGTTTGCTATATGGATCGTCCTCATCTTCAAGGAAGTAAACAGGTTTCTCCCGCCAGTGGACATTGATATAATCCATTGCCGTCTGTGCTTCTGCCTGGAGCGATGGCGCAACGCTCAAGAAACCTCGTGTACCCGGAAGGTCTTTATCGGGGGCGATTGAAGAGATAACTGTGAGCTGATTATTTGCTAATTGCTGTAGTACATTTCTGTTACCATTAAAGGGCCAGCCAACAACTCCGACAATATGCTGGTAAATGGTGCTCGACCCGGCGGCTTTGATAATCTGTTGAACCACGTTGTTGAATGCCACATCGAAGGATGGACTTTGCGGGGGAATATTCACATTGGCGATAAGCACGCAAACTTTGAGATCAGCGTGAGCTTTATTAAATTCATCCTGCACCAGCGCGATGCCCTGGAGGATATCGCGAGATCTGCCGGGCTGAGCGTAGTCAAGGTCATCAGGCACAAGGTTGATCAGTGCTACCACGGTCACATAGGGTTGCCCGGCCTGGATAATTTGCTGATCCTGCCAGTAAATGTGAGACTCGGCGTCGCTCGGGTTTTCATCAATCGCCATTTTCCAATCAGCAATGGCCGCGCCGGCATTCTTATGCATAAAATCGTGTTGTGCATCCACCTTCCATTGCACTGGCACTTGCCCCTGATCAAAGATGAATTCCCCATTGCTCAAGGCAGGAAACATATCAAACGCGGATGGAGAAGGCCCAGGTTTTTCCAGTACAAACCTGGCAAGCACGATACTGCTCACACAGGCTAGAGCCAGAAAAAGAGAGAGAAGAATGATTCCCACGCGTACTTTTGTATTGCTACGAGCCAGTCCCGCTATACGCCAGGACCCGTCAGGCGGTAGTGGAAATGGCGGCAGCGGCGCTGGCGAAGGCGACATATGGAGGAGATCTTCGGCTACGGCGCGAATACCGCTGGCAATATGTTTAAGAGCCGCATCCTGGTCAGGCCATTGGGTAACGGGCAGTTTGTTAGAAGGCAAACTGTGAAGATGAGCAAAAAGCGCACCTGGCCAGTCAACGGGCCGTAAAATGACGGGGATCACACGGACATCGCCACGTCTCTCGCGTTCCAGGGCACGCAGCATTTCACGGTAGCAGGCGCTTGAATTCAAAAAATCGGCACTGACGAGGAGCAAGATAATAGCAGAGCGATCAAGCTGGCGATTGATCTCCTGGTGCCAATCCATGCCGGCTCCGATCTGACTGCGATCCCATTCCGAGACGCCATATTGCAGCCGGAGCGGAGCGAGCTGTTTCTGTAATTCACGAAAAAGCTGCTCATCTTGAGAGGCATAGGAGTAAAAAATGGTTACCGGCTGCTTTCCACTTTGAAGCGGTTTCGGCATCCGCACTCCTCCTTGACATGCTGACGGGCAAGTATTACGCTGAAAGCCACAAAAAAGATGCACGGAATTGCTGGTGGCTGAATCTGCGCAAGGGAGCGATTCACAGGCATGTCAGCGGCTTCTTGCCCGCACAGGGTTATTGTGCTTCCACATTGAACACTTATAAGCATTATAACAAATATAATCAACTGTTGTATATATTTGATAAGAAAGCATTCTGACAAGCACAGCGGTCAAATACGAGCAATTCTCTGCTCATTTCTTCCGCTAACGACCATATCTGCAAATATGGCCATCGTATAGCCTGTTACGCTAGAAATAGTTAGCTGTTGGCAGGCAGAAGAGATCGCGCGTTTTTTGCCACTTGAGGACGATCATCGCGCTCTTTTCTGCCTGAATTTTGTGGATGATGTTGCCTGGAGGTAGGTATTCTGTCGTATGCGTAGCTACTCTTTTTCCGCGCGCCTGGCTTTGTATGGTTTCTCTGTACTGGTAATGGTGTTGATTGTGGTTGTGTATGAATTGCGTGCGGCTATTCCTCTGAATGGCATTATGCTGGCCGGTCCGCCGAGGTCGAGGATGGTTAATCTGGCATTCGAGGGGGCCGCCCGCGAGTTTCAGGTGCCCGCGCCTCTGCTCAAGGCTGTGTGCTACATGGAGGGGCGTTTGAGCAATAATGGTGGCAGTCCCAGCGCGGATAATGGCTACGGGTGTATGCATTTGATTCAGAATACACATGGCGATCAACTGGGTCGCGCCGCCCGCGCGTTGGGCGTGAGTACGAACCAGCTCAAGCTGGACCTGCCTACCAATATCCGCGGCGGCGCGGCTCTTTTGCGCGCGGACGCCCTGCGCCTTTCTCCTACTCATACCTTGCCAGCCAGTCTGAATGGCTGGTATGGCGCGCTTGCCGCTTATAGCCACGCTGCCACGCGCTCAACCGCGCTGATGTACGCGCAGGCAGTGTATACGCAGATCTCTCAGGGCTTCCGCGCGCGGGCGGACGACGGGGAAACGGTTGCTCTCGTGCCCCGGCGCGTTCACCCGGACGCGATCAGCGCCGCGACAGTCACAGGGACCAGCGCGCTGCCTTCTGGTTGTCAACAGGACCAGAACGTCGATTATCCCCAGGCCGTGGATTGCGTGGTAGATCAGCAGACCTTTGACTGCAACAAGACCCCGGACAAGGCTCCCTGTACCTACGAGGACGCGCAGCGTCCGACCGATTTCGCAATCGATCAAATTGTGATTCACGATATCGAGGGGACAGCTCAAGCTTCGTTAAACGTCTTTCAGAATGTCAAAACTATCGCCAGCGCCCATTATATTATCGACAGCGATGGAACGATCTACCAGGTGATCCGCGAAAAAGATATTGCCTATCACGCTGGCAATTACTGGTATAACGAGCATTCGATTGGCATCGAGCACGCTGGTATAGACGCGACTGGCTATCGCTGGTACAGCGCGAGCGAGTACCTGGCCTCGGCCAGGCTGGTCGCGTATCTGCTCAAAAAATACAATCTGTCTCTCACTCACGACCGTATTGTCTCGCACGGCACCATCCCTTCGCCCTCGGCTAGCAGTCTGCCCAATCACGTTGATCCGGGACCCTACTGGCTCTGGAGCTACTACATCAAGTTGATACACGACCAGGGCGTGCCCTATGGGGGCGAGACCGTGGCTCCGGTGTTCATGCTGCGCCCGTCGAGCGCCCGTTTTCCGCTGGGCCAGGATGGCAAAGAGACCAGTGCCAATTTTAACTTTTTCTATCTCTATAACGGTCCCAGTACGGCTTCGGGACGCGTTCCGCAATTGGGAAATGGGCACGACGTTACCGATGTCAGCGGCTGCGTTGAGCCTGGAGTAAGCTACTATTACCTTGATCGAGTCGTCGATCCTGCTGGCAGCGGCGCGACTATGTACAAGATCTGGTTCGGGGTTGTTGACCATCCAACACACAACAAGCGTTTTGCTCACGCTCGCCAGGCCTGGCTGGCGGTCCCGCGCGACGCGGCTGCCCGCGGCGAGGGCGTGCCGATTACGCTTCACGCGGACCCTGGCCAGACGCCTTTGATTTATGGCGAGCCTACCACCAGCAGCAAGTACGTGCTCGGAGATGCGCCCGCCGGAGCCACTTTCGTGTCAGCCTACACTGTTACCGAAGACCCACCCCCCGCGAATCCGCCAGCGCCTCCGGTCAATCCTCCAGGCAACTCGAATAGCGGTGATCCCAACAACCCGAATAACGGGGATCAGGATACTATCGGCGACCCCGGCTTTCTCGGCGATTTCGGCAACCAGGATGGCATAGACATCTACGGCGTTGTTAATCACAAAGGCAAATTCCACAGAGCGGATGGCGCGGGCAGCCTCTGGTACGAAATCAACTACAACCACCGTCAGGCCTGGGTTCCCGCCAGCGAAGTCACGCTGCTGCCAATACCTGGCAACCCGGCACCTGCACGCTGATCGGCAGACCACGTCTCTTTTTGCCAGAGACCAGGGAAACAATCTTGATCTCGACGCGTTTTCTGGACAACGTGACCAATTCAATGCCTTTCTAAACTCATCATCATAAGAAAACCCAACATTGGGTAGAAAAAAGACTTGACAGAAAAAGCGTCAAACGCTACTCTAGTACTTATTTTTAAAAAACAGTAGGCAGAGAGGTACAAGGAGGCATAAGATATGCCATTATGAGCCTCTCTGTTTACTCATTCAAGGTCGTTCACCAAATTTAGACCGGGAGGTGGTCACATTGAAACCACCGCGCTTTCGCTATTGTGCGCCGCGTATCCTGGACGACGCACTTTTGCTCCTCGAACAACAGGGCGACGAGACGAAGATCCTTGCTGGAGGACAGAGCCTTGTGCCCCTGCTCAACATGCGCCTGGCCGCTCCAGCCAATTTGCTGGATATTAATCGCCTGGCTGAACTCAACTATATTCAGCCGGAAGATGGCTACCTGGCACTGGGCGCAACTGTGCGTCAGTGCCAGGCGGAACATTCGCCGCTGATCCAGGAAAGACACCCGCTGCTGATCGAGGCTATCTGGCACATTGGACACATGCAGATTCGCAACCGCGGCACGATTGTGGGTAGCCTCGCGCATGCGGACCCAGCAGCGGAACTTCCCGCGTTGCTGACCTGTCTGGAGGGCTCTCTTTTGTTACAAAAGAGCAGCGGCGAGCGATTACTTCCTGTAGAGGCTTTTTTTCATGGCTACCTGGAGACCGCGCTGGAAGCGGGAGAGATGGTAGTTGAGGCGCGTTTCCCCTGGGTTGATCCGCGCGCGGGCTGGGCATTTCAGGAATTCGCGCGGCGCTCCGGCGATTTTGCCCTGGTCGGTGCGGCGGCGGTGCTGACTCCCGCGGAGGACGGCACCTGCCAGAAAGCCAGGATCGCTTACGCGGGGGTGGCCGGTGCGCCAGTGAGAGCATGGGAGGTCGAGCGGCAGTTAGAGGGCCAGCCCATGCATGAACAGACCTTAAGCCTGGCCGCGGAGGCCGCGCGCGAGGTTGTAGGCGCGGACATGAACGATATCCACGCGACTGTCGAGTATCGCCGGGTCTTAACCGCCGAGTTAACCCGTCGTGTGCTGGCAGCCGCCTGGGCCAGGCGCAGGATGTAGCGTAGAAAGGCGAAATGCTATGCACGACCAGGAAGAGACACTGGCCTTTACCGAGGAGTGCGAGGTCGCGGTGACGGTCAATGGCCAGCGTTACGAGCGGCGTGTGCCGGTGCGCATGTTGCTCTCCGATTTTCTGCGCCACGAACTGCGCCTGACCGGCACCCATGTTGGCTGCGAACACGGTGTCTGCGGCTGCTGTACGGTGCTTTTGAACGGCGAAGCGGTGCGCTCCTGCCTGATGTTCGCGGTTCAGGCGAACAACCTGTTTTTGACGACCATCGAGGGCATGGCGGGCACGCAGAGCGAGCTGCATCCGATCCAGCAAGCCTTTATGGAGAAGCACGGCCTGCAATGCGGCTTCTGTACTCCGGGCGTGATTATGTCTGTACACTCGCTCCTGCACGAGAACCCGGACCCCACTGACGAGGAGATCCGCGAGGGGCTTTCGGGGAATATCTGTCGCTGTACAGGCTATCAGAATATTGTGGAAGCGGTCAAGCTGGCTGCCGAGCGCTTGCGGCCAGAGGAGGTGGAGTGATGGCTACTCGGTGGTTTGGCGCGCCGGTGCAACGGCTCGAAGATCCGCGCCTGCTACGCGGCAAAGGCACGTATGTCGATGATATTGAACTGCCACAACTGCTTCACGCGGCTCTCCTGCGCAGTCCCCACGCCCACGCGAAAATCGCCAACATCGACGCCAGCGCGGCCATGGCCCTGCCCGGCGTGTACCTGGTGCTGACCGCCGTAGACCTGGGAGAGGTGCTGGAGCCTTCGCCTCTGCTTGTGCCTCATGCCGCGCTGGAGCAGCCGCGCACGCAACTCCCCCTGGCGCTAGATGAGGTGCGCTATGTTGGCGAGGCCGTGGCCATGGTGGTCGCGGAGAGTCGCTACCTGGCGGAAGACGCGCTCGACCTGATCGATGTCGACTATGAGCCGCTGCCAGTCGTGCATAGTCTGGACGTAGCAACGCGGGAGGACGCGCCGCTGGTGCATGCCGATGTGCCTGGTAATGTCGCGGCCCATCTTGTCCAGCAGGTCGGCGATCCCGACGCAATCTTTGCCAGCGCGCCCCACGTGCTGCGGGAGAGTCTGCTGATTGATCGCGGCGCGGCCATGCCCATGGAATGCCGCGGGATTGTGGCGCAGTGGGATGCCCTTGAGGAGAAGCTGACCTGCTGGATTTCGACGCAGGCACCGATCCCGATCCGCAATGGCCTGGCCGCGATCTTTCATCTGCCCGAACATAAAGTGCGCGTGGTCGCCCCGGATGTCGGCGGCGGCTTCGGCACCAAGATTATGATGTTCTACCCCGAAGAGATCCTCACACCTTTTGCCGCGCGCCTGCTGGGCCGCCCGGTCAAATGGATTGAGGACCGCCGCGAGCATTTTATCTCAGCCAACCAGGAACGCAGCCAGGAGCACGAAGTTGAGTACGCCTTTGACGAGCAGGGCACACTGCTGGCTGTGCGCGATCGCTTTCTCCACGATGCTGGAGCTTATACGCCCTATGGCATCATAGTCCCCATCATCACCGCCTGCACCCTGCCGGGACCATATCGCCTGCGCCACTACGCCAGCGAATTCACCGTGCTCTACACCAACAAGGTGCCGGTCAGCCCGTACCGCGGCGCTGGCAGACCCCACGCTGTCTTTGTTATGGAACGCGTTATGGACGGGATTGCCCGCGAACTGCAACTGGATCGCCTGGAGGTGCGTGAGCGCAACTTTATCGCGCCGGATGAGTTCCCCTGGGACGTAGGCCTGGTCTACCAGGACGGCGGCCCGACGAAGTATGACAGTGGCAACTACCAGGCAGGATTGGAGAAGCTCAAAGCTTTGCTGGACTACGAGCATTTTCACGAGCAGCAGGCCAGCGCGCGCGCGCAGGGCCGCTACCTGGGGATTGGCATCGGCTGCTATGTCGAAGGCACAGGCATTGGACCATACGAAGGGGCCCTGGTGAGCGTCGAATCCGATGGACGCGTTCACGCGACCACCGGGGTCACCTCGCAGGGACAGGCTCACGCGACCACGCTGGCCCAGATTGTCGCGGAGCAACTGGGAGTAGCCATACAGGATGTGATGGTCACGACCGGCGATACGCACGCCTTCAGTTGGGGCGTGGGCACCTATGCCAGTCGGTCCGCGACCGTGGCTGGTTCGGCCATGCACCTGGCGGCGCGCAAGGTTCGCGAGAAGGCGCAGCAAGTGGCTGCGGAGCTTTTCGAGGCCGCGCCGGAGGATATCGAACTGGCAGTTGGCAAGGTCTTTGTGCGCGACGCGCCTCACAGGGCGCTGACGCTGGGCCAGGTCGCAATCTCCGCTAATCCGCTGCGCTACGCCTATGGTGAGAACGCGCGCAAACTGATGGGCATGAAACTCGCCGGTCCGCGTCCAGGTCCAGCTCTGCCCGAAGAACGCGGCGCGCCCGGTCTGGAGGCCAGCGCATACTACAGTCCGCCGCACGGCAGTTTCGCCAGCGGAGTCCACGGGGCGATTATCGAAGTTGATCTCACCACAGGCCAGGTCAGCTTTTTGAAGTACGCCGCGGTGCACGACTGCGGACGTCTGATCAACCCCACTATCGTTGAAGGCCAGGTTCACGGTGGAGTCGCGCAGGGCATAGGGGGTGCATTTTACGAACGTCTGGTGTATGATGAGACGGGACAATTGAGCAACGCCAGCTTTATGGACTACCTGCTGCCGACTGCGGCGGAAGTACCACCCATTGTTGTCGACCACGTCGAAACGCCGTCCCCGCTCAATCCATTGGGCGTTAAAGGAGCTGGAGAAGCAGGGGTGATCCCGGTTGCGGCCCTGTTTGCTTCCGCCATCGACGACGCGCTCGCGCCATTTGGCGTGCGTATCCGCGAAATGCCGCTGCATCCCTGCCGATTATATGAACTCTTACAAGAAGCGCGCTCGCAGGGAAAATAAACATGTGGCAGACGGGGTAAGTAGAGGCAAAAAATGCATATCGACTGCCGGATGTCTGGCTCGCATCGCCGGGCGCTTCTGGAGGTTCTGGCTCGATTCCATAGACCAATTATGCTACTCGTTGGACAAGCAGGCAGTTGATATGCGATAGTCAACGTAACTGAGTGGTCCCTTGTACTGGAGGTTTTTTTCGTATGTCTTCGATGTATCCGTCCTTTGGTGGAGCGCCAGCCCGGCCTTGCATGCGCTGCGGTACGCCACTGACCATCAATGAGACCCAGTGTTCCCGCTGTGGAATGTTCAATCCGCTGCCCCAGGGACAGCAGTTTGGCGGCATCCAGCAAGGAGCGCAGGGAGGTGGGCCTGGCCCATCTGGTCCTTTGTGGGGAGGGCAGGCGCAGCAAGCTTCCCAATATCAACAAAACGGGAATGGAGCATGGTCTGGCAACCAGGATGCTTCCGCTTCAGCGTGGGGATCAAAAGGACAGGCTGGCGGCGGATGGCAGCAGAACAACCTGTTTGGGGGCCAGGACGCGACTCCACCTCCCCAGTCGCTGCAAAACAATGCGTTTGGCACAGGTTTTGGGGGACAGAATCAATCCTCGTTCTCGAATTTTCAGCAGAATCCCAACCAATCAGCGCTGAACAACTCGTTCGGCGGCTCAAACTTTCAGCAAAATGCCGAGCGCCCTTCGTTGAACAGCTTTATGCAGGCTACCCGGCAAAATGGCTCTGGTGGCTCGTCGTTGATGGCACCCAACAGGCCGGCCTGGACCAGAAGACCGAGTGGTGATGACTACGATGATGACCGGGGCAAAGGCAAAAATCGCCCCGGCGCAGGCGTGGTGATTGTGATTATTGTGCTACTCGTTGTGCTGCTCGGCGGCGGCGGTTACGGCGGTTACTACTTCTACAAGCACCGCAATGATGGAGCTGCCACCCCGACCACGACAACCCAGGCTATTGCCACGCCCACTGGTACCCCGCAGTTCAGCGATTTCTTTAAGAACAACGCCAACAAATGGGATACCCACCCACCCGCCGGGGCCCAAGTTACTCTCAATGGAGATGGAAAACTGGTCCTGGAATCAGATAACAATAAACTGTTCCCTGAATTCGTACCCGGTGGAAAAACCTACGCTGACCTGGAAGTCGATGTTGACGCTGGCCTGTCTGGCGGTGATCCTAATAACGGCTATGGCGTCTATATCCGCACCGCTTCTACCCAGAACAGCGTTCTTGGCCTCTATTACCGCTTTGAGATCTACGGCAACGGCCTGTTCTATATCTATAAAGGCTCAGTAGATAACAATGGTGCCGCGCAAGCGAACTCTCTCAAAAACTCGCTCCAGCCCAGCAATGCCATTGCTCTGACTGGCAAGCCCAATCACCTGACCATCATTGCCAAAGGCCAGACGCTGACCTTTAAGGTCAATGGCACGATCCTCGCAAGTTTCACAGATCCCAGCTATAAAAGCGGAAATGTCGCGCTCTTTGTCTCGCAAGTAAAAGACGCAACCAGCAGCGCCCGGGCCACCTTTCAAAACCTGGCCATCTTCCCGGCGCCATAGCGGGAACTTTTCACCCGAACGGTGTCTATCGCTGATCCTCTGAAATAAAGAAGAGGGAGCACG
>DASVMX010000008.1:0-4616 GCA_036384215.1 Ktedonobacteraceae bacterium | reverse complement strand
CTGGTGAGCGGGAGTGCAGAGGGCGGCAGCCCTTTGCCGGGGCACGGGGTGTCCCCGTATTCTCCCTCCTTCCGCCGCCGCAGGCGGCATGGAAGGAAGATCAACACCCTTGTGGGCTATCATCTTGCGCCGGTCTGACCAAAATTGTACTATTTTGTAGATACCATAGATCAGTTTTGACCCTGAGTCCGACAAAGATCGCTACTTGCGGCTAGAGCATATAAAAGGGGCCAAAGCGGTCCCATTGAACAGTAAATTCATTGACCACGTACATTCTGGAGAGGCAGGAGGTGATAGTCCTGCCAGGGCAACGCCCTGTTTTTCCTTGTAGCACGACGAAGGACCATTGAATGGCCACGAATAAGCGAGATTATTATGAGGTACTAGGGGTATCGCGAAGCGCGAGCGACGATGAAATTAAAAAAGCTTTTCGTCGTCTGGCCAAGCAATACCACCCGGATGCCAATAAAGAGCAGGGAGCGGAAACCCGCTTTATCGAAATTAATGAAGCCTACGAAATCCTGAGCGACGCTCAGAAGCGCAGCGCCTATGATCGCTATGGGCACGCGGGCGTGTCGAATGGCGCGGGCGGAGCGGGCTTCAACGGAGATTTTGCGGGGTTTGGTTCGATCAATGACCTGTTCGAGACATTCTTCGCGAGCGCGTCAGCCGGACAGAGGCGCACGGGCTCTCAGCGCGGCGCGGACCTGCGCTACGATCTGACGATCACCTTCGAGGAGGCGGTCTTCGGCTGTCAGAAAGATATCGAACTGCCGCGCTGGGAAAATTGTACTACCTGTTCGGGCAGTGGAGCAGCCCCCGGCACATCGACGGCGCGCTGTTCGGCCTGTCAGGGCACCGGCGAGATTCGGCGCGTCCAGCAGTCTATCTTCGGCCAGTTCGTCAACGTCACCATGTGTGAACGCTGTCGGGGTGAGGGCCGGGTGATTACCACACCCTGCGAAAAGTGCCGTGGACAGGGCCGGGTGCGCAACAACCGGCGCGTGAAGGTCAACATCCCGGCGGGTGTAGACGACGGCATCAACGTGCGCGTGACCGGCGAAGGCGAAGTCAGTTCGCGCGGTGGAACTCCGGGCAACCTCTACGTGATCTTGAGCGTGAAGCCCCACCCATTCTTTAAGCGCAACGGCAACGATATCATCTACGAGCTGCCGATCAGTTTCACCCAGGCCGCGCTGGGCGCCGAGGTGGAAGTGCCCACGGTCGATAACAAGACCACCACGCTCAAAATACCAGCCGGCACGCAGAGCGGGCGCACCTTCCGTCTGAAAAACATGGGGGTGCCGGTAGTCCACAGCACCGCGCGCGGCGATCAGCACGTGACTGTTAAAGTGGTCACCCCCACCAATCTGAGTCCCGAAGAGAAGCGTCTGTTTGAAGACCTGGATCGCCTGGAAAAAGAACGCAGCGAGCAGAACGATAAAAACATCTTCCGCAACATCTTCGAGAAAACCCGAGATGTGTTCCAATAAAGCTGGACAAAACAAAACTGGCCCGCGCCGCGGGCCAGTTTTGTTTTGTCCAGCTTTATTGGAACACATCTCGGGTCAACGAGCTTTATCAGGCGGTTTCGCTGGCCTCGGCCAGGCTGGCCACAAATGGACGCACCATGGACTCAATGCCTGGAGCAAAATCAGCCACGACCGGCAGGTGGTCGCTGGCATCCTTGCCACGGACCTCGTCGTTGCCCTCAACCACCTTACAGGCGCTCAGGCGGGTGGCCAGCAAGGAATTGGCAAAGAGGTAGTCAATGCGGCCCGCGGGATTGGCTGCCGGGCAGGTAAAGCCCCAGGCGCGCGGATTTTTGTAGCGGAAGCAGTCGACATAGCCGGCATCCAGCAGCAGACCAATGCTCGCGCGCGGCACGTAGAGCGAGCCGGCCTCGTTGCACAACGCGCTCAGCACCCGGCTGCGCGGAATCACCTGGAGCAGTGGGCGCAGAAAACGCAGCGCCGGGGGTATGACATAATCAAGCGATGGGGTTCCATTATGCACCAGTTCATGTGCCCGGCCCATCTTCTTGTAACGCTGATCGACCGCCACCAGGTAGCTGAGCAGCCTGCTTACCCTCAACTGGTCGCCAGGGGCAAGCGCGTTGAAGTCGCCCAGCAAGACATGCGGCTCATGGTGAGCGTGCAGCACATCCAGGATGGCCTGCACCTCTTTGCGCCGCAAACTATCACCGCCGCGCCCTCTAGAAAACTCGGCCACCAGGTGATTCACAAAAACTGTCAACGGCTCCCCGTTCTCATCTTTCAGACCCACCTCCAGCAGCGGCCTGCTGATCGCGCCCTGGCCCGTGTGAACCGCGCGACTCGTAATCGGCAGGCGGCTCAGCAGCGCGAGCGAGGTCTTCCAGTAGCCATCAGAAGAAGCGTTCGTGCGATACTCCATTCCCAGGCGCCGGGCCAGCTCCTGCACAACCCCCACGTCCATTGCCTCAACAAGCCCCACCACATCAGGATTGGCGGATCTGATCATCCTCTCAATGAAATCTATGCGCCTGGCTCCCCCGACCAGAATATTATAAGAAAAAATCCGTGTCATTCTCTAACTCAACCTTTATACTAAAAAAGCTCATCAACAAAGCTATGCATACATGCAACAGGGATCTTTCACATCAAACTGAAGACTTCTTTATCTACTATACTAGACGAAATACATTGCTGAGAAGACACAAATCCTATCAGCAAGAGCCATAGCTTCACCAGCAATTTGCTAGTAATTCCAGGTTACGCGCTCTAAGAGGTATCTCTTCACCTCATCAAGGGGCAGGCGGATCTGTGTCATGCGATCACGCTCGCGAACAGTGACGGTCTGGTCGTCCAGGGTCTGGAAGTCGATAGTTACGCAGAAAGGCGTGCCGATCTCGTCCTGGCGGCGGTAGCGGCGCCCGATATTGGCTATATCGTCATACTGAGCCACCATGACACGCTGCAATTGTTTGTAGAGCGTCTTCGCGGTCTCCACCAGTTCTGGTTTGTTCTTCTGCAAGGGCAGCACGGCAACCTTGACCGGAGCGATCCACGGGTTCAGGCGCAGGACGGTGCGCGGCTCTTTGCCGTTAGGATCAGGCTCCTCTTCGTAGGCGTCGAGCAGCAAATTCAAGAAGGTGCGATCTACGCCGCCGGAGGTCTCGACAATCCAGGGAGTGTAGCGCTCTCTGGTCTCTGGATCAGTATAGCCGAGATCCTGACCGCTATACTGGCTGTGGCGCGACAGATCCCAGTCCTGGCGCCAGTGCACACCTTCCCATTCCTGCCAGCCCAGGATGGTCTGATACTCGACATCGAAGGCCGCTTTGGCGTAATGAGCCAGTTCGTCGGGACCATGCGGGCGCAAGCGCAGGCGATCTTTGTGGTTGATCAAGCTCTTGTACCACTCGAAGCGCATCTCCTTCCAGTACTCAAACCACTGCGACATCTGGCTGGGGTGCGTGAAGAATTGCAGATCCCATTGCTCAAATTCGCGCTGGCGGAACAGGAAGTTGCCCGGCGTGACCTCGTTGCGGAAGGCCTTACCGATCTGGCAAATGCCAAACGGAACCTGCATCCGCGAGGATTTGAGCACATTGTCGTAGTCCAGGTAGATGTTCTGGCAGGCCTCACCGCGCAGGTAGGTCTTCATCTTATCGCCCTCAACCACGCCGATGTAGGTCTCCATCATCAGATTGAATTTGCGCGGCTCGGTCAGCTCGCCGCCGCACTCTGGACACTTATTCTGCTCGCGGTTCTCCTCCGGCAAATGGTCCAGGCGAAAACGGCGCTTGCACTTCTTACAGTCCACCAGCTGATCGACGAAGTTCTCCACATGCCCGCTGGCCTCCCAGACGCGCGGGTGCGTGATGATATTGCCCTCGATGCCGACCACGTTATCGTTGGTCTGCACCATCGACCACCACCAGAACCTGCGAATATTGTTGCGCAGTTCCACGCCCAGCGGCCCAAAGTCATAGATACCCGAGACGCCACCGTAAATCTCCGAGTTGGGATAGACAAAACCGCGGCGCTTGCACAGTGAAACAATCTTTTCAATGGGTACCAGTGGCGTATCTTGCACTGCTACCTCCGGGTGTTCTGTCTGTGTCATAGGTGAGATTTCCTCCCTCTCAAAAAAAACTCCCCAGGCGTTCACAAAAACGCCCAGGGACGAATACATACCACTGTAGGCCCGGGGCAGCTACATTCAAGGTATGATGCGCGGTTCCACCCTGCTTCTTCACCAGAAAGACACAATTGCTATGTCATGAGTCTCGTGAAGCTACTCATTCAAACCAGCTCCGAAGCGCCCTTCACCCTTGATGGATTGCCGACCTCTCACCCTCTATCGGCTCGCTGCTATCCCTGACGGGTTACTCCTCTTCCTCAACGCTGGCAGTAATTATTTGTTTGTTCGCAAACAGTATAGCGAAGTTATGCACGATATGCAAGGGGTCCTATAAGATTAAGCAGGGTTTATGCTGTCTCCGAACTCGCCGCCTGCGGCGGCTTGCTCAAAAAAAAGAGGTTGTGACGAGGACACCTCGTGCTCCGGCAGGGGACTCGCCGTCCCCTGCACCCCTGCTTTTGCCGAGAATGCATAAGCCCTGGCTTAAC
>DASVMX010000007.1:0-3055 GCA_036384215.1 Ktedonobacteraceae bacterium | reverse complement strand
GGGTCTGGCCCAGAGAAAACGCTTTTTAACCTGGCCCTGGTTTGCCTGTTGCTATTATAATCCCTTACGAATCTGCTTGAGTTTGTTGAGCAGAGCCTGGTTGGCCGAGATCTGCTCCTCGGAGATCTCCTCTCCCTGGATGGGGATTGAGGCTTCAAAGGTTTGCAGATAGGTTTTGAGTTCGCCCGCGCCTGCGGAACTGGTGATTGTGGCGAAGCGTTGCAGGCTTCTCTGGGCTTCGTTTTCCTGCTGGAGGCGGGCCAGGGTGATCGCTTGCTGCGCGTATAGTTCGGTGTACTGGCGCAGAAAACGCTGCTTTTGTTCGGCTGCTTTAAGCGTGTCCGCGACGCGTTCAATCAGCGCGATGGCCAGGTTGATTTCGGAGAGCGCGGGCTGGAAGTCGTCTCTGGCCAGGAAGATGCCGGCGCGTTCATAGCGCGTGTCGGATTCTCCCAGTGGCTGAGATTGCTGCTGATAGAGTTCCAGTGCCTGGTTGAAGTGATTCAACGCTTCGTCGAGTTCATCTTTCCCGCGCTGAGCCAGGCCCAGAGCCAGCTCGGCCTCGGCTCTGCCCGGTTGATCGTCGGCCTGGTTAAAACGCAGCAGAGCCCCCTCGGCATCCTGGATGGCCTCCTCCCATTGTTCGCGCGCGATCAGCGTCTGGCTGACGCCTAACATGGCGCTGCCGTCGCCGTTGACGCTTTCCAGCAACTGAAACTGGCGTCCTGCGGCCAGGAAGGTCGCGTTGGCCGCTTCCAGATCGTTGAGTGCCAGGCGCGTATTGGCCAGTCCGAGCAGCGCCTGCGCGCCCAGCAGTGGCTCTTGCAGCGCCTCGGCCTGGTTTTGCGCCGCGCCAAATTGTGCCTCGGCCTGTGTGAAGTCGCCCTCAGTCAGACGCAGTTGCCCCTCGGTGAGCCTGGCCTGGAGCCAGAGATCGGAGGCGCGCTGCTGATCGATGGGAGGCTGCTGGGAGCTGGCTAACGATTGGTGCGCGCTCTCCAGGTCGCCGGTCAGGATAGCCAGGCGTGCCATGCGCAGATCAATCGCGGCCTGGCGTATATCCGTCTGGCCTGGCTTGCGCAGCGCGCGAGCTTCAATGTAGAGTTCTCTGGCCCGCGTCAGTTGTCCGCGCTGGCGAGAGACATCGCCGCTGCCCAGGATAGCCACGCGCTCAAGCGCGGCGTTATCGAATTCTCTGGCCAGCACACGCGCTTCGTGGAAGGAGTCCAGCGCACGCCCCAGGAAGCCGCGCTGGAGCAGGATTTCGCCCTGCAGCGCCGTGGGCTCGGCCTGTCCGACGCGGTAGGCGACCGCTTTATATGTGCGCAGCGCGCGGTCGATCAGCGAGTTGGCGTAGCCCAACTGCCCGCGCCGCAGATTGACCCTGGCTAGCAGGCCGTTGGCATGGGCAGTACCCAGCGCGTTTTGTTCCGCGCTATAGCGTTGTAGCGCCAGTTGTGCGCTGGTCAGCGCCTGGTCGACGCGGTTCTCCATGAACGCAACCTCGGCCAGACCCAGATTGCCATCGGCGATGCCCAGTTCGTATTCCACCTCGCGCGCCGTCTCAATGGCCCTGGCGAAGAGTTCGCTCGCCTGCTCAATGTGCCGTTCGTCCAGCGCAATCCTGGCCAGGCCGATCTGCGCGTCAACCTCGCCAAAGGTGTCGTGCTGCTGTTGATAGACCTCCAGGCTGCGTGTATACTCGCGAGTGGCCTCGGCGTAGCGTCCAAACAGGCGCAGAATTTCGCCCGCGCTGCGCCTGGCGTCTGCCTCATTGATGACATCATTGGCTTTGACGTATAGCTCGATGGCCTGCTGATAGTGCGTGATAGCCTGCTCAATGCGTCCGCGCTGGAGAAAAATATGGCCTGTGGCCATCGCTGCGTTGCCCTGTCCCTGCGCGTCTCCCAGCGACAGATAGAGCGCCTGGGCATCCTCATAGGCCTGCTGTGCCAGGTCCAGGTGTGCCTGCTGGCGTTCGACGTGGCCCAGAGCCAGCAGAGCCGCAGCCTCGCTCTGCTGGCGTTTGGCCGCGCGATAGTGATTGCGAGCCTTTTGATAACTGACCGTGGCCTGCTCAAATTGATTGAGTTGACGCTGCACATCGGCGACCAGCATGCGACTATCGCCGGCACGTTTAAAGTCACCCGAGAGGCGGAAGCGAATCTCCGCGTCTCCAAAGGCCTCCGCGGCAGTGTCCAGCTTGCCGTCATTAAATGCTTCTATCCCTTTTTCAAAGCGCTTCTCCGCGGCTTTGATATCCTGTTCCTGTGTTGCCATACTCAAACTCTCGTTCCCTGCCATTTATAAGCCCTCTTCAGAGCGTAACGAGGACTATATGTTATACGAATGTAACCTGCTCTTAGTTATTCTAGTGTGTTCCCTAAAGAAAGTCAAAAAGAGCCAGGCACAGGTAGGTTGCTCGCTTGACAGTCCTGCTGTGATAATGTACTCTCTAGATGCAATTTAACGGCAATTTGTATCTAGTTTTCAGGTGATAAAGGAGCTATGCCATGCATGAAGACACCCTGGCGAGCGTTGAGTTATTTTCCGGTCTCGACAAAAAAGAGCTGCATCACATCGCCAATAGTTGCCAGGAGCGAAAGTACACAGCAGGCACTGCTTTGATGAAACAAGGCAGCACAGGCGCGGGCCTCTTTGTGATCACAGCGGGTCATGTGAAAATTACTAAAGAGACTGACCCCGACCACGCTGAAGTCGAGGTAGCCACCGCTGGCCCTGGCGAAGTGCTGGGCGAGATGGCCCTGCTCGATGACCTGCCGCGCTCAGCCAATGTGATTGCGACCGAAGACGTCACAGCTCTGTTGCTGCCCATCTGGGATTTTCGCGCGGCCCTGCGCGGCAACCCCGATATTGCCCTGAAACTGCTGGCAGCGCTCACGCATCGCCTGCGCGCCGTCGAAGCCCGCGATCACGTCTAAGCGTCGTTCGAAGAACCCTCGCGGCTATAGACCCCGCATAGAGAAGATAGAGCATCATATACAGACTCGCGCCTGCGGTGCTCGTATGGAGAAGATGAGGATGGAAATGCGCT
>DASVMX010000006.1:0-1663 GCA_036384215.1 Ktedonobacteraceae bacterium | reverse complement strand
CCCCCCCCCCCACAAAACCCCTTGTTTTTCCTGGGGCGGGGGGAAAACGCGTTTTGTCCTGATTTTGCAAAATCAGGGATGACTCATATCTGTGAATCTTCATGCTGAGCGCGCTTCGGAGAACACCTCAACCACCGGAGTGACGCTGCGGTAGCCCAGGCGCTGCCAGCGCTCGTTCCAGTCCTTGCCCCAGCGATCCTGCCTGGAGAGACAGGTCTGGACATCCAGGCCGGCCCATGCCAGCTGGTCGCCAAGGCGAGCGCTGGCCTCTCTGCCGCCTTCGTCTCCGTCGAGTGCCAGTACTACTGTCCTGACGCGCGCAGGGAACCAATCGGCGTGCAACGCGGTACCGGCCAGTGCGACGATCTCACCAGCTTGAAAACCTGCCGCGAGCAGTGTCAGACGGTCAAAGGCTCCTTCAACCAGGATGACCGTGCGTGGCAGTTCTTCGCTCTCCATGCCAAACCAGCCAGCAGGGTTGGTCTTGATCCAGCGCTTCGGGCCAGCTCGCTGCTCCAACAGCGTCTTATGCACCGTTTCGCTTATGCCAGGCTGCCAGCGCCACAATGAACGCCCGATATAGCCCATGCCCTCGGGCGAGGTCAGGGGAAACAGCAGGCGATCAACCCAGCGATATAACAGCCGCCTCTGCTCGCGCATCTCTGGCCTATTGAGCAGTGCTGGCGGCAGATAGCCCACGCCCGCGGTCCGCGCGATAGCCAGAGGAATGCCGCGCTCGCGCAGATATCTCTGCGCCCGTGGCGTCTCAGTCAGCGCCCGCCGCGTCTGTTCATCCAGCGCGAGCAAAGCCTCGCATTCCTCCCGCTGCCAGGACGGAATGGACCTTGGCGGAGGAAGCAACATCGGCTGCACAAAAGTTGGCCGCGTTCTCGCTCCAGGGACAAGCAAAGAAGGCACAGTCCGCGCGGGCGACATCCCCCAGGAAACCCCTTGCAACAAACGATTAGCCAGCGGGCGGTTCCATTCGGCGACCAGCACAGTCGCCCCACAGGCCGCGTTAAAACAATGTCCCCAGCCTCTAGCCTTCGTAATCGAGAGGGAACGCTGGTGATCGCTACCGTGAATATGACAGTACGCGCGCACGCGCTCCCCCATATCCACCGGAGAGCGCAACTCGCGCTCCAGAATAATCTCAACACGCTTTCCCTGCCGGGTAAAGATCGTAATCATAGGTCTCTTCCGTCGTTTCTCCGACTGCTGGCTTCACCAAAAAGTTTTATAGAACTCTTGTTCCATTATAACACAATGAATGGGCCTGCACAACTTTCCCTTGAAACTTGAAATAATTCCAGCCCATGATAATGGGAATCTTGATCGTTAAAACCTTGACAAAGCCGTTAGAAAGTGTTAAACTTACACTATAATAAGTGTACATATAACACTTTCTGATTGCGCTCAAAATGCTTGCTTAAAAAGCATATTTTCCATATTTTACGGAATTATGCATATTCGAGCACATTTTTTTCTCTCACGCATTTTCTCGGCACTACCTCTGATACCATGGTTGTTAAAGATTGTTATAAACACTGAGGATAGTTTGATGGAAAACGCTGAACTGGATCGCGTAAGCGCTCTGCTTGGGAAGGCCTGTTCACCAGAAGAGGTTTTTGGGACGCTGCAGGGCACGCGGGAGGAGAAGCTG
>DASVMX010000005.1:0-29905 GCA_036384215.1 Ktedonobacteraceae bacterium | reverse complement strand
TCGATGTGCCATTATTTTAGAACCATCAGTAGGATATAATGAGGACAGAATCGCAGTATGTTCTTTAGAATGAAGCAGACTGGCGGAAAAGAGCGAGAGCATGCTAGTTGCCTACGGCCCAGAGGAGCAGCCTGTTGTGGCTGAGGAATTGCCTCTGGAGCAATTACAATCCTGGTCGCGTGAGCAGCAGTTACACTGTCCCAACTGTCGCGGGGTAGTTCATGTGCGCGGGGGACCGAGCAAGCGGATGCAGTTGCACTTTGCTCATCAGCGCGGGGAATGTGCCTGGAGCACGGAAGGGGAGTCAGTGCGGCATATGCGAGGCAAACTGGTGCTGGCGCAGTGGCTGCGCGCGCAGTTTCCCGCGGCGACAGTGTCATTGGAGGAGCGCCTGCCCGGCCCGAATCGGATCGCCGATGTTTTTCTGCTGCATGCCGATGGCCGACGCCAGGCGGTGGAGTTTCAGTGCGCGCCTCTGGAACTGGACGAGTGGCAGATGCGCCACGGCGCGTATCGCGACGCGGACATTATTGATACCTGGGTCATCGGCAATAATCGCCTGGAGAAGCAGGAAGCCTTTATCGAGGCGGTGCTTTCGTTCGCACGCGAAATTGTCTTTCTCGATCCGCTGCTGACGCCCGCGCGTGCCTGGCTGCGCTGGCCTGTGACGCGCGAGACGGTGCGGACCTGGCAGAACGGCGCGCAGCAGCCTCCAGCGCTGACCGGCTGGGTGGGACGCCTGGGCTTCGGTGCAACCATCCTGGGCGATTTCGAGCTGCTGCGCCTGACCTCTCACGGAACTTTCAGCAACGCGCAGCGCACAGCTCTGGCGGAGAGTCAGCAGCTCTTACGTAAAATGGAGCACGCGCCCGCGCCTGATCTGTCGATCTATCAAGCCTATCTGGCGACGCAACTCGATGCTACTGCTATTCAGACCGTCATGCTTCCACTCCTGCGCGCTTACCTGCGTGATCCCGAACTGCTGCGTCGCTATAACTATGGACGTGGCCAGTGGCAGCAACCAGTCTCCCCGGATGACCAGCGGCGCGTCGAGCGCGCTCGCACCTGGCTGCGTGATCTACAGCAGCGCGGGTACGGCCTTGAGCGTTTGCGCGAATTGCAGGCTTCCATTCCCCTGGTCGGCCCGTATGCGGCGCTGTCTGGCTACCTGGAGATGCTGCTGGCCCTCTCCTGAGACCCGGTCGCGCTGAAACGCGGGCCTGTATTTACGCGTGTTTATGGGGACAGCGGCTATAGTGGAAAGAGGAGTGTCAGGCTCACACGATTGCATGTTGTGTGCGGTCGTTGCGCTATAGGATTGGAAGGATGAGATATGAATAACTTCACGAAAGGTCTGCTGGTCGGCGTGGGTGTTGGCCTGCTCATCGCGCCGTTGAGCGGTCAGGAGACGCGTCGTTTGCTGGCCGAGCGGGCGCGGGAGTGGCGCGAATCTTTGCCCGAGGATTCGCGTATGAATCGGTATGCCACGCAAATTTCGGATCGCGTTACTTCGACCAAAGAAAACTGGCGTGAGTATGCCCGGCAAGCGGCTTCCAAAGCCAGAGATAAGGGCTCGACCCTGAGCAATAAAGCTCTCCAGAGCAGCCAGGGCATGGCCATGCGAGCCAGGCAGACTGGTATGGATATGGCCAGTCGCGCGAAACAGAGTGGCCAGGATATGGCCCACAAAGCAAAGCAGGCCGGACAGGACATGGCCCACAAAGCCCGGCAAACCGCTGGCCGTAGCTCTAGTCCCAACGGTGCTAGCAGCACACGTGTTATGCCGGAACTCGACCCGGACGCGTAAGCAGGCCAGGACGCCCCGCCGCGCAGCGGATCTTGAATTGCCGAAAAATTCGACGCTGCTCGCCCATGTTGATCTCTTTCCATGCGGAGGAGAGACTCTCATGGACAAGCAGCGTTATTCTATTCACAGCGGATCAGCGCGAGTTTTCCTACTAGTTTCAGTATTCTCAAGCGGATCGGCATTGCGTCTCGACCGGCCAGCCCGCACCCTGGAGGTGGATACATGGAAAAGCCGCAAAGGTCAGGTGTTTTTTGCGCTGGAGATACCGGCTGGCTTTATCCCCTGTCGCGTCCTCGAACTCCTGAAACCTCGTGGCGCATTCTCGCGTGTTTTTAGGGAGAATGTTTTTGCTCAGAAAAGGTGTAAAATGAATAGACGGATTGGAAGACATCTGCTCACTTGAGAGAGGAAGGGAGTGCAAGGATGAAAGCATTTACCCGGGGGGTTCTGGTCGGCATTGGGGTGGGCTTACTTATTGCGCCAATGAAGGGCGAAGATATGCGTCGTTTGTTAAACGAGCGTTTTATAGAACTGCGCAACTCTCTGCCCGTGGATGCGAATCAGTATGTCCAGCGCGTAACAGAGCGAGTCTCAGTAACTGGTGACAATTTGCGCGGTTACGCTCAGCAGGCTGCTTCCAAAGTCAAAGATACAGGAAGCACGCTTGGAAGTCTGGCCCAACGTTCGGCGCAGGAAGTAAAGCAGACTGGCCAGGATCTTGTGGAGACCACGCGGTCAACTGCTAACTCTGTGAAAATGAATGCCTCGACTCCAGAACTGGAAGGCTAAAGCCACTTTGTTTGAAAAAGAGCTCAGCATATTGCGTGCTGAGCTCTTTTTCATCTGGGTATGCGCTAGTACTTGTAGAAGTGTTGTAGCGTCTCCTCTTCCGGGGTTTTGTCCTGGAAAAAAGCGCTTTCGCTACGTTTCACTGCCGTGTAAGACGCGGCCAGCAGGGGGCCGAGCGCCTCGGTCAGCACGGTATCCTGTTCCAGTTCGTCCAGAGCTTCGTCCAGCGTTGTTGGCAGGCGGCGGATACCCCGCTGCGCGCGCTCAGCGTCGCTGTAGTTGCCGGGGTCGATATCCTGTGGTTCGCCTGGATCAATCTGGTTCTGGATGCCGTCCAGACCAGCAGCGATCAGCGCGCCCATCGCCAGGTAGGGGTTGCCGCTATGGTCGGCGCATTTTAACTCGATATTAATAGATGATGCTTCGTGCCCCCACACGGTCGAAGGGACGCGCACCGCGCCCTCGCGATTGTCGAAGCCCCACGCGCCATAGGCCGAGCTCCAATAATGCGGGAGCAGGCGACGATACGAATTGGGGCTGGCGCAGGTCAGTGCCACCAGGCCGCGGATATGGTGCAGCACGCCGCCAACGAAATATTTGCCGAGCTGGCTGAAATGGCCGCGCTCGTCTGCCGCGTAAAACAGGTTTTTGCTGGCGTGGGTGCTGTTATCGCCCTCCCACAGGCTGAAGTGAATGTGCGCCCCGCTGCCTGCCTGGTCCAGCCAGGGTTTCGGCGCGAAGCTCGCGAACAGGCCAACCTGGCGAGCGACTCCGCGCACGGTTTCGCGTATCAGGCAGACAGTATCAGCCGCGCGCAGCACATCGGCATGGCGGACCGACAGCTCTTGCTGCGCGGGCCCCAGTTCGGTGTGGAACAGCTCGATTGAAATACCCTGGTTCTCCAGCGCGTCCAGAATCGAATCGATGACATCCGCCTGCTCGTCCAGGCCAATGCTGCTGTAGCACAGGCTGTGGTCAGCGGGCACGTACGTGCCGTTCTCCTGGCGGGCCAGGTAAAACTCGTGCTCAACCGCGGCTTCGGCGCGCCAGCCCAGTTTGACCAGGCGCGCGACCTGGCGTTTGAGGAACGAGCGTGGGCAGGCTTCCCATGGCTTACCGTCCAGGCGGATCATATCGCACATCATACTGCCCGCGTTGGGCACATAGGGCAAAACTGCGAACGTATTGGGGTCCGGGATCAGGCGGAATTCGCCAACCGGCCCCATGCCCTCGACCGAAGCCAGCGATTCTACGCCGGTGAAGGCCTGCATGGCCAGCGTCTGGCCGATGCCATTGTGCATGCGCGAGGAAAGCCGGCTGGTATGCGTCGCTTTGCCGCGAATGATCCCACCATTGTCGCAGTACAAAAAGCGCACCAGCCGCAGCTCGTTCTCTTGAGCCAGCTTTACCACATCTTGAATGTTCAAAAGTGTAGATCCTCCTTGCTAGAAGTGGAGTAAGTAGGGCTATGCGTGGGGGAGGCATGTGCTCGCAAAGAGGCGTATGCTCTCCAGGTTCGCGGCATCTGGAAAGTAGAGAATGATCTCCTGTGCCCCGGCCTGCTCGATCTCTTGCAGGCGCGCGCGAATCGCCTCGGGAGTGCCTACAAGCCCCTGCTCGCGCAGACGCCCGGAGGGAATATTGCGCCGGAACACCTCGGCCTTTTTCATTGCCTCCGCGTCTGTCTCAGCAATCGCGCAGTTAAAAAGTACCGTTCGCCGGATATCGTTGTAGTCGCGTCCGACGTTCTCGCAGTGTTGTTTGAGCAGATTGAATTTGTGGATCAATCCATCGTTATCCAGGTGGCCGACGTTGCAGGCATCGCCATATTGCGCGACCAGCTTCAGCGTGACCTTCTCGCCACCTCCGCCGATCAACAGGGGAATGTGCGGCTTCTGGACGCCCCTGGGCTGGTTAATCGCGCCGCGCACCTGGTAATGCTTGCCCTCAAAGACCGCCTCGTCGTCTGTCCACATCTTCAAAATAATCTGCACAGCCTCGCGCAGGTAGCGCAGGCGCGTCGGTGCGTCGGGATACTCGTAGCCGTAAGCGCGATACTCGTGCTCGTACCAGCCTGAGCCGATGCCCAGGATCAAACGACCATGAGAGATCACATCGACTGTGCTGGCCATTTTTGCCAGGAGAGCTGGATTGCGATAGCCATTGCAGGTCACAATCTGGCCAATACGCACGCGTTTGGTATCGCGGGCCAGGGCCGCCGTGCTGGTCCAGCTCTCAAACGTAATCTCCTGTGTTGGCTGGGGTACTGTGTGGAAATGGTCATACAGCCAGATAGAATCGAAGCCAGTCTCCTCGGCCAACTGTGCCACACGCGTCATCGTCTCGTACGCTTCAACCGGATCAGGAATGTGCGTCAGATCCATTCGCCAGCCCTGAGGGACAACCAGACCAAATGTTAGAGCCATGTGTGCTACACACTTTCTTTGTGATCAAAACACGTCAGGAACTTCGTAAGTATTATATACCGTATGCGCGGGAGTGCGAAGAAAAGACGCGCTTCAAACTCGCCACTGCGCAAGCGGCCATCAAGAATAGCCAGGTTTGAGAGCGGCAGAAGCCGTCATGCCGCGGTTGCATACCGTTTCGCCAGACTCGCGCACCAGCGCCACACAATCAGCGGCAGAATCGCGCCCAGCAGCCCTTCCAGGCTGAGCTGAATCGCCGCCGGATCGAGATGTCCTCCACCCAGGCTCAGGCCAAAATAAAATGCGGCGGCCCCGATCACAAAAATCATACAGTTGCGCGCGATCTTCGCCCCATCCGCCAGGTTCTTCTGGCGTTTCGTTCGCGTCTCCTGTGCCAGGTCCTGCGCGGGGGCGCGCAAGCTCCAGGCATTTAACAACATCACCAGCGCCAGCGCGTTTAGAATACCAACAACAATGGCGAAAATACTACTTGCGATCAACGTTTGCATGTTGCGTGCCCTCCATTGGTTTACCAGCCACGCGTTCAGTGCATTTCAGGCCGGGCATTGCTCTCATTGTACAGCATCACCTGCGAAAAAAGGAAGCCATAAAGCTCGCCAAAAGTGGTGAAGCCCGGAGCGTAGCACAGCTCCGGGCCTCGGCTTGCCGCCCATTTGCGCACACCAGCACATTTAAGTCAGAGGCTCATTCCTAACATCGAGGCGCTCTGCGATTAAGCTACCGGCCAATGAAAACCGTGGGCTGGCCGGACTGGAATTGAACCAGTATCTCCCTGATACCGGCCTCTCACATTTGACCTGGCGTTCGACGGCGAATACTGAGGTTTGGAGAGAATCTCAGTATGGGTTGGTCCACGACGCTGCCTCTGCCCTTGGGCTACCTCACCGCGCGATGGTGAGGGCAAGATTCGAACTTGCACTGTCACGCCTGTCCTTCAGATTGAAGTTTAGTTTCAGTCTGTTCTCCGCTCCACAGTCTAAAGCAAACGGGCGCGAAATGCAAGAGATTTGCCCGCCAATCAGGCAAACAGATAACTCAACACGGCCTCGCCCGTCTTTACGTCTTCGACTTCGAGGTTATTGGCCTCCTCACGCGCGAATTTGACCGCTTCTTGCAGCTTTTCCACGCGTGCCAGCAGCTCGTTGACGCGCCTGGCGGGCAGGGCGCCGGAGAATTTGATCGTGCGCCAGTGGCCTACGGTGACATCTTCATAATAGACCTCGACCTGCGCCGGGTGCTTTTCGGTTGCTTCGGCTTTGACGTGGTTGCGCGGCACTTTCTTCGTCCTGGTGGTCAGTACCGGCTCGGTCGCCCAGCAGTCCGCCGACTGGTCAAAGGACCACGTCTCGGCTGCGTCCAGCACGGGCAGCTTTTTGATGAACGTGTGCAGATCGACGAGCTGCTTTTCCAGAAAGAGCAGGTAGGTCGCGGGAACCCCAGTCAACAAGGTTTTTCCGTCCACTACGACATCGGCTTTCGCCTGGCAGTTTGCCCAGTCCTTGGTTGCGACAACGTCAAACAACTTGCTCAGCGTCTCGCTGGTCTTGCGAATAACCTCTTCGCTTTTCACCTGGACCTTCGTTGACTCCGGCGGCAACTGCTCGCCCTCCTCGTCTTTTGGACGATACGTGCGCGAAATGCCCGCCAGCAGCGGCGTTTTTTGCAGTGAATGATGGGCCTCGGTTAAGTCTTGCAATGCCCGGCTTTTGACATTTTTCTCTACCGCGATAATCTGATTCAGTTTTTTTGCCATATGCCCTGTTCCTTCCTTTTTTTCGTATTTGCTGAATTATTATAGAAGAGCTGTCAAGCTCTCCGCGCGGCCGCCATCATCTTGAAACCTCTCTGGCGAGTCTGGCCAGGACAAACTTATTCATTTACAAGCCCCATCTCTGAATTCTCATTCCCTTGTTCCGTTATCGCTTGTGTGCTACACTTACCCGCAAGTGACCACATGCGTTCTAAAGAAGGAGTCGCGAAGTGCTCCGCAAAGATAGGGTTCTCGATGCATTACGTTCATTATGCGCGCAGCCGTCATCACCGCAGAATGTCTGGCGACGTCATATGGGCTTTAGCGCTGAAGAAGTCGCCGAATTAGCACAGATTGATCGTACCAACGCCAGCAGGGATTTAAATCAGTTAGTGCTCGAAGAGCAGGTTGAGCGCATTCCTGGTCGCCCTGTGCTTTTTGTCGTGAAAGCCAGTGCTGGTACACCACGGACCAGTACGCCGCCAGTTTTGCCCACTGATGACGTGAACAATGGCCGCAGGCACGATGCAACCACCGGGCGTCCCTTTGTTCCCGGTGTTCCCGCAGCGCCTCCAATTCCGCTTGCGCCTGTACCTGCCCCGGTTGATCCCGTGCCGGAAGCGCCCTTGCGCGTGATTCGCGAGCCGGGGAAGCCGCCCTCGGTTGAGGCCACGGTTCAGGTTGGCGCAATCGCGACCAGTTTTGATACTCTGATCGGCGGAGATGAGGGGTTGAAGGTGGCTATTCAGCAAGCCAAGGCCGCCATGCTCTATCCGCCGCGCGGCCTGCATACTCTGCTTTATGGACCCAGTGGCGTTGGCAAAACAACCTTTGCCCGCCTGATGCACGCCTTTGCCGTGGAGCTGCGTGCTTTGCCGGCGGACGCGCCATTTATCAGCTTTAACTGCGCGGACTACGCGGGCAATCCCCAACTCTTGATGGCACACCTCTTTGGCGTGGTGCGCGGTGCCTATACCGGCGCTGATCGCGACCGCGAAGGGTTGGTAGAACAGGCCAATCGCGGGATTCTTTTTCTGGATGAAGTGCACCGTCTCCCGCCGGAGGGGCAGGAGATGCTGTTCTATCTGATGGATCGCGAGCGCTTCCGCCGCCTGGGCGAGGTGCAGGAGCGCAAGTCATCACTCTTGTTGCTGGCGGCAACCACCGAAGAACCCGCGAGCGCTCTGCTGCCAACTTTTCGTCGGCGCATTCCCATGACCATCACCCTGCCCGGTCTGCGCGAACGTACATCGATGGAGCGTTATGCGCTGCTGCGCGCCTTTTTTACGACCGAATGCAGCAGCATCGGCACCAATATCCAGGTTGACCCGCAGGTCTTGCGCGCGCTGCTCTTTTACGAGTGCCCCGGCAATATTGGCCAGTTGCGCACCGATGTCCAGCTCACCTGCGCGCGCGCCTACCTGGAGTATCGCACGAATAATTTGCCGGAGTTGCGCGTTCATATCGGCGTGCTGCCGGATCACGTGCGCAGCGGCCTGCTGCGTACCGCCGAACTCCAGCCCGACCTGGAAGCGGTCCTGCCGCTGCTAGGGGTCATCCATATTTTTACACCCACCGGTTTGAGTCTGGACCATGTCTCAGAGTCTGTCCAGGATCTCTATGAAATGATCGGGAAAGATCTCAATAACCTGCGCAGCAGCGGTCTACCGGAAAACGAGATCAACCGCCTCCTGCACCTCGACATCCAGCATTATTTTCAGCGTTTTGCCAGCGAGGTCAGGACGGAACAGTCGGATACCCTGGTGGAACTGGTAGATGAGCGTATCGCTCGCGTCTGCACCCAGATTACCAGATACGCGGAAGAGCGTCTGGCTCGCACCCTGCCCGATAAGCTCAGCCTGGTGCTGGCCATGCACCTGACCAGTAGCCTGGAGCACCTCAAGCAGCAGCGCCAGCTCCCCCCGCTGGCTATTCAATCCGTGCGCCGGGCTTATCCTATCGAGTATGAGGTCGCGCGCGAAGCGTTGCTCCAGTTCCGCTCCGCGCTCGATGTCACCTTACCCGAAAGCGAGACAGACGTTTTAACCGTCTTGCTGGCGAATGCCGAGACGCTTTTGAGCAGCGAACAATCTACTGTTGGGATCGTCGTCGCCACCTACGGACGGGGAATTGCCGAAGGACTCGCAGCCCTGGCCAACACCCTGGTTGGCGTTAACTTTGTGCGCTGGGTGGAACTGACGCTGGAGCAATCGCCCGAAGAACTGCTGGAGCAGGTCATTCGCTGGGTGCGCGTGGCCGATCAAGGCGGCGGCGTGCTGCTCCTGGTTGATTTTTCTTCGCTACTCTCGCTGGGAGAGATGATCACGCGCCAGACTGGCATCCAGACCAGTGCCATCGCCAGTGTCTCCACACCCCTGTTGATCGAGGCCGTCCAGCGTACTCAGCGCTCGCACCAGATCACTCTCGATCAACTTGCCACCAGCCTGGCCGCCCGTTCCAACGCTGGTCAATCCAGGATCGATCCCGCCAGCCTGGCCAATGGCAACAGCGGTTCAGGCGCGCGCGGCGCTTCAACCGTCAAGGAAGACCTCGCGCCCTATGAGACCAGTTTTGCAATCGAACGCGCGCCGCGCGTCATCCTCTCCGTATGCCTGACTGGCTTTGGCAGCGCGGCAAAAATCGCCGAGCTTCTTACCGAGCATCTGCCGGGCTTAAATGAACAAGAGGTCGAAATCATCTGCATGGATATCAGCCTCTCCAGTAAAACGGAGGCCGATATCCAGCGTCTTGTGGGGAATCGCCAGGTCGTGGCAGTGGTTGGCACCATCAACCCACACCTGGAGAAATATCCCTTTATCGCCCTAACCGATTTTCTCTTTGGGGACGGCATCGCGCGCCTGCGCACGCTGCTTGGAGGCACGCTGATTGATCCAGCGCTGCTCCATCCGACCGCGCTCGATCACCTCTCTACGCCAACAGTATCCGCTGCAACCGTCAATCCTAGCCTGGGCCGGCGCAGCGACCTGATGCAGGAAATCGCTTTTACTCTCAGCCAGCGCCTGCTCTTTCTCAATCCCACGAGAATCATGCCGCTAATCGAGCGCATGATTGAATTGATCGAAGTCGAAGTTGGAGAAACCTTTGAAATAGATGTGCTGGCCGGGCTGGTCCTGCACCTGGCCTGCGTGCTCGAACGCGACACACAACCACGTGGTATGCTCGTCAGCGAAAGCATGCGCCAGCAGGTAGAGCAACTTTTCCCGCGTGAACTGAGCATCTGTCGCCAGGCGCTGCACATACTCAGCACCCAGCTCGCGCGTACCTTACCTGACGAGGAGGCCTATAATATAGTTGGTATTCTCAGGCAGGTTGACATCTTCGTTGTCGATGGAGCGTAGCCATTTCGTCAATACATGAGCAGGATTCGAGCTCGTCCGAACCTGTCAACGCACATCGCTCTGTGTTGTTGTGTTTTCACTTGTATCTGTGTGCTAATGTGTGCTATGTGTGTAGCACACATTTTGGCATTGATCTTGCAATAGGAAAGAGTGTACCCAACGGGTTTCGATCAAGAGAGAAAGGAACACACATTTCGCTTTGTGGCGAAACCTGTGGGGGGAGTAACTAAATAATATGGTACGGGTCATAATTGTTTGCAGTTGGGGGATGTCTACCAGCTTGCTGGTGGATAGTCTGGTCGCGGCGGCGGAGGCGGCTCATATAGAGTTGCAGGTTGAGGCGCTCAGCGCGGGCGAGTATGCGGCGCGCGTGGAGGAGTGTGAGGTGGTGTTAATCGCGCCCCAGATCCGTCATTTGCGCAAGAGCATTGAGAAGTTAGCAACCTCGTTGGGTAAGCCGGTTGCGCTGATCGAGCCATTTTATTATGCGACGATGAATGGGCAGGCCGTACTGGAGCAGGTGTTGCTGCTGGTACCTGGCGTGCAGGAGGACGACGAGGGTATATGAGCGGGATGATTGAACGCAGCGCTGCGTGGTTTGAGCGCTATTTTGTGCCGCCACTGAGCGTGGTCGCCAGCAATGTCTATTTGCAGGCGGTGCGTGATGCTTTCATCATCTTTACCTTGCCGTTGGTGCTGGCCGGTAGCCTGTTTCTGATCGTGGCAAATCCGCCATTTCAGTGGTTGGCAGACGCGGTCGCGCCGTATAAAGACGCGATCCTTGTACCATATGAACTCTCTTTCGGCTTAATGGCGCTGTTCCTCTCATTTGGAGTAGCCTATAGCCTGGCCCAGTACCGGCGGACAGAGCCGGTGCAGCCGGGTATTCTGGCCATGGCGCTATTCCTGATCGCCACCGTGCCGGTGACGGGGCTGGCACGGATGACGATCGGCGATTTGCTGCCGTACCTGGGAGGCGAGGGTTTGCTGGTAGCTATTCTCACTGGTATTCTCTCGACCGAGATCATGCGCCTCTTCCGGGGTTCGCGTTTTGCGATCAAGTTGCCGAAAACGGTGCCTTCGAACGTCAAACGCGCCTTTGAAGCGCTGGTGCCGGCGCTCTTGCTAATCACGCTGGTCTGGGGGCTGGAATGGTTTATCAGTTCCTATACCTTTGTTGATCCCGCAACTGGCAAACAGACAGCATATACGCTGCCAATTTTGCTGATGCGAGTGTTTGAGCCCCTGGTGGTAGCGGAGAATAGTTATCCGGCGGCGGTGATTGAAATCGTGTTAATGATGTTACTCTGGTCGGTCGGCATTCACGGCATGAATGTAGTCACTGCCATTGCCTTGCCGTTCTGGATAACAACCATTACCGCCAATGATGCGAACCCGTTGCACGCGACGGGCATTGTGACGGAGCCGTTCTTCCACATATTTGCGCACTTAGGTGGTTCGGGTGCAACGTGGCCGTTAGTCATCTATATGTTGCGCTCGCGCTCATCGCAGTTGCGGACAGTGGGTAAGGTGGCTCTGGGTCCGGCGATCTTTAACATTAACGAACCAGTGACCTTTGGGGTGCCTATGGCCCTCAATCCGTTGATGATGATCCCTTTCATCTGTGTTCCGGTGATCATTGTCACCATTAACTACCTGGCCTTCTCTCTGAGCCTGGTACATGTGCCGCTGGTGATTCAGCCATTTACCGTGCCAGTAGGGATCAGCGGGTTTATCGCGACTGGAGGAGACATCCGCGGAAGTCTGCTCCAGGCAATTGACCTGGGGATCTCGGCACTTCTTTATTATCCTTTCTTCAAAGCCTGGGAACGCGTACTCGTCGCTCGCGAGGAGTACGCGACCCAGCAGGAAGAGAACCGCGCAACGGTTCAAGCAGAGATGCGGATACGCGCCACTGCGAAAAGCTAACACTATTTTGTTGAAAGGAGGGATAAAGCACGTTCCTGGAACGCTTGCTGCTCTAGGATAGTGCTCGTAGAAGACCTGGTTTCTTTTTACAATGACGTATCCGACAAATATCTCGCTGCTAGTTTGGAAATACTAGTTTGGAAGCTCGCTTTCTGTGATGGTTTTCGGGTTTTGGAAACACAAGAAGGCGATGTGTGAAAGGACACACCACTCATGAAGTTATTTGGTCGCACAGGTCGCAAATTCACGCTGTTGACCTGCTCTTTGCTTCTCGCGTTGACCCTGGTGGCTTGCGGAAGCGCAAACACTGGCGGCAACGGCACCCCCGCGGCGTCGAAGGCGCCTGGCCAGGGATGTACAAAAATCGGCGTCTCGCTGCCGGAAACCAACACCTCGTATCGCTGGGACAACCAGGACAAGCCAGCTCTCTTGAATGACATCAAGGCAGCGATTCCGGGTTCGGATCCGTTGTACAACAATGCTGGCGGCGATGCTGCTGCGCAGCAGTCCCAGGTTGAGACCATGATCACCCAGGGTGCCTGTATCCTGGTTGTGGCCCCGCACGACAGCAAAACCGCTGCCGCGATCGTCACCGAGGCGAAACAGAAAAATATCCCTGTGATCTCTTATGATCGCCTGATCAACAGCGGCGACCTGACCGCCTATGTTTCTTTCGACGGCGTGGCAGTCGGCAAATTGCAGGGCGACTACATCGCGAAAAACTATCAGTCGTTCGTGACCCAGAATGGCACAAACAACGCGGTGCTGATCAACGGCGCGCAGACCGATAACAACGCTCTGCTTTTCAAACAGGGTCTGCATCAATCCCTCGATCCTCTGTTCCAGAACAATACGCTGAAAAATGCCTACGAGAAATTCACCGACTGGACTGCCCCGACCGCTTCAACCGATTTTGAAGCCGCTCTGACGCAGACTGGCAACAAGCTCGCGATCGCGTATGTCGCGAACGATGACATGGCCAATGCGATTGTCACCGCCCTGAAAGCTCACCATCTCGCTGGTAAAGTACTGGTCACCGGTCAGGACGCTTCCATCACCGGTATCCAGAACATTATGACTGGCGTGCAGGCGATGACGGTCTACAAGGCTATCGCCAAAGAAGCCCAGTCTACCGCTGATGTGGTGAAAGCCCTCTACAACGGCCAGGCTGTAACCACAGTTGCCACGACTACTACCACGGAGCCGGTCAGCGGGAAGAACATTCCCACTATTGCTCTGACCCCGGTGGCGGTCGATAAGACCAACATTAAAGATACCGTCCTGGCTGACAATTTCTGGACCAAAGACCAGATCTGCGCAAACCTGCCCGCTGGAACTGACGGTATCTGTTAAGGAGCATTCCTGAATACAGGAGTACGCTCTTAATCCCCAGTCTACGGTTTAGCCGTTCCGTTCAGAAAAACGGCTCCCCGCGAGGGGTGCCTGGCGTTATAACAGAGTGCATCAGAATATATCTGAACAGGAAGCTCTGGTCTTTCCTCGACCAGGGGCACATAGGGAGCGGACTCCCTACGGTGTGCGGATGGATGTTGTTCACCGCAATCAACATGTTTGAAAGGCAGAAAGCTCTCTATGGCTGATAATGAAATCCTGACAGAAAGCTCGCCTGCAAGTCTGGAAGATGATCGCCAACCGTTGCTCAGTTTGAGAGGCATTGGCAAAACTTTTGGCGCTGTCCGGGCTTTGCAGGGCGTTGACCTGGATGTGTACGCGGGTGAAGTGGTGGGCCTGGTTGGTGATAATGGCGCCGGGAAGTCGACTCTGGTCAAGGCGATTGCTGGCGTAAACACGGCGGATGAAGGTGAGATGTTTATGGAAGGCAGACCAGTGGTTATCAATAGCCCGCAGGCTGCTTCCCACCTGGGCATCGAGACGGTCTACCAGGACCTGGCGTTGTGTGATAACCTTGATGTGGTCTCCAATCTCTTCCTTGGGCATGAGCAGCGCACTCCCGTTGGTTTTCTGAGCGAGAATGAAATGGAGAAGCAAGGCCTGGCGGTTTTGCGTTCGCTGGATGTAAAGCTCCCTTCGGCCCGCGCGCTTGTTTCGGCCCTCTCAGGTGGCCAGCGCCAGTCCATCGCGGTGGCGAAGACGATTTTGCGCCAGGCAAAGATCGTCCTGCTCGACGAGCCAACCGCGGCCCTCGGCGTTGCTCAGACGCGCCAGGTGCTCGATCTGATTAAACGCTTGCGCGAACAGGGGCTTGGCGTGCTGGTTATCTCGCATAATATGGCAGATGTATTCGAGGTTGCTGATCGCATTGTTGTTCTGCGTTTGGGCCATCGGGTAGCCACCTTTGATATTCGCAACACTTCTTCCAACCAGGTTATTGCGGCGATTACTGGCGCGGAATTTGGTAATACGGAGAAGGCAAATCAATTACTTGGGCAACAAGCTCTCGGAGAAAATGGCAAATGAGCGAGATAATAGAAACTGAAGCAACTTCGACGCCAGCAATCAAGGGGGCAGTCAGCGCTGTTGAAGATCCAGGCTACTGGCAACGCCGATCATTTGGCCAACTGTTGCGGTCTGACCTTGGCTTTCTGCCGGTCTTATTGACTCTGGTGGTGATCGTAATCTTCTTCACGATTGCCAGCAATGGACTTTTTCTCTCTCCTGAGAATTTTAGCAACCTGATTGTACAAAGTGTCCCTCTGGGAATTGGAGCAGTCGGGATTGTTATTGTGCTGCTGATTGGCGAAATCGACCTTTCCAGCGCCAGCGCGGGGGTGCTGTGTACTGTGATTATGGGGATTCTCACCGAGCGAGCGCACTGGCCTGCCGCGCCTGCTATCACTTTCGCGCTTCTCTCCGGCCTGATTCTTGGCGCGATCAATGGCTTTTTTGTCGCTATTTTGCGCATCCCCTCTTTCATCGTGACCCTCGCCGCGTCTATCTTTTACAACGGTTTATTGCTCTTTTTACTCTTTGGACAGACAACGCAGATCATCAGCGACCCCTTTGTTCTCTCTATCGCGGGCACCGCGACGAGCTACCTGACCGATTTCTGGGGGATCCTTTTGCCCCTGGCTGCGGTTGCGCTCTATGTTGGGAGTCTTTTCTTCAACTATGCCTCACGGCGCCGCGCCGGCTTGAGAACCGTTTCGCTTACCCGGCTGGTTATTCAATCGATCTTTGTTGTGGTCGTGGTGGTCGGGTCTATCGTGCTGTTCCAGTCGTATTATGGAGTGCCTTACTCTACAGCTATTCTGTTTGGCATTATCATCGTTTTCTGGCTCCTGCTCACCAGGACACGCTGGGGCCGGCATCTGTACGCCGTGGGCGGGAACGCGGAAGCCGCGCGCCGCGCTGGCATTAACGTAGCGACTATTCGTATTGTGATCTTTGCGCTCTGCTCGATGCTCGGAGGCGTTGGGGGGATTGTATTGACCTCGCACCTTGGCAGTGTCAGCAGCGCTATTCCGCCGGAATACCAGTTGAACATCATTGCCGCCGCCGTGATCGGCGGAGTAAGTCTCTTCGGCGGTCGTGGCTCCGTCTGGGCCGTGTTGCTGGGCATGTTGATCGTGCAGTGCCTTCAGAACGGACTCGCCCTGCTCCACCAGACAACCGATATCCAGAATATGATCGAAGGCCTGGTCCTGCTCTTTGCAGTCACCGCCGATGCCCTGATCCGCCGCGCCCAGACGCGCTCGCGTTCAGGTCGTTAATTCAGATCAGGGTGAATCTGCTTGCTACTTGGAGCGTGTACTTGCTCCCGCGGGAGCAAGTACACGCTCCAAGTAGCAAGCAGATTTGTTTTATTTTTTGTGTCTGGATGTATCTTTCACAAAAAGATGCTGATAATGTTCAGAAACAATCTCAGCCGGGAAGATACGGAGCAGGCTCACGCTGGCCAGGGCAAAGGCGATCCAATCGAATCCGGCATCCACTGGAACGCCCAGGACAGTTCCTACCACCGGTAACGCAAGACTTAATCCGATCTCATCCAATACATCTGGAAAGAGCAAAACAGCCAGCAGCGCCAGAATAATCGCGAAAAAGAGCACTTTGCGAACAATAGAGATGCGCCGATCACTGCTCAGCGCCCCGATCAAGCGGCCAGTTTTGATGAAATGGAAGAAAATGTCCCGGCGTTTCGGATGGACAATTGCAGATGGATGGGTTGTATGTGTCGTTTGCGTTGTTTGTTGTGTCATGTCAGTATTTTCTCCTGAGAAAAACCCCTCTCTTTAGAACACGCGCAAAAACCATGGCCAGTTACAGGCGTATTCACTTATAACAAACGACGCGCCCGGCTTTTTTCCGTATCAACATCAGGCGCTTTTTCTCAAGCGATCCTTTTGTAGCCTTTCTCTTGTGTGGTTGCTCGTTTTTGTCTGTGCCAGGAGATTGTGGGCCTGCTTATTCTGGTGCGGGGAAAGAGTTGCCTTCAAGCTTTTCGATCGTGGCTCTCAGCGTGGGTGGCACGCAAGTGGGACGGCCTGTATGATAATTGCGCCAGACCATCGTTTACAAGTATTTTACCATATCGGCGGACCTACCCTGGGGAGAAAACGGTGAAGATCTTGCCTGCTAACGTTTCACGTGATATGGTGAGGCAAAAGCTATACTGATGAGCAAAGTGAGGAACTGTAATGAACGTTTGGTATCCAGTCCAGATTCGCTTCCGGGATCTTGACCCGCTAGCCCACGTGAACAATTCTGTGGCTTTTGTTTACTTTGAAGAAGCTCGCAGCTACTATTTTGACCAGCTTGGTTTAGAACACTGGCCTTCTCAGAAGGAAGATCAACAGACATATAGCAACGCAGAAGAAGAGATCGCCCATACCTCGCGCATCCAGACAACCTCAATTGGGGCGCACTATGGTTCGCTTATCAAAGAAAACTCATGCACCTACAATCTTCCCATTATTCATTCAGATAAGGCGGAGATAGGGGTACAGGTGGCACATGTAGGGCGCAGCAGTTTTGTGATGGATCTTCAAATTCGTGATAGCCGCGAGCATGAGCGCATTTTTGCAACTGGCCGAACGGTTATAGTCTGGTGCAACTACCACACAGGGAGACCCGCACCTGTACCACCTGTCTTGCGTGCCGCATTTGAGCGAATGGAAGGACGTACATTTCCTATCCCAGAGTAAATAGATACTTAAGAGTGTTTTTGCCTCCAAACTCAAACGGGAAGACTCTCAGAGTCAGAACGAGGCGTCATTTGCCCATTGTTACTTCCTCACGTCCAGAACGATTGAAGCCGTTAGAGTTCTTTTTTGTGCTATGCTGAAACGAGATAGAGGATTTTTCCCTGATGTGTTTGTTAATAGAGCAATTGCAAAGAGCTCAAAGGGATAGAGGATATGAGTAATACAACGGTGATTTACCCTGTGGTGACGGCCCTGGTAAAGGCCGAGGAGATTATCGGGCCACAGAGAAGCTGGCAGTCTGTGAATCGCAGGCAGGAGCTGTTTCTGAAAGAATTTTTCGCGCCTTGCCGGCGCGAGAGTGGTTCGATTGCTGAGATCGAGAGTATCGCAGCGTTTACTGCTGCTGAGATTAATCGCTTTCTGAGCGAGCGTGGTTTCAAAATTGAGCTCCAGCCGTTTCAGAACGACGAGCGCGGACAGGAATTTGGGGTGGCCAGTGTACTGGATCTGCTGGTGAGCTGGTTTAAGCCAGGCGAGGAGAAGACGCTGACAGGGCAGGACAAACAGGCGTACCCCGCTGTGCGCCTGGGAAAAGTGGATACTCTTTTCTATCGCGCTGCTCGTCATGAGCATCCCATTGCGCGTTTGAAGACGACAGACGAGACCGAGGTCTATATTACCAGGCTTGACCGTCCATCCGCGGAATTTGAGTTGATAGAGCTTGCGCGCCGCCTGGCGGGTTCACTCCAGCCTGTCTACGATTACGATGGCGTGATCTTTCCGATGGTGGATATGAAGCAGGAGGTAGACGTAAGCTGGCTCATCGGTTTACAGACAATCAATTCTGAAGGCAAGCCCGTTATTCTGACGCAGGCTGTACAGGAGACGCGCCTGGCGATGAATCCCACGGGGGCGCGTGCCCAAAGTGCCTTCGCGGGAGCAGTCATGGTTGGCATGGCCTATATGCCACCTAAACCGGACCTGCTGATCGACGGACCTTTTTTGATCTGGTTTCAGCGACCTGCTCTGAGTCAGCCGCTGTTTATCGGGTATATTACAGAGGAAGACTGGAAAAATCCAGGGGAACTCTAAGAGAGTATGAATGACAGCCACGCTCCGCGGTATGCTCACCGCGGAGCGTGGCTCCAATTACCGGCAGTCTTTCTTACCAGCAGTCGCCACAGCCACCCCAACCCCAACCCCAATCACCGCAGTCGCCCCAGCCACCACAAACAGCATGCTGCTGTTGCTCATGGAGGGTGATTTTCACTGGATGAGTCGCCTGATGACTCGTGGTGCTCTGAGCAAAAGCCGCTGGTACAAAGAGTGCAATAGCCATTACCAGGCTAATTAACAGGGCTGCTCCTGATTTTGCCAGTTTTAACATCAAGTTACCCCTTTCATTTGGTGACACGGGTCCGGGGTCTGCCTTTTTCATCTACGAGCGTTTGTGGGGCGAAACAGGCTATCAAACGGCCTGTAGAGCGCTCTCAAGCGCATGTGGGTGGCTGGCAGCACCCTTGTTGTAACTATAGGACGTGGGTTGTCGAGGGCGCAAGCACGTCAGCAAGTCACTGGGGTAGATATGCCAAAAAGACCTGTGGGAAAGCTCTTCCCACAGGTCTTTTTGTGTTTTTCAGTGCTGCGCGAGGTTAGCTGACAGTGAAGGTCAGCACCTGGGCCAGCGCGGCATCGCTACAATCCGACTGAGTACACCAATAAACACCAGTGGTGTAGCTACCACTACTCATATTATCGAGCGAGAGATAGCCATTGCTGATATCGCTGCCGACAGAGTGAGGTGTTTGGCTCTGAACGGCAATCGCCCCGGTATCATCGTAGGTTTTCTCAATGATATAGCCCGCGCTACTTGAGTGGTCATACGTGATATAGACAGTACTGCTCGAACTGAAGCTGGTAGTGGGATGTGTTGGCTTATAATTCGAGTCAACCTTGTCAGATGTTTGGATATTAAAGATGTTAGCCTTGGCGTTGGCATCAATCTGGCTGGCATTGGGCACACCTGAGCCGCCGCCAGTGCTGGTTGTGGGTGTCGAATTGATACCAGCAGTGCCAGCATCAGCCGTTAAAGTTGCGTCGAGGTTGCTGATTGAATGAGAAACCCGGTTATATAAAACGTTGGCTGCTATGGCAATGCCACCACCGATCAGGACGACCAGCGCGACCACCACAATGATAGCGATCACGCAGCCGTTTGGCCCTTTTTTCTGGGGCTGCTGCGGGACATATTGCGGCTGGCCATAGGCAAGATTAGGGTTGTAGGCCGGTGGAGTACCATAGGGAGCCGCTGGCGGAGTACCATAGGGAGCGGCAGCCGGCGGCGGGGTATCTGTACCATAGCTTGTCGAAGGAACATTATAGGGATTGGCCGGCGGTGGCGCCCCGTAAGGGTTGGCCGGTGGCGGCGGCGCATAGGGATCAGATGGTGGAGGTGGCGTTGGTGACGATGCCAGCACAGTAGGCGCAATCCCCTGATTGGGTGAAGATGGGCTTCCTCCATAAGGATTTGGATTGTTGGATACAGGTGTGCCACAGTTCGTGCAGAATGTAGCTCCAGCAGTTAAGTCAGCTTGACAGACCTGACATTTCATAAAAATTGACTCCTCCTGAGTATGGATTGCTAGGCGTATTCTTTCATCAGACTAAATACCGAAAATACCATGGCCCTATCTTAGCATAGCTGACTACCCTGTAATATTACCTAGTTCACACCCGCTTATACAATTGCTTCACATTTTACGTAACGTTTTAGCCAGGAAATTTTCACTTTTCGTTTTTTTGGGCTGATTTCGCAAGAGCTGTTCGCTATAGAAGCGCAGTCGTTCAGAGAATAATGGAATTATGCTTAGATCGGACAATAGAGGCGCCTGTTGTATGCTATAATGCCTGTGGACCTTTGCGATTTTTACGAAAGAATAGGAGGCCCGGCGTGTCCTGCCAGGCTGGGCGACAAACGAGCAGCCATGTTAGAATTGTTAGAACAACTTTTTCGCCAGGTGCGTGGATACATGCAGTCTGAGCGCTTTAATCGCCATCAAGTCTTCTCTTCTTCCGATCAACACACGACCATGCAGTTTGACCGCGAGGCGGAGGATCTGATCATTGATGGTCTGACTGCCAGCGGTTTTGGTTTCGAGGTTATCACCGAGGAGCAACCTGTGCTGAGCACTGCTGAACAGCCAGTATATCGAATTGTAGTGGACCCGGTAGATGGTTCGACGAATGTGGAGCACGGGATTTCTGCTGCCTGTGTGGCCCTGGCGGTTTTGCCGATTGAGGCTTCGGTAGTCCCTGAGCATGTTCAATGGGCGCTGGTCGGCGAATTGTTCAGCGGAACTGTCTACCAGGCCGAGAGCGGGCGCGGCGCCTATTGCAACGGACGGCGTTGCAAGACCAGCGAGGTGACACGCTACCAGGATTGTCTACTCGGTTTGAACCTGGACCAGCGCGAGCCGGCTTCGTTGCGCAAGTTGCTGGGGGATACCACCCTGCCGGCAGCGGTCAGGCGCAGCGGGACATCGGCGCTTGATGTGGTATATGTGGCCAATGGCGCTTACGATGCCTACGTTGATATCGGCGATATCATCACTGGCGAGTCCTTTCTGGCCAGTGCCGCGATTGTGCTTGAAGCTGGCGGTACAGTCACCGACCGTTACGGCAAGCCACTGCCGCCAATCGAAAATCTGCACCAGGGCTTTTCGCTGGTGGCAGCAGCGACGCCCAAATTGCACGCGGACTTGCTCGCGCGGCTGAAGGTGTAGATCTGAGCGCTCGTGGATGCGCGCGTAAGAGAATAGCCTGAACGTATCAGGTGGAGGACAGCGTCGTTCCTCGGTTGTCTCTCTCTGTTTCAGCGTGCTATACTTTGTATGTTGATAGTCCAGGTAGCCCGGAGAGCCTTCACAATCGGTTGCGGAGTTCTCAAGACCAGGGATTGGTTGTGGCGATGATTTCAACCTGCTTTTGCTTAATCTGTGGGGCGGCGAACGATGAGCATGCAATGCGTTGTTTCGCCTGTGGAGCGCTTTTGCCGGCCTGGACAGCCGCGCAAAACGCCCAGAATGCTTCAGGTGGCACACTGCTCCACGCGCGTTATCAGCCGGGCGCAATCCTGGGTCTGGGAGGCTATAGCATGGTCTATCGTGCCTGGGATAAGCAGAAGCAACTTGATGTGGCGATCAAGCGCATTATGCTGCGCGGATTGAGCGCCGAAGAGACCATTGAGGCTACCAGCACCTATAACCGCGAAATCGAAGCACTTTCAGCCCTCAACCATCCCCAAATACCGCGCCTGTATGATCATTTTAGCGATCCTGACCACTGGTATCTTGTGCTCGAATTCATCAAGGGTCAGACATTGGAGGCTTTTCTCAACGCGCGCGAGGCGCAGAACAGGCCTCTCAGTTTGGAGGAGATACTGGCGATAGGTTTGCAGCTCTGCACTGTTCTGGAGCATTTGCACATGTGCCAGCCACCGTTGATCTTTCGCGATCTCAAGCCGAGCAATATCATGCGCACTCCCGGTGGAAAGCTCTATCTGATTGATTTTGGTATCGCGCGCCGTTATACACAGGGGCGCAGCCGGGATACGCAATCGCTCGGTTCTCCAGGCTACGCGGCCCCTGAACAGTATGGACGCGCTCAAACAGACGCGCGGGCTGACCTGTACAGCCTGGGGGCGCTGCTCCAGCAATTGCTCACTGGCCACGATCCTTCTCAACAACAGCCAGGTCTGCCGTCCTCGCGTTTGAACGGGCGTCCGGGCAATGCGGAATTGGAGACGTTGATCGCTCGTTTGCTGGCCTCTGATCCCCGGAATCGTCCCGCCACGGCTAACGATCTGAATCGCGAACTGGAGCGTATTCGCCGGATTGAGCGTGCCGCCCAGGAGTCCGGGCGCATCTGGCAGCCGCCGGTGCCCCAGGCCTATTCCAGTGCTCTCGCCAGCGCTGCTTTCACCGCCGCGCAACTCCAACTTCAGCAGATGGCGGCTGGTTCGCCTCCTCTTTCGGCTGCTGCCCGGCGCAAACGCTTGACTCGGCGCCGCGTGTTGATCGGGCTTGGGGCAAGCACTACGCTCGTCGCTGGCGGTCTCTGGCTGAGCAGCCTGCATACCTCGCCATCTCCGGCGGCTCCAGAAGCGATGCAGAGACTTTTTACTTACGAAGAGCATAACAATACTGTTACAAGCATAACCTGGACCCTCGATGGCCAGGCTATCATCTCCGCTTCTAAGGACCAGAGCGTGCGCACGTGGTATGCCCTTAATGGCACAGACCGCGCCGCGCCACAAACCTTTCCCAGCGCGGTAAATAGTATCGCCTGTGCGCCCGCCGGGACTTATGCTACTGGCTGCGAGGACGGAACGGTTAGTGTCTGGAATGCCAGTGAACGGATATTCATGGCCAAACATGGCGCGGCAGTCAATAATGTGGCCTGGGCATCCGATAGCCTGTATCTGGCCTCGAGCTCTAACGATATGAGCGTGCGTGTCTGGAATATAGCTGATCGTACTTCGGGTGTTCTCAAAAACAAACAGAAGGGCATCTATTACACGGCTGCCTGGTCGCCTGACAATGTCTACCTGGCGACCGCAAGCAGCAAGGGAACAAGCATAGATGTCTGGATTGCCAATGATTTGAAAATGCTTGTTCGTAGCTATCAAATCTCGTCTGATACCATTTATGCCCTTACCTGGTCGTATGATGGGAAGTATCTGGCCGCGGCTGGCCAGAACAGGACGGTGAATGTGTGGGAGGTCCAATCTGGTGTGCTCGTGACTACATATACCGGCCACAGCGCTCCCGTGCGAGCCCTTTCCTGGCTACCAGGCAGCGCGGTTCTCGCCTCTGCCGGTGATGATGCCACAGTCCAGGTCTGGGACGCGTTCAACAGCTCATCCTATGGTATTTACACCGAACATGCCGGCGCAGTCTACTCCGTGGCCTGGTCCCCCAACGGCCAGTATATCGCCTCTGCTGGCGTGGATCATACAGTCCAGGTCTGGGTCGCGCCCCAAACCTGATCCCGCCCGTTATGTTGGGCTGAACTTGCGCTCCTGGTGAATTTGCTCAGAGGGGAAGATGTTGGCTGAATGAAGAACTCCTTTTTTCACCAGTATGCAGAGCAACCATACCGCCGCTGAGATAACGTATCTGAACATTGTGCCACCCACTCCGCGCGAGCGCAAACGACCCATTCGTTTTTCAGAAAAACTCATTCAGCAGAGTTAAGATCGGCGTCCTGGTAGCGTCCATCACCCAGCAAGGGACCGATAATTGTGGCCAGACGGGCCAGGGATTGCGCGACTGAATGAACATGTTCACTTTTGTGGTCCACTTGACAATGTCCGCTTTTTGCGGGTACACTAAAAATCAGACCGAATGGTTTGTTCTTTGAGAGAGGGAGAGATACGCAGATGGACAAAGGGGAGCAGACGCGCCTGGCAATTCTGGAGCGCGCAGCGCAGGTGTTCAGCCTTTCTGGCTATCAGGGCACATCGATGGACGCTTTGACGCGCGCGACAGGTCTGACCAAGGGTGGCATCTATAATCATTTTGGTAGCAAAGAGGCGTTAATTCTAGAAACTTTCGATTTCGCGCAGAATCTCACGCAGCAGCGTTTTCGCGCGCTCTTTCAGGGGCGCCAGCATGCCTGCGAGCGCCTCATGGCAATGATAGAGCTTTTTCGCAGCATCATAGTTGATCCCCTTTTCCCCGGCGGCTGCCTCCTTTTGAATACGGCGATTGAGGCCGATGATACCAATACTGTGCTACGCGCCCGCGCTCGCCAGGCCGCTGACGCCTGGCAGGAGTACGTTGCCCGCACCGTTCAGCTTGGGATTGAGCGCCAGCAGATCAAGCCGCGAACCGATCCGGTTCAGGTGTTGACCACCCTGCTCGCGGCTCTCGAAGGAGCAATTATGCTTTGCAAACTCTACGGGACTACCAGTTACATGGATCAGACCACCGCTCATTTGACTTCCTACGTGGAGGGCCTGCGAGCCAAACCACTTGAAGCAGATTCTCAATAAGTCAGGACTGGCGGCCTTTTTTGCTTATAAAAAAGTCCAAACGGTCTGTTTTTGGAGGGACCATGCCATGTTATACCTTGAACCATCATCCGAGGAGATGCGGGAACGTGAGTTGTTCGCGGAGTCCGCCAGCCAGTTGCAGTCCATCCCGGCAATGCCGAGTGAGAGCGAGTTCAATCTCTTCGCGGCTTGCCGGACCTACGCTACCCCGATGGGGATTGTCTATCTGCGCGATCACTGTCCGGCGGCTCTGGTCGAGCAACTCAGGGTGGACGCGGGCCTCTCTGCTTTTGCCCGTACGCCTGAACGCGAGCACGCGTTACTGCTGAACATTGCGCGCAGTGAGCAGGGGATACTTGCGCTGGCCTATACCGACGAGGGGGCGATTGTGGGCCAGGTTACCTTCGCGGATGCTGGCAAATGGTGGAGCGAAGTGGGGGTCTGCCGCGAGGTTGCCATAGAAGTCAGCGCGAACTGGCGCAAACGTGGAGTCGCGCGCCAGTTAATTGAACTGGTCATATCCAGGGCCGACCTGGAGGACTGGATTCTGCTTGCCATGGGCTTTTCCTGGCACTGGGAAACCGAGCAACTGGGCCTGCCTGCTATACGCTATCGTGAAATGCTGGCCTCTCTGGTGGCGCCTTACGGCTTCACCGAGTATCTTACCACCGAGCCAAACATTCGCGACACTCCTATGAACATTTTGCTGGCACGCCTGGGCAGCCGTGTCGCTCAAGACGCGCAGCGTCAATTCTACGCCTGCTTGCTGCGCTCTGAGACCCTGCCAGGTATGTAATGTTCGCCCAGGGGTGGTTTTCATTTTTTGCGAAATCAGCCTTATGAGCACAGCGAAACTGCGCCCCCAATACCATTCAAATAGCTCATGCGCTCAGGGGCAAGTTGCCCTTGTTTATGGTGGGCCGATATAATAAACAGGGAGAAACGCTAAATTGAAGAAAAGGAATTTAATGGTATTACCATGAGCAATCAGCCCATCCATGTGCTTTCCGTGTTGAATTTGAGCGAGCGACACCTGGAGCGTATCCGGGCGGTTTCCCCGCGCCTGGTGGTGGAGCAGCGCCCACTTTCTCCCGATCAGACGTACAGGGCCAGTGCGCAGGAATTCGCGGGTATTCTGACGCCTGAGGTCGAGGTGCTTTACGCGCATACCGCGCCCTTTAATCTGGACCTGGTGCCTGATCTGCGCTGGGTGCAGATCAATAGCGCGGGAGTTGAGGAGCTTTACGATACGCCGCTCTGGAGGAGCGAGGTCGCAATTACCAATGCCAGCGGTATCCACGCCGTGCAGATCGCGGAATACGTGCTGGGCATGTTGCTCTCCTACGCGCACCATTTCCCGGAGGCTGCGCGTCTCCAGAATAGTAGCCGCTGGCCTGCCATACCTGAAAAGCTCTCACTTTCCACCAGGGAACTGCGCGGCAAAACGCTGGGCATCCTGGGCTATGGCGCGATCGGGCGTGAAGTGGCGCGCCTGGCTTCGGCCTTTGGTATGCGGATTCTGGCGACTCTGCGCTCTGGCCACTCTCCCGAATTTGACGGCTGGACGCCGCCTGGTACCGGCGATCCCGGCGGCAGCCTGCCCGAGCATTACTACGACCTCGGCGCATTGTCGGCCCTGCTGCCAGAATGCGATATGCTTGTGCTCGCGCTGCCGCTCAACTCGCAGACGCACCACCTGATTGGCCAGGCTGAACTTGCCCTGATGCGGCGTCACGCCTTCCTCGTCAATATCGGGCGTGGCCCCCTTATCGATCACGCCGCCCTGGTTGCCGCCCTGCAAGCTCGCAGTATCGGCGGAGCGGCCCTCGATGTCACCGAACCGGAGCCGCTGCCCGCCTCCAGTCCGCTCTGGACGCTGGATAACGCCATCATTACCCCGCACATCTCTGGCATGAGCGCCTATTACAATGACCGCATCGTTGAACTCTTCTGTGCCAGTCTCCAACGCTACCTTGTCGGCCAGTCGCCGTTCAATCTGGTCCAGCGCGAGCGGGGATATTGAGCCACCTCTGCTTTTTGCTCGGATAGCCTGTGCCTTGAAAAAAGGGCGTATGAGCGTTTAGATAGAGAGATAGCACGCGGCAAGTTCGTTTGCGAAAGCGAGAAAAAGATGAGCTTTAATGAGTTGGCGTCGTTTCCTTGTCTGGCCTGTGGTGCACAGGTGCCAGCGGGTAACCGCTTTTGTGGTTCATGTGGGAGTGCTGTAAACACATCTGGACGAGGGCGCCAGAATGCTTTTTTTCAGCCCTATGTTGACCGAGGTTATCCTTTCCGTGCCAGAAGACGTGGGTCGGTAAAGGGGAAATGGGTTGGTTTGGGCATTTTTTTCTTCTGTTCTCTCCTCTTTGCCCTTGGGGGATGGCTTCCTGCTTTCATTAATTTTCCTGGCTTTCAGGCGCGTTTTGTGGGAGTAGAGACGACGGGATTGGCGAGCGCGGCAGGGGATTGTGATGATGGCAGCTATTATATGTATACGTTTACCGATAGTCATGGGAAGGTCTATCAGATTACCGACCACACCTGCTCAAGCGGGATTGTCTCGGATGGAGAACATGTGACGCTCTGGTATAGGTCAGATAATCCTGCGCAGTTTATCACAGCCAATGATCTGAATTTCGACTTGATCTTTATTGTAACTTTTTCGATCCCATTAGCAATTTGTATTGTGCTGGTTGTGATTGTGTTTATTCGACAATTGTTCGTTCAGCGTGTGCCTGGATTGATTTCATTGTTGGGGGCCTGATAATGAGCTTACTGACGATACACGGCGCTCGCTCTTCCAGAAGAGCGAGCGCCGTGTATCGTCAGTAAGCTCATTAGCTGCCGCAGGTCCAGTTGCCGCTAATCTGGAGTTGTGTTTTGGCGTTGGTGCCGGTGCCAGCCAGGGTATAGGTGATGTTACCTGTCTGTTCGCCGCGTTCGACTGTGATTGAGCCGGTGGCCGCGGGGTCGCTATTGCTCCACCCGTTGGTTATGGTGCCGGGTGCGACAAAAAGGAGCGCGACATCGGGCGCGGGATTGCTGTAGGTGCCGGGTCCATTGTAGTGCTGGATGGTAAAACCAAAGTTGTAGAGCTGGTTGTTCAGTGTGCCCGAGAGATTGACCAGCAGAGTGCGCAGATTGCCGGAACTCGAATACTGGCAGGTAGGCTTCGCGACAATACTCATGGTGCCGGAGACCGCGCCTGAGATGGCCAGGCTGGTTGGTTTGCCGTGCACTGCTGGCGTATTGCTGGCGCAGGAGCCTTGTTGTGAGTTGCATTGCGCGCCCGCCGATGTGTTCTGGCGAAGCAGGGCGAAGGCACCCGCGCCTCCAGCCAGCACTACCAGCGCTACCACGAGGATCACGAGCAGCATTCTGTTTCTGCTCTTGAGCATGCCAGTGCTGCCAGGAAGCTGCGGCAGCGGTGTAGCTGCCTGAGGGGTTTGTGGTGGCAGGCTCGCTGGCCGCGGCGTTTCCCAGACAGGCGCCGGGAAAGTGGGTGGTGGGCTGGCGGGCGTGGATGGAATTACTTCGGGCCCGCTGGCCGAGAGCACAGGTGTGCGAGGGGGTTCACTGATAGTAGATGTGACCTCGTCGGGAACGCTGGCCGGGAGAACGGGTGTGTGAGCCAGTTCACTGGTGGGCGTGGACGTGATCTCATCGGAAATAGTGATAGGAAAAGCAGGCACATCAGAGTGTTCTTCAGTGGGAGCAGCGGAGACTGGCTCTACTGGTGCTGTCGGCAGAGAGATAGTGTCGAGTGCATCAATGTTCGACTCTTCGTGCTCGGCGATTAGAGATTGCACCGAATTTTCGTGTGCGTCAAACTCTTCTTGTTCCAGGGGCGTTGCCACGGGTGGTGTTAGAGAGACTTGCTTGATGGTCCGAGCGGCCTCTGGCGGGTCACTGGCGGCTTCCTCCTGTGGACTCTCCGACGTGTTGCTGGCGGTCTCGTCACTGGTAGCATCCTCAGCGTCGCTGGTTCCCAGCGGCAGCCAGGGATCCTGGGGGAAAGGTGAGATCGGTGATTTTGAATGCATGCGGCGTGTGCGCAGCGTCGGCAGCGCGGTCGCGTCTGATGCGTCGGGAACCGTAGAAGTGGAGACAGCCTGGTGTTTGGAGTTGGCCTCCATTTTCTCCTCGTGGGAGTCTGCCTTCTTGGTAGGAGCAGAGTCAGTCTGACTCTCTTCCGTAGGTGTGCCGCAATGGCTGCAAAACTGCGCGTCGGCCGGTATTTCAGCCTGGCAATGGGTACACTGGTTCACAGGGGTAGTTTCTCCTCTCAGACGCCTGATCTGCGCGTGTAGAGCCTGGTTCAGGGAACGCTTGTCCGGCAAAGATTTTGTCATTCACCACTATAGCAAAACGTCGAAATGCATTCAAGTAGCGCGGGACTTGTGGTTCTGATGGAGAAGCTAAAAGAGAGTGCCTTGCTCAAGTGTCTTCTCTGGCCCATTTTCGTCGTCAGCGCGGGTCCAGGGCAGTTTAGGCAGCGCGGTCAGGCGGCTCAGGCGTTGATAGAGTTCGTAGCAGATGTCGGGCGAATGCAATTCAAAGGGACAATGGCAGAAGACATAGAGGGCGAGGCCGCGCTCCAGCCATTGGGTGAGCCTGGCCGCCCAGCTATCGAGGAAAGGCGCGTTAATCTCGCTGCTCGTGTGGCCGATGTAGCGTAGAAAAGTAAAATCAGTAGTAATTGCTGGATAGACAGGCAGGTCAGGCTTGCGTTCGCGGGCCTGGAGCATACCCTGCTCCTCGGCGGGTCCTACGCGGATCGGGCGCGTATCCATAATCACGCGGGCCGCGCGTTGCTGATTGAGAAGCGCGTCAAGCGGCGCGGCGTGCTCTTTCTCGAAGAAAGCTGGATGACGTACCTCTACTGCCAGGCGCACCCCAGCAGGCCAGAAATTCAGCCAGGTCTCCAACTGCTTGCATTGCGCGGGGCCAAAAGTCGGCGGTAACTGCAAAAACATCGGTCCCAGGCGCTCGCCCAACCCGCTCATACGTTCCACAAACGCCAATGTCTGAGTTCGCGTGGCTTCCAGAGATGGCGAATGGCTGATATCGCGGGGGATTTTCGGGCAAAAGCGAAACTCCGGCGGCGTCTCCGTCCGCCAGCGCGCGATTGTCTCCAGGCTGGGAACGGCATAAAAAGTCGTGTTTCCTTCAACCGTCGTGAGCTTGTGACTGTAAATGCGCAAGAAACTGCCCGTGGGTGTACGGGCGGGAAAAAACGTTCCCACCCACTCTTTATGGCTCCAGATCGGACAGCCGATATAAAACTGGTGCTGCTGCGTTGCTGACATGTACGTATTGTATGCGCTGCAAACAGCTTATGCAAGCCTCAGCAGCATTTCTTGTTTCTCCCAAAATTGGAAACTGGGAAGCAAGCCGATCTTCTACGAGACAGGGCTCTGTAAAAGTCGGCAAAGCGGGAGTGCAGAGGGCGGCTGCCTGTTTCATCCCCCGGAGGCGGCTGCCCTCTGCCGGGGGACACGCTGCCGGGGCAGATGAAGCGACGGGGCTTCCTTTCCGAGCGGGCGAAGAAAGGTGCGATCAAGCAACTTGCCCGCTCGGAACAAGGAGCCAGTCCCCGCAAAAAACCGTTTCTCTTGCTTTTTGCGAGCTGCCGCAGGCGGCG
>DASVMX010000004.1:0-3432 GCA_036384215.1 Ktedonobacteraceae bacterium | reverse complement strand
CCCCCCCCCCCCCACCACTCATCCATCCTGATTTTATTTTTCGCTGGCCGCTTTTTTGCGGCTGCCAGTTTTGCCAGCGGGCTCTTCAGCGGACGCGGGCTCGTCGGGCGGCAGGGTGGCTACGAAGGCATCCAGCGCCTCCCGGTCCTCAGGGGAGATGGTGACTTCAAATTCGTTTTCCAGGCGTTTGCGCTTGAGCGCAATTTCCCAGCAACTCAGCTTCGCGCACAGGTAGGCGCCCCGGCCAGCTTTCTTGCCGGTCGCGTCCAGTTGTACGTGCCCCTCCGGCGTCCTGACCACCCGCAGGAGTTCGCGTTTGGGCTTATTTTCTCGGCAGGCAATGCACGTGCGCATAGGAACGTGCTTAACCCGCTTTGGCTGAGTTTTCGGCATGGTTCTCACCATCCTCTTTCCTGTTGTGCTTATTCGTCGTAATCGTCGCGTCCATTGTAGCGGCCCCGGTTATGCGAGCCGCCGCGGTCCCCGCCGCGTTTGCGCGAGTTGCCGCGCTCGCGGTCCCCCCCGCGATCACCCCGCTCCCGACGTCCACCGCCGTGAGAGCCGCCGCTCTGTGAAACACTGGAAGTGCTCTCCGCGAAGGCCTCCTCGAACACCTCGCCTTCCGCTGGCCGGGTCACATCAACCCGCCAGCCGGTGAGCTTGGCGGCCAGGCGCGCGTTCTGCCCATCCTTGCCGATGGCCAGAGAGAGCTGCTTCTCCTGGACCGTCACCAGGGCGGTGTGGTCGCTATCGCGCAGTTCCACTCTCAGCGGCTTTACCGGGCTGAGCGCGTTCGCCACAAAGGTAGCGGGGTCGGCGCTCCACTGGATGATGTCGATTTTTTCTTCGTTCAACTCGTGTACGATATTGTTAATACGTGCTCCACGCACACCGACGCAGGAGCCAATCGGGTCCAGCCCCTCCTGGCGCGCAACCACCGCTACTTTTGAGCGGCTGCCAGGCTCGCGGGCAATACCTTTGATCTCAACCGTGCCCTCGTAGATTTCAGGCACCTCCGATTCAAACAGGCGGCGTACCAGGTCGCGATGGGTGCGCGAAACCATAATTTGGAGCATACGTCCCTGGCTGCGCCTCACATCATACACATACACGCGCAGGCGCTGGCCAGGCCGATAGCGTTCAGTGGAAACCTCTTCGCCAGGAGGCATCAGACCCTCAACCTTTTCAGCCTTGTCGAAATCCAGCAGCCAGCCGCGCACGTTATCGCGCCGGGTCAGCGTGCCCAGGCGGATTTCGCCCACCCAGTCCTTGAGTTGTTCGTGTAGATGCTCGTGCTCAGCCTCGCGAATGCGCTGGAGAATTACCTGTTTGGCGGTTTGCGCGGGGATACGGAGGAAAATGGAGGAAGAATCAACATCCATTGTCTGTCCGAGCGCAGCATGCGGATCAACGCGCTGTGCCTCCGCTAACGAGATCTCACTGTTTGCGTCATTTACCTGCGCGACCACGCGTTTCTCAGCCCACACTCGCACCTCGCCATTTTTGTCAATCTCAATGCGAATGTTCTCTCCACCACCAAAACTCTTGCGGTAGGCTGAGAGCAACGCGTTATTCACGGATTCCATTACCACCTCGCGGGGTAATCCCTTCTCGGCAATCAATTGCGCGATGGCAGCCTGAAATTCGCTCCTCATATGCCTTTCTCCTCCCGCTTATCGCCCGGTAGACAATCGATAGTTTTTAAGAGAACTTCACCGTTTCCCTGGCTTTGTCCCAGGGACGGCCTTACAACAGAAAAGCATTCTGGCAAACAGAAAAGTGGGGTGACGCCCACTTTTCTCTTGAAAATTTTCCTCTGTTCTGTGCGCATTATACCACACCAGGCATACTAAAGCAACCGCGCCTCGACCTTCACCCAGGGCTGTTGCTCTCTCGGTTTACAAAGTCGTTTTCTCTGGGGCCAGACCCCACCCGGACAGATAAAAGAGGTTTTCAGGCCGGGGCTCTGCCCCGGCCTGAAAACCTCTAAAAAAACAGGGGGCTGGCTTTGTCCTGCTGAAAGACGACTTTGCCAGAGCCCTGGTGAAGGTCCAGGGCTCTGGCAAAATCACGATTCCTTCTAACTAATGGAGGAATTTTGTTCACTGGCTACATTTTGTTGTCTGCTGCTCAATGTTATAATTGGGAAAGCAGATTTCAGCGCGTGTGTGCGCGGCGTAATGAGTGATTGAGAAAGGCAGCAGAGATTATGGCTGTATCCCACCTGTCCGAGGACGAACAGGCGTTAATCGAGACAATTCATGAGATTGCGCGGGAGCGCGTGGCTCCACGAGCGGCGGAGATTGATCATACAGGCGAGTATCCCTGGGATATGAAAGAACTGCTGGCACAGCAGGATATTCTGGCCATGGCCTTTCCAGAGGAGTACGGCGGCCTGGGCTCGACCGAACTGGCCGTGATCATGGCCATTGAGGAACTCTCGCGTTACTGCGCGACTACTGGCCTGATTCTGGCTGTGCAGCAACTGGGCGCTATGCCGATTATGCTGGCGGGCAACACGGAGCAGAAGCGCAAATACCTGCCCCCGCTGGCCAGCGGTGAATGGCTCTCCGCGTACGGCCTGACCGAATCCGGCTCTGGCTCGGATTCAGCCGCTATGCAGACCTTCGCGGTACGCAAAGGTGACAAATATATCCTCAACGGCTCCAAGCGCTTTATCACTAATGGCGGCCTGGCGCAGGTTAATTCTATTTTTGCCATCACCGACCGCTCGGCGGGTACGCGAGGTATCAGCGGCTTTATTGTCGAGAAGGGCTTCCCCGGCTTCTCGGTGGGTCGCATCGAGGATAAGATGGGCATCAAGGGCTCGCAGACCGCTGAGTTGATCTTTACGGACTGCGAAGTGCCTGTTGAAAATCTGCTTGGACGCGAAGGGGAGGGCTTCAAAATCGCCATGATGACGCTTGATCGCACGCGCATCGGCATTGGCGCTCAGGCGCTGGGCATCGCGCAGGGCGCGCTCGATCTTGCCGTCGATTATGCTAAACAGCGTGTCCAGTTCAAAAAGCCCATCGCCGCCAACCAGGGTATTCAATTTATGCTGGCCGACATGGCCACCAGGGTTGAAGCCTCGCGCCTGCTGGTCTACAACGCGGCGGAGATGCTCGATAACGGCGACCCCAACTTTGGCCGGTAGTCTTTCATGGCCAAGATGTTCGCCTCGGACTCGGCGATGGTTGTGACTAACGATGCGATTCAGGTGCTGGGCGGCTATGGATACATGAAGGAATATCCCGCCGAGCGCATGTTGCGCGACGCCAAAATCACCCAGATCTACGAAGGCACGAACCAGATCCAGCGCCTCGTCATTGCCCGCAGCCTCCTCGGCGGCAACTTCTAACCGTGTGGAGAAGACGGTAGTAGAGAGCGGCCCTGCTGGAAAGTGCGCGCACTTTCCAGCAGGGCCGCTCT
>DASVMX010000003.1:0-3129 GCA_036384215.1 Ktedonobacteraceae bacterium | reverse complement strand
CCCGCGGGCACGCCAATGAATTGGAGTACAGCTACGCGTCCACTGCGCAACAACTGTGTGCAGTTTTTCTGGCCGGAGCGCTGGTATACCCTGAGTGCTTTTTATGCCGGTGACGAGCTGATTCATACCTACGCCACAATTATTCAGCCTGCCCAGATTGAACTGGATCGGCTGACCTACGTTGATCTGGACCTGAATCTGCTGGTCAAACCTGATTTGACCTACGAGGTGCTGACACAGGTAGAATTCGAGCAGGCAGCCGACCTGCTTCACTATAGCGAAGAGACACGTATTGGCTCGTTGCTGGCCTTGCAAACCCTGACCAACGCGATCCAGCTGGGAACAGGCCTGTTCAGCCTGATTCCGCACACTCTGAACCAGGCCGATTTTAAATGGGCGCTCTGCCCGAAAATGTGATGACGCAGGGAGGGAAAAGATGCCTCGACGCATTGACCATGTTGCCATTATTGTGCGCAATATCGACCAGGCGCTGGCCTTTTACCGGGATACGTTGGGCCTTGTGCCCAGCGAGATCCGCGAAGTACCCAGCGAGCAGGTACGTATTGCCTTCCTCCCCATGGGTGGACCAGGTGGCAGCGAGATCGAACTGATAGAACCAACCACGCCTGATTCCAGCCTGAGCCGTTTCCTGGAGAAGCGCGGCGAAGGCCTGCACCATATCTGCCTGGAGGTAGCAAACATCGAGGCCGCCCTGCGCGAAATGCAGGAGAAAGGCGCGCCAGTTCTCGACACTGAGCCGCGCCTCGCCGCCGAAGGCCGCGCGGTCTTCCTGCATCCCAAAGGCACCAACGGCGTGCTGCTGGAGCTGCTAGAGAAAAGCAAGAAATAAAAAACTCACATATGCTCTTAGAACACATGAGAAATAAAAATGCGCATTGCGCATTTTTATTTCTCATGTGTTCTAAGAGCATATGTGAGTTTTCGGTTATGGGAAAAATTTTCAAAAATTCGTCCAAAAAAAGTTCACCTTTTGGGAGGCACAGGCGCATTATTATCTATAGACAATTTGGAGCTACCTGGGGCCGCTCTCTGATCGCGATCAAGACAGTCAAGCTGTTACAGTTTACATGCTGGTCATTGGATCAGAGAGAAAGATGGATCGTTCTCTGTTTCAGGTATTGATTTACATTATCATAGAAAATGAAAGGGAAGATGGCAGATGGAGATTACACGCAAGCGCAGACAGGTGCGCGAAGAGTCCGCAGGCTATGCCTGCGAGGATACGCTGGCGGCTGGTGTGGCGCGCGGGCGCTACGAGGAGCACCAGAATATCTGTAAGGTGATGCGCAAGATGCTGGTAGAGATCGCGGAGGCGCGTTTCCCGACCATCGCGGCGTTTCTCGATGAGCGCATCAATAATATCGACAATTTCGCGGTTCTGCACCAGTTTACCTTTGTCATCAGCACAGCCTGGGCTCCAGAGGACATCCTGCGTTTTATCCTCGCGCTCGATGACGCCCAGGAGTACATGCGGTAGCATGATTTCTCATGGCTGCGGCGCGCGCAGATAAAAGAGCGTGTTTCTGGTGCGAGCATTGCCCGCATCAGAAACACACTCTTTTACCTGTGCGTAGCGCTGCAAGGCGCTGAGGAATCCCTATAACTGGTAAATTCCCTCGAATTTACTGATCAGGTAGCGATCGAAGTGCGCGGGATTGGGGAGTTCGCCGGTGACGCGGCGGACGAGTTCTTCAGGCTCGTAGATGGCTCCATGGGCGTACATGTGCTCTTCCAGCCAGCGCAGGATGAAGGCGGTTTCGCCGCTCTCCAGGCGGGCGTCGAGGTCAGGGAAGACTTCGTACAGCCGGTGGTAGATCTGTGCGCCGTAAAGGTTGCCCAGGGTGTAGGTCGGGAAATAGCCGAAGCCGCTGCTCCAGTGGACATCTTGCAGGATGCCCTTGCTGTCGGTTTCTGGCTCGATACCCAGGTATTCGCGATACTTGGCGTTCCACATACCCGGCAGTGCCTCGACAGCGATTTCGCCGTTGATCATGGCGCTTTCCAGCTCGTAGCGGATGATAATGTGCAGGTTGTAGGTCACTTCGTCGGCTTCGATGCGGATCAGGCTGGGCTGCACTTTGTTCAGCGCGCGCACGAAGGTTTCGACATCGACGTTGGCGAAGTGCTGCGGGAAGGCTTCGCGTACCAGGTGGTATTGACCGCGCCAGAATGGCAGCGAGCGCCCGATGTTGTTTTCCCACAGGCGCGACTGCGATTCGTGTGCGCCCATGGAGGCGCCGCCTGCGACGAGGGTGCGCGCGAGCGTTGGCGCGCTGCCCTGTTCGTAGAGCGCGTGGCCACCCTCGTGGATCGCGGCCATGACGCTGGCCTGGATAAATTGCGGGTCCGGGTTGACGGTCAGGCGCACATCAAAGGGGCTGCCGAAGCTGGTGGTAAACGGGTGAGGAGAGCGCGCGATGCCGCCGTGCGAGAACTCGTAGCCCATAGCGCGTAGTACGTCCTGGCTCAACTTCATCTGTTTGTCGCCGATGAACTCGCCTTGCAGGCAACTGTCGTCAACAGTATGTCCGCTGGCCTGGATGCGCTTGAGCAGGGCCGCGCTGACCTCGCGCACGGGCGCGAAGAGCGCGTCGATCTTGCTGGTTGTCATGCCGGGTTCGTACTGGTCGAGTAAGGCGTCATAGCGCTTTTCGACGAAGCCCAGGCGGTCCGCGACCTCGCGCTGTAAGCTGATGGTGCGACCCAGCCAGGGTGCGAAGCTCGCGAAGTCGTTGTTCGCGCGCGCTTTACGCCATGCCTCGAAGCTCGCGGCCTGGACGCGGGCCAGTTCTTCCACCAGCGCGCGCGGCAGCTTGGTCGCGCGATCATAGGCGCGCCGGGCTTCGCGGACCAGGCCTTTATCGGCATCAGTCAGGCTGGCTTGCCCGCCGGGCTGTTCCAACTGGGTGAGCAGATGGCCCAGACGCTCGGAGGTCCAGCGCTCGTGGAGCACGCCCTGCAAGGTCGCCATCTGATCTCCACGGATTTCGCCCGCGCCTTCGGGCATGTCGGTGTTCTGGTCCCATTCGGCCAGCGCTCCCAAAGCGCTCAGGTCTGCTATCTCATGGATGCGTTCGAGCAGCTCGGAGATGCTGGCTTCATTACGCG
>DASVMX010000002.1:0-1633 GCA_036384215.1 Ktedonobacteraceae bacterium | reverse complement strand
CCCACGGATCCACCAGCACCGCAGCACTCGTCATGCCTCTCCCTCTTGTTCGTTCTGAACCCAGCCGCGCAGGGTTTCGATTTTCCAGTAGCGGGTACCGTAGCCGCGTTCGTGAGGAGCGCGGTAGTCGGGTGGGTAGTACTGGCAGAAGATTTTTTTCGTCGCAACGTGGTTCAGCACCCAGCTAGCCTGGCTGATAGTCAGATCCAGGCCGGGGTGTTCCTGTTGCCAGTGAGTGACGCGGGCGATGGCGGGAGCGATATCGATGGGCAGGGCGCAGCAGGGACAGGAATGAGGACCGCGCCGGTTGGCGAAGAGGCGCAGCCGTTCGCGCTGCTGCCAGTACAGCGCTATCTCTTCCAGGTCCTCAATCTCGTAAAACGGGTCAAACAGCTCATCCTCATCGTCTTCATCCTCGTCGTCATCGTCAAAATTGCTGGCAGACCACGCGGCATAGCGCGCGGCTTGCGAGACGGCCATGTCTTCTTTATCGGTCAACTGGCGGGGGCAGATGGCTGAAATATCCACGCCCAGTTCCACCAGAATATCCGCGATGGGCTGCTGCAAGCTCTCCGCTTCAGTGATAGGGCGTCCGAAGTATTCTCCGTTCTCGCGACTGCTCCAGGGGGTGCGTTTGAGCAGGGCGATCTGTTCACCAGGCACAAAGGCTTCCGCCATACGAAAGGGCAGGTGGAAGATATAGTGGGCACGCGGGCTGGTGTAGTCAAAGGCAAGCAGGCTGAGACCCTCCGGGTCCAATTTACGCTGGTCAGCGGCATCCAGTTCGTCCCAGCTATACCAATCACCAAGGTCATAATAGCGGCGGTCCTGAATCAATAGCAGATCGCTGGGCGCGACGCAGAGCTCCGTCAACTTGTGGTGTGGGATGGGCTGGCAGGCGCGGCGCGCTTGCATTTCCAGCGCTTGCAGGCTTGCCAGAATATACGTTTGCACCCGCGTGACATCCAGTGCCTCCACCTCCTCGCTTGTGATACTCTCCCGGCCAGTGATGCGTATGTAGAGCTGGTGCACGACGCGTTCGTAGTCATTCTCCTGTTCCTGACCATATCCGGGAGTAGCAGAGAGTTCTTCGAGGCGCCAGAGGAAGCCCTCCGTGGCAATATCTGCAGCCAGGTCAAACGAAAGGTCCGCGCCAAACCCATCCGTGCCATCGATATAGGCTTTCGCTGTCAGCAGGCCTGAGGCGTATGCCTGCTGCAAGGTCGCGGCTTTGATCTTATAGAGTCCCTGGCGATCTGCGAAAAAGAGGCGTTCGCGCGCCTTGGCCCAGTGGTTTAGCGCGAAAAGCAAGCGCATCGTCTCCTCAATCCGCTCGATCTGACAGAGCTGCTCTAATTGCAATGCGGTAAGTCCTGTTGTCTGTCTTTCCTGCATCATCAATTCATTTCCCTTTCCAACAACAGCGTTTTGTTTTTGCGAGACACAGAAATGTCTTGATATCCTAATGCGGCAGTGGGTCCGAAACCGTGCATGCAAGCGAACAGCTTTTTGAACACCTCAAACTGGTTTTAAAGAGCCTGAGAACTGTTTTCAGCGGAAAATGGAGGAAAATAGGGATTAGTACTATTGGGGGATATATAGAATATATAAACATAGTGGATCTGCTTCCGGT
>DASVMX010000001.1:0-7998 GCA_036384215.1 Ktedonobacteraceae bacterium | reverse complement strand
CCCCCCCCCCCCCACGCCCTGTTTGTGCTAATACGCGCGGGCGAAGATGGCTTCGCAGGTGGCGGGCTTGCCGGTGTAGATGCAGTTGCCCTGGATGCCGCCTTCGGGCTGGTCGAAGGGGATGCAGCGCAGAGTGGCTTTGGTCTCTTCTTTGATGGCCAGTTCGGCGGCGCTGTCCTCGGCCCATTTGACACGCACGAAGCCGCGCTTCTCGGAGGCGATGATCTCTTTGAATTCGTTGTAGCTCTCGGTGCTGTAGGTGTTGTCCAACCGGAACTGGAGTGCGCGCTGGTACATGGCCTGCTGAACCTCTGCGAGCAGTTGCGGCAGACGGACTTCCAGACCCTCGACGGGCACGGATTCTTTGACGCGGTTGTCACGCCGCACAAGCATAACGCTGTTGTTCTGCACGTCACGCGGGCCAACTTCCATGCGCACGGGTACACCGCGCATCTCCCACTCGTTGTACTTCCAGCCAGGGGTGTTCTCGCTCCAGTCCACGCGCACGCGCACTTTGCCCTTGAGCTGCTTCTCAACCCGGCTGACGAGCTCTTCGACGGCGGCTTTCTCCTGCTCTTTACGCCAGATCGGCACGATGACGACCTGGTAGGGCGCGAGGCGCGGTGGGAGCATCAGACCGTTTTTGTCGCCGTGAACCATGATCAGGCTGCCGATCATGCGCGTGCTCATGCCCCAACTGGTGGTGAAACAGTGTTTGCGCTGCCCATCGGCGTCCAGGAACTGGATGTCGAAGCCGCGGGCAAAGTTGTCGCCCAGGTTGTGGCTGGTGCCGGCCTGGAGCGCCTTGCCATCGCCCATCATGGCCTCAATTGAGTAGGTGCGCAGGGCACCGGCGAACTTCTCGTTCTCACTCTTGCGTCCGGGTATGACGGGAATGGCGGCGTCCTCTTCAGCGAAGGACCGGTAGACCTCCAGCATCATCCGCGTGCGCTCTTCGGCGTCCGCGTGCGTGCGATGGGCGGTATGGCCTTCCTGCCAGAGAAACTCGGAAGTGCGCAGGAAGAGCGTGGTACGCTTCTCCCAGCGCATGACGTTGTTCCACTGGTTGATCAGCAGCGGGAGATCGCGATAGCTCTGAATCCATTTGGCGAAGCTGTGCCCGATGATCGTTTCGCTGGTTGGACGAATAGCCAGTGGCTCTTCCAGCTCCTCGCCACCTCCGCGCGTAACCCACGCGACTTCGGGAGCAAAGCCCTCGACATGCTCGGCCTCGCGCTCCAGGAAGCTGCGCGGGATCAGCAGCGGAAAGTAGGCGTTATCCACGCCGGTCTCTTTAAAACGCGCGTCCAGCAGCCGCTGGAGGTTCTCCCAGATCGCGTAGCCGTAGGGACGAATGATCATGCAGCCGCGTACCGGCGCGTAATCGGCCAGCTCGGCTTTGCGCACAAGCTGGTTATACCACTGCGAAAAATTGTCTTCCTGGTCTACAAGCTCTTCTACTAATTTCTCTTCGTTTGCCATGGCCATACTCTCTTCTCTCAAATCTGCGCAAAGCCGCCACGACGCAGGCAAGCGGCGCCGCTACGTGCACGGTTCTGATACCATTCGACCAGACTTGATATTGCTCTCTAATAACACACAAAAAAAACTCGTCCCGACAAGGACGAGCGCCTGCACCCGTGGTACCACCTCTGTTGGAGCCATCTTTCTGTTTATGGCATCCCACTCTTCAGAGAATCAGCACTACTGCCGATCCCTCTCTCCCGTTAACGGCGGGAACTCCGGCCAGCTTTTCGCTGGCGCTCCCAGGTGGGTTCAACACGGGTCGCCATCCGCCGGCTTGCACTCTCCCGGCTCGCTCACTGGTCTTCCCGGTGTCTACTAATCCTGTTCAACGTGTTTCCAATATTTCTTTGATTAAGGCAGATAATATATGATTCAGCCCACTCTGTCAAGCGACCTTGACTTTTGGCAAAATAGATTGTATAATTCTGACAATTTGAACGCAGTTCCAAACAATTCCTAATATTGAAAAGGCGCAATATCATCATGGGCTCGAACGGGGATTTACAAACGATACAGGTACAACTCTCTCTCGTCTGTCCCCTTTCTCATTTCCCGGACGGACCTGAGCCCGACGCTTTTCCTTTTTTCCTCTCCCCGTTGATTCGGGAGAGAGGTTTTTTTTTGAGATCGAAAAGCCGAGCAAGAATGCGCACGAAGGCTGAGGGCTTTTTTCAACCCGATCCCTGACGCGCCACTCCGGCCAGACTTTGCGCCTTCAACTGGTGTTGCAAACTCTTTGACTGCCCACCAGCCCGCGTTATGAGCAGTTCCCCAGGCGCAGGACGGGCATTGTTGCGCCGTAAGGGAAGAAAATGATGACCTATCAACCTGTCGTCATTTAGCGGGTTTCGAGGATCATAAGAGGATTAGAACAACGCGCTTAACAGGAGGTTTTTGAGCATGAGCAATGTCGCAGCGTTCCCCCTGGCTCAGATGGAAGCCATCCAGGGAAAATTTTATGGCAAAGATATCGTCTCCCTCGATCAGTTCACGGTCGACGATCTCTTTACGGTCTTCCGCCTGGCCTTGCAGATGAAACAACTTGTACAGAGCAGCCAGCCATCACAGGTGCTAACTGGCAAAGTTGTCTCTCTCCTGTTCTTTGAGCCTTCCAGCCGCACCTTTGGCTCTTTCGCCAGCGCGGTGAAACGCCTGGGTGGGCAGACACTGGATATTCAAAACCCGGAAACGGTCACTTCGGTCAATAAGGGCGAGACGTTCGAGGATACGATCCGCGTCTTTGAGGCGTACTCGGACGCGCTTGTGCTGCGCCATCCACGCTCGGGGGCCGCGCGAGCCGCCGCTGAGGCCGCGCAGTTTGTGCCGGTGCTCAACGCAGGCGATGGCACAAATGAGCATCCCTCGCAGACTCTGCTTGATCTCTGCACGCTTTACGAACGCTTTGGCCGCCTGGATCGTCTGAACGGCCTGCTGGTGGGCGATGCGCTGAATAGCCGCACGATGCACTCGCTGATGCGCGGCCTCTCGCTCTTCTCCGGCAATCGCCTCTACATCCTGGCGCCTCAGAAACTGCGTCTGACTCGTGATGACTATGTGCATATCACTTCGCGTGGGGTTGAATTAGTTGAGTTGAGCAGCGAGAATGAGATCCCTGCTGACTGCGATTTCTGGTACTGGACACGTATCCAGAAGGAACGGTTCGCTTCGCTGGATGAATACTTTGAACTCGCCGCCGGAAAGTTTGTCGTCACACCTGAACTGTTGACGCGGCGCGCCAGTAAAGATATGATCTTAATGGACCCACTTCCACGCGTCGGGACAATTGATCCCGCCGTCGATCAGGATGAAAGAGCGGTCTACTTACGTTCTCAAATTCGCAATGGCCTTTATACGCGCATGGCCCTGCTGGCGTTGGTTCTCTCGCCGTATCCCCTCGCGAACTAAAAAGGCACGCAGGTCAATTTTCTATGGACTCGCTGTACAACGACGTATAGAGCAAGCACCAGAAAAGATTTCTTACTCTATAAAGAAAGGTACACACGAAAAACATGGCAATATACCAGCGTACTTTTTCGACGCCCATTCCCTCAGAAAATGAGACTCAACACGATGAGGAGCTGCTTGTGCCCTCTTTGCGGCGCGGCTCCCTGGTCCTGGAAGATGGCACACGCTTCGAGGGGACTTCCTTTGGCTCTGATACGGCTATCGGGGGCGAGGTTGTCTTCTGCACCGGCATGGTGGGCTATCCCGAAGCGATTACTGACGCGTCCTATACCGGCCAGATTCTGATTATGACTTATCCAATCATCGGCAACTATGGCGTCCCCAAGTCGTCTTGCTGGGAAGATGACCGCATCCATATCGCCGGACTGATTGTATCAAACTATATTGATACGCCCTCCCACGCACAGAGCACGATGAACCTGGGCGCCTGGCTGCGCCGCGAGGGTATTCCCGCACTGGAGATCAAGGATACGCGCCGCCTGACCCAGCACATCCGCACACATGGCACGATGCTGGGCAAGATTGTTTTCGAGGAGGATATCCCCTTCTACGATCCCGACCTGGACAACCTGGTGGCGCTGGTTTCGACGCCGGAGGTGCAGGTGCAGGGCGCGGGCGAGACGACGATTGTGCTGATCGACTGCGGGGCGAAGCGCAACATTACGCGCAGTCTGCTGGCGCGCGGGGTGCGCCTGGTTACGGTGCCCTGGGACTTCGATCTGTTCGCGCCCGATCTCGATTTTACCTTCGATGGTATCCTGGTCTCGAATGGTCCTGGCAACCCCAGGCTGGCAACCAGGACGATTGAGATCCTGCGCGCCGCGATGGCCCGCCAGGTGCCGGTTATGGGTATCTGCCTGGGTCACCAGTTGCTGGCCCTGGCCGCCGGGGGCGATACTTACAAGCTGAAATTTGGCCATCGCAGCCAGAATCAGCCCTGTCTCCTGGAGGACAGCAAGCGCTGCTATATCACGACGCAGAACCACAGTTTCGCCGTTGGCACACTGCCAGAGGGCTTCAAACCCTGGTTCGTCAACGCCAACGATGGCAGCAACGAGGGTATCCATCACCAGGAACTGCCTTTCTTCTCCGTGCAGTTCCACCCGGAGTCGATGCCCGGACCAATCGACACTGACTGGCTGTTTGACTACTTCCTGGAGCGGGTTGTAGCTGAGAAGGGAAAAAGGGGGATACGCTAAGTGACTGATGTACGGAAAGTGCTGGTGTTGGGAGCGGGCGCACTGAAAATTGGGCAGGCCGGAGAGTTCGACTACTCCGGCTCCCAGGCTCTCAAGGCTCTCCAGGAGGAGGGTATCTCGACGGTTCTGGTGAATCCAAATATCGCGACCATTCAGACCTCTCAGTTCCTGGCTGACCAGGTCTATTTCTTGCCTGTCACTCCCTTTTTCGTGGAAAAAATCATTGAGAAAGAGCGGCCCGATGGGATTCTGCTCTCCTTCGGCGGCCAGACGGCGCTGAATTGCGGGATTGAACTACACAAGAGCGGCGTGCTGGAGAAGTATGACGTGCAGATCCTGGGGACGCCGGTTTCGGCGATTATTCTGACCGAGGACCGCGAGGAGTTCGCAAGCCACCTGCGCCAGATCGATATTCCTACGCCACAGAGCCGCACCTCTGAGACGCTGGAGGAGTCGCTGCGCATCGCTGAGGGGCTGGGCTACCCGGTGATGGTGCGCGCGGGCTACGCGCTGGGCGGACAGGGTTCGGGCATCGCGCACAACGAGGACGAGCTGCGCCACATCGTAAGCGGCGCGCTGGCCTTCGCGCCCCAGGTGCTGATCGAGCAATATTTACACCATTATAAAGAAGTCGAATACGAGGTGGTGCGCGACCGCTTCGACAACTGCATAACAGTCTGTAACATGGAAAACATGGACCCGCTGGGCATCCATACCGGCGAGTCAGTGGTGATCGCGCCCAGCCAGACCCTGACAAACCACGAGTACCACACCCTGCGCTCGGCCTCAATCGAGATTGTGCGCAGCCTGGGCATCGTCGGTGAGTGCAATGTGCAGTACGCTCTCGATCCCAAAACCTCCAAGTACTACGTGATCGAGGTCAATGCGCGTCTCTCGCGCAGTTCCGCGCTGGCCAGCAAGGCCACTGGCTATCCCCTGGCCTACGTGGCGGCAAAGCTGGGCCTGGGCTACGGACTGACCGAACTAACCAACAAGGTCACTGGCGTGACGCAGGCCTGCTTTGAGCCCAGCCTGGACTACGTGGTGGTCAAGATCCCCCGCTGGGATCTGGAAAAGTTCAAAAACGTGGACCTGACTATCGGCACCGGCATGAAGTCGGTCGGCGAGGTGATGGGCATTGGCCGCACCTTTGAAGAAGCCTACCAGAAAGCCATCCGTATGCTGGACCTGGGCCTGGAGGGCATAACGGCGCTGAACGTCTTTGAACGCCACGCCAGCGAGGCGGAGATTATCGAGAAATACCTCTACCGGCCCACGCCCAAGCGCATGTTCGCCCTGCCCGTGGCCATGCGCAATGGCATCACGGTCGAGCAGATCCACGCGATCACTGGTATTGATCCCTGGTTCCTGATGCGTATCGAGCACATTCAGGTGCGCGAACTGGCACTCCAGGCCGATCACGACCTTTCCGCTGAATGTCTGCTGGAACTGAAACAGATTGGCCTCTCTGATAAACGCATTGGCGAACTGACCGGCAAGAGCGGCCTGGAGGTGCGTGCCCTGCGTAAGCAACTGGGCGTGCTCCCGGCGATCTTGCAGATCGACACGCTGGCAGGCGAGTTCCCGTCTGACACCAACTATCTCTACATGACCTATAACGCACGTCACAACGACATTGAGCCGCTCCAGCAGGAGGGCGTGGTCGTGCTCGGCTCCGGTCCCTACCGCATCGGCTCCTCGGTCGAATTCGACTGGACCAGCGTAAGCACGGTTGAGGCGCTGAAACAGTATCAGAAGCGCGCGATTGTCATCAACTGCAATCCCGAAACGGTCTCGACGGACTACGATACCTCGGATCGCCTCTACTTCGAGGAGCTGACCTTCGAGCGCATCGCCGATATCTGCGAGTTTGAGCATCCCTACGGCGTGGTGGTCTCGGTCGGCGGACAGACGCCCAATAATCGCGTGAAAGCCCTGCACAGCTACGGCTTCCCTATCCTTGGCACCAGCGCGCAGAATATCGACAGCGCGGAGGACCGCCACAAGTTCTCAAATTTGCTCGACACGCTGGGTATCCACCAGCCAGCCTGGGCCTCGTTCACCAACCAGGAAGAACTGCGCGCCTTCGTGGGTCGCGTGGGCTATCCCGTGCTGGTGCGCCCATCCTACGTGCTCTCAGGCAGCGCGATGAAGGTCTGCTACGACCAGGAGCAGCTGGAACGCTATACCCGCGAGGCCTCCGAGGTGTCGCCAGAGTACCCGGTGACAGTCTCGAAGTTCTTCCAGAAGGTCAAAGAGATCGAGCTGGACGCGGTAGCGCAGCGCGGCGAAGTCAAGGCCTTTGTGATCTCAGAGCATATCGAGAATGCTGGCGTGCATTCCGGTGACGCCACGATTGTCCTGCCCCCTCAGACGGTCAACGCGGAGACGCGAGCACGCATCGAAGAGGTGGGTCGCAAGATCGCCCGCGCCCTGGAGATCACTGGACCCTTCAACATCCAGTTCCTGGCCAAAGAGAACCAGGTTTACGTCATTGAGGCCAATCTGCGCGCCTCGCGCACCTTCCCGTTCATCTCGAAGGTCACCGGCGTCAACATGATCTCGCTCTTCGTCGATACGCTCTTTCAAGAGGAAGTGCCGGTCGTCGAGATTCCCACGCCGACCTTCACCGCCGTCAAAGCGCCGCAGTTCTCCTTCTCGCGTCTGACCGGCGCGGACCCCATCCTGCACGTCGAGATGGCTTCGACGGGAGAAGTGGCCTGCTTCGGCGAGGACATCGAGGAGGCCTATCTCAAGGCCATTATCGCCACTGGAGGGCACATTCCTCAGCGGGGCATCTTTATCAGCCTGGGCGGCCAGGACAAGAAACAGCGCTTCCTGGAGAGCGCGCGCCTGCTGGCAAAGCTCGGCCTGCCGCTCTACGCCACGAAGCAGACCAGCCTCTTCATGCGCGAAAACGGCATCGAGGCTACCATGCTCTACAAGCTGCATGAGCAGAAAGAGCCTAACATCCTGACCTACTTCCGCGACCACAAAGTCGACCTCGCCATCAACGTCGTCGACAGCTACTACGTGCCTCAGGAGGAAGAGGACGACGGCTACGCCATGCGCCGCTACGCCATCGACCACAACATCCCCCTGTTCACTAAAATCAAACAGGCCCGCCTCTTCACCCGCGCCCTGGTAGAGAAAGACCTGGCAACCATCCCGATCAAGTCGTGGAACAATTACCAAAAATAGACAGGGCCAGAGCACACCGGATGCACCGGAGCCGCGCGTCCGGTGTGCTCTGACCACGCCCGCTGGTGTGGATGTGGACAAGGACAAAGGATTTCCGGCGATATCG